>JABEVF010000065.1 GCA_013043965.1 Gallionella sp. | reverse complement strand
GGAGCTGCGCCTCCTGCCACACCGACAATCCCGCCGCGCAGGGCAAGCACGCCAAGACCGAGAAAATCATCAAGCCCATGGCCCCGGCCGCCAATCCCGGGCGTTTCACCGATGCGGCCAAGGTGGCGAAATGGTTCAAGCGCAACTGCAACGACGTGCTGGAACGCGAGTGCAGCGCCCAGGAAAAAGGCGATGTGATGACCTATCTGATGGGCGTCGGCAGCAAATAAACCCCGGACCGTCAGCCGCCATTTCGATGTAAAAGAACCGGCGTTCACGCTCGAATGCCACTAACCGGAAAGCTCCTGCCATGTTGCAAAAAATCTTAGTTTGGGACGCACCCACGCGCACCTTCCATTGGCTGCAAGCCCTGTCCTTCCTGGGGGCATATCTCACCGCCGAGTCGGAGAAGCACCGCGATATCCACATACTCTGCGGTTTTATTTTGTTGGGCCTGATCGTGTTCAGGGTGCTGTGGGGGTTTGTCGGCACTCGCCACGCAAGATTTAGCTCTTTCCTGTTCAAACCCGGTGAAGTCATTGCTTACCTGCGCGACTTGTTGCGCGGGCAGGCTGCCCATTTCACCGGCCACAACCCGCTGGGCAGCATCGCGATCTGGCTGTTGCTCGGTCTGGGTCTGAGCCTGAGCATCACCGGGATCATGCTGTTGCAGGACGACGCGAGCGATGCGGTGGTCACCCTGCACGGCTACGCCACCAACGCCATGTTGGTGGTGATCGGTTTACATCTGGTCGGGGTATTCATCAGCAGCGTGTTGCACAAGGAGAAACTGGTGCCTGCGATGCTGCACGGCCATAAACTGGCCCATCCAGACCACGCTATCGAGTCGGCCTATCCCGCGATCGCCCTCATCATGCTGGTGGCTGTTGTGGTATTCGCATTCTGGTATTTGCGCTAGCGCGGTATCGGCAAACAAAGTGTTTCAAGTGTCGCTATTAGTCAATCAACCAAGGAGTGGAATATGGCAATGAAAAGTAGTATCAAATTAAAGAGAACGCTGCTCGGGCTGGGCATACTGGCCGCATCGGGAATGGCGCATGCCGAAGACACGGCGTTGAACCTGAGCCTGCCCATCGAAAGCAAGGCCGCGCACTCGTTCATTCTGGCCTCGAATGACCCGGCCAGTGCCAATCTTCCGGTCAGCGTCACCAGCGCATCGCCGTCAACCGAGTTTGAGCCGCCGCTGTTTTCCGCCGACAAGCTGCACCAGTACTTGGGGCTGACCACGATCGCGTTGGTCGGTTTGACCGCGTTGACTGCGCCGGATAGCGGCTGCGAAGCCAACTGCCCGCCACCGGGGCAACAACCCCCGCGCCAAACTAACGGCACGCACGCAAGACTCGGCGAAGCCGCTGCCGCGATGGCCGCCGCCGCCGTGACGTCCGGTTTGATCACCCACTGGAACGACTTCCACCTGGAAGACGGCTTTACCGACCCCGACAACCTGCACGCCATGCTGGGTGGCGCGGGCGCATTGTTGATGATGTATGCGGTCAACAAGTCGGCGAATTCGTCCGTCCCGACCAGCCATGCGGGCATGGCGGAACTGGGTGGGGTGATGATGGCAGTTGCGGTTAAATTGACTTGGTAAGGAGTGGCACAATGTTGAATAAATTTAAAATCGCTGCATTGATGATCGGTGCCATTTTGTTCGCTTCCGCCGCATACGCCGAAGACTCGATGGGCGAATGGCTGTTGAGTTTTAATCGCATGAAAGGCGTAAAGCCCGTCACGGATAAGCAGTACGCGAAGGAATGCGGCGATTGCCACTTTGCCTACCAGCCCGGCTTGCTGCCGGCAAAATCGTGGGAGCAGTTGCTGACCGCCGATGCGTTGCAAAAACACTTCGGTGTCAACGCCGAACTCGATCCGGCAACACGCGTAGCGATACTCGACTATGCGGTGAACAATGCGGCGGAAACCTCATGGTACAAACGTTCCCGCAAGATCGCCGTCGCCACCGAGAAAGGTCCGGCACCGCTGCGCATCACCGAGTTGCGTTACATTTCCCGTGTCCATCAAAACATCCCGGAAAAGATGATCAAAGGCAACAAGGATGTGAAATCGCTCAGCCAGTGCAACGCTTGCCACACGCAAGCGGCGAAGGGCGTGTTCGATTCCGATACCGTAAACATCCCCAACTATCCAAACTGGGATGATTAAGTCGTTTTAGAACCGGGCACGGCACTGGGGAAGCTACGCGGTAGCTTCCCTTTTTCGTATCGGGAAGCCGAGCTTAACCAGCGTGCCGATGCCACCCGCGCCCTTTTGTATCACCACCTCTCCGCCGTGGCGCGCCGCGATCTCCCGCACAATAGCCAAGCCTAGCCCGCAGCCGGTCTGATTGCTGCCCAGCACCCGGTAGAAACGCTCGAATACACGCTCGCGCTGGTCTTCCGGAATACCCGCTCCGTTGTCTTCCACTTCAACAACCAGCCGGTCGGACCCGCGCATGATACGGACGGTCACCCGCCCGTTATCCGGGGTGTAGCGCATTGCATTGTCGATGACGTTGTTCAGCATCTCGACCAGCAAAAATTCATTGCCCGGCATCGCAAAAGTTGCGTCCGATGCCTCGAAACCCAAATCGATATTCTTTTGCAACGCGGTTTGCACCCAATGCGTTGTGGTCTGCTTGACCAGCGCGACCCAATCCAGCTGTGACGCGAAGTCGTGCTTTTGCGCCTCCGGTTCGGCGCGCGACAGGGCCAGCAGCTGCCGCACCAAATGCGCGGTTTGTACCGTTGCAGTGTGCATCTGTTGCAACGAGTGGCGAGTCTCGGCGGGATCATCGAGTTGCAGCGCCAACTCGGCCTGGGCCTTGAGCCCGGCGATAGGCGTATGCAACTGATGGGCCGCATCGGCGATAAAGCGTTTTTGCTGTGCGAGGGACTCTTCGAGCCTGCCCAGCAAGTTATTGAAGCCGCGTATCAATGGCCGCACTTCGGCGACCACTTTGTGTTCTTCCAGCGGCCTCAGATCCTGGGACGAGCGGCTGGCGACTTCGTCGCGCATCTGCACCAGCGGGCGCAAACCGCGCCCCACGCCCCACCACACCATGATGCCCATGAACACGACCAGCAAGAACTGTGTGGGCAGCACGCGCCATACCCATTCCTGCGAGCGCTCATGGTATAGCGCCAGGGTCTTTGCCACCATCACCACGACCTGGCCGCCGGGCACTCCGGAGTCCGGCAAAACGGCCGCCATCATACGTACCGGATGGCCGGCATAATTGGCCAGGTAATAGAGCGGGGTCGCGCCGGGCTTTTCCGGCGGAGCTGGCAGGTCGGGAGAGCCGAACTGATATTTCCGGCCGGGGTCGCTGATGGAGTAATACACCTGATCCGCTTTATCCCTGTTCAGCACGTTCAGCGCGCCGCTATGAATATCAAACTCCACGCGGCCCGCATTGGCGTACAACTGATCGAGCAATATTTTGCTGGCATCCAACAGGAATCGGTCATGCCTGCGGTTCGCGCTGTCATGGCCGAATTTATAGACCAGCGCGATATTGAGCAACAACAGGATCACCATCGGGATCAGCAACCACTTCAGCAGTTGCTGGCGCAACGAGTCGGAATCAGCTCGAAACCTGCAGAGCCTCATTGTTTCTCCAGCATGTAGCCCAGGCCGCGCAGCGTGCGGATGTTGACATCGCCCCCGTCGAGTTTTCTGCGCAAACGATGCACGTAAACCTCGATGGCATTGCTGCTCAGCTCCTCGCCAGAAGTGGACAGCTGCTCGCCCAGCAGATCCTTGCCGACCACTTTACCGGCGCGCAACATCAAGGTTTCCAGGACACACAACTCCCGAGCGGAAAAATCGATCAACACATCGGCCAACGACGCCTGCCGCCCCACTGTATCAAGAGTCAATTTTCCGCACTTGAGTTGCGCGCCCATACCGGACTGTCCGCGCCGGATCAACGCCCGCACACGGGCTTCCAGCTCCCGCAAATCGAAGGGTTTGGTGAGATAGTCGTCCGCGCCCATGTCCAACCCGGTGACCCGGCTTTCCATCGCATCGCGCGCTGTCAATATGAGTACCGGCACTTTGCTGCCACGCCGGCGCAGGCGGGCCAGTATCTCGAAACCATCTATCTTGGGCAGGCTAAGATCCAGGATGACCAGGTCGCAGTACGAACTGATCAGCATATGATCGGCATCCAGCCCGTCGTTCGCCCAGTCCACCGCGTAGTCTCCCTGACGCAGGGCGCGTATCAAAGCATCCGCCAGGATCGTGTCATCTTCGATGAGTAATACGCGCATAATTCTATGTTCTGTAATGTTGCAGTAAGGGTGGTGTCGTATGCCCGGGCGATGATTATTCTGTCTAGCGCACATCATGCACAAGATTATGAAAAACTCAAATGGCATTATTTTTTACCCGCAGTATTTTCCAATTCAGGTATGAGCCTGAAGCGGCCACGATCTGGGTGATTTGATAATGTGGGTTGGTTTGGTTTTGGAAGTTCAGTTTAATGGATTTC
>JABEVF010000004.1 GCA_013043965.1 Gallionella sp. | reverse complement strand
TTTCCTATCCTTCGAGGGACTGCGAAGCACTAGCGTGCGAAGCCATCCTCCCCAAAATTAGCCCAGATTCCATGTCAACCACAACCAGCACTCTGAACGTTTTGCGCAACGTGTTCGGCTACCCCTCCTTCCGCGGTGCACAGGCCGAGATCATCGACCACGTCGTCGGCGGCTGTGATGCGCTGGTGTTGATGCCGACTGGCGGGGGAAAAAGTTTATGTTACCAAGTACCTGCACTGCTCCACCCCGGATGTGCCGTTGTTATCTCGCCGCTGATCGCACTGATGCAGGATCAAGTTGATGCGCTGAAGCAGTTAGGCGTGCAGGCCGCGTTCTTGAACTCCAGTCTCGATGCGGATGCGGCGCGAGAGGTGTACCGGCAGATTAATCGCGGCGAACTGAAGCTGTTGTATGTCGCTCCCGAGCGGCTGATGACCGAAGGTTTTCTGAGTCTGCTGGAGCGCTTGGATAAAGAGAACGGCATATCGCTGTTCGCCATAGACGAGGCCCATTGCGTATCCCAGTGGGGGCATGATTTCCGCCCTGAGTATCGTGCGTTGACTGTATTGCACGAGCGCTTTCCCCGCGTGCCCCGCATCGCACTGACTGCAACCGCCGACGCGCCGACGCGGAGCGAGATCGTCGAGCGCTTGTCGCTGGAACAGGCAAAACAATTCGTCTCCAGCTTCGACCGCCCCAACATCCGCTACCGCGTCACGCTCAAGGACAACGCCCGCAAACAACTGCAGACCTTCCTCGAAACCGAACACCCCGACGACGCAGGGATCGTGTATTGCCTGTCGCGCAAGAAGGTCGAAGAGACCGCTGCGTGGCTCAAGGAGCAGGGCTGGGATGCTTTGCCATACCACGCTGGACTGGATGCCGCGGTGCGCAGCAAAAATCAGAAAAAATTTCTGCGCGAGGAAGGCGTGATCATGGTTGCCACCGTCGCCTTCGGCATGGGCATAGACAAGCCCAACGTGCGCTTTGTTGCCCACCTCGATCTGCCCAAGAGTATGGAAGGCTACTATCAGGAAACGGGTCGCGCAGGGCGTGACGGCCTGCCCGCGAATGCGTGGATGGCCTACGGCCTCGGCGACGTCGTGTCCATGCGCCAGATGCTCTTGTCCGGCGATGCACCTGAAGAGCGCAAGCGCGTCGAACTGCAGAAACTGGATGCACTGCTCGGCTTCTGCGAATCCACCGCCTGCCGCCACCAGACCATTCTGCGCTATTTTGGCGAAGAGCATCCCGGCGCTTGCTGCGAGTGTGACAACTGCCTGTCCCCCGTTGACACTTGGGACGCCACCAAGGCCGCGCAGATGGCGCTGTCCTGCGTATACCGCACCGGGCAGCGCTTCGGTGTCGTGCACCTGATCGATGTGCTGCTGGGCAAGCTCTCGCCCAAGGTCGAGCAGTTCAACCACCAGCAACTTTCTACGTTCGGCATTGGCAAGGACCTGGCACAGCAACAATGGAGCAGCGTCTACCGCCAGCTCGTCGCCGCCGGATTCATCAACGTGGATATCGAAGGCTACGGCGGATTGAAGCTTACCGAAGCCGCACGCCCCGTGCTGAAGGGGTTGCAGGAAGTCTGGTTGCGCCGCGATGCCGAGCCGGCCAAGCGCAAATCCAGCAAAGCCGAACGCGGTTCGCGCCTGCGCGAGGCCTTCGCTGGGGCCAACGACGATCCCTTGTGGCTTGCCCTCAAGGCCAAACGTACCGAACTTGCGCGCGAACAAGGGGTTCCACCTTACGTGATTTTTCACGACAGTACTTTATTGGAAATTCTCAATCAGCGTCCTCATACCACTGACGAGTTCAGTCAAATCACGGGGGTCGGGCAGGCTAAGCTATCACGCTACGCAGCGCATTTTTTGGAGGTGGTTGTCGGCTTTGATAAATAACTGCCGCAGAATAAAGGCTGGCCCAATGGCGGCGTCATTACATTCCCGTGTCCCAATCATCCCGTCAATTTGTTCAGACTCTCCAAAGAGATGCTGTAATGCCGAATAAACTCTACAGTGGCATCTTCAGCCTCGACTTTGTTGATTCGACACCAGTTGCTAAATACGTACTGGGCATCGTCACAGAATCCTGGCAGGCCAAGTAGTTGGTATATTCGACCGCTGCGGGTAATGCCACGCATCGTCACTGAATCGAAGGATTCAATCTTGCTTGAAACTGCGCCATTGACTTCGATGCTATTCCGACCAACAAAATGAAGGCCGAAGCGATCTTCAAAACCATTGGATTTGACAACCTTAAAAACTTGCCATGCCTCTAACCACTTCTGAGGTTCTGCCTCCACTGGAGCTGCCCCCCAGATATTGGGGTGCTTCTCCAAATCGGCGATTATTGCACCTAGGTGCTGTTCCAACGTTTTGTCGTTACTCATATCATCACTCGACCCCGTGTGAGTTCTTCAATATTAGCTTGACCTGGATAATTGCTACGCCCGACAACAATCTTCAGAGACAGCCTGCGAATGCCCCTAAGCGACCCGGTTCGTAAGAATCGTTTCCATTGTCGCTGGCACAACGTCTAGATCAACGCTACGGCGCGCTATCTCGAGCGCAATTTCAATTTGCAGATACTGTAAGTATTCGAATAGTTCTTCTTCCAAAAATGAACCTTCTCTCTGCCCAGACTTTCCTAACAAGAGTTGGATAATGATGGCTAACGGCGCACTGAGGTAGCTATGGTCGCTTTCGGTTTCTTCCTGCAACATCTCAATATCTCGTGCAAGCATACCTAACCATTTGTCGGACAAATTGCAGGGTAACGCAGCTTCTGGCCCTTGATCTAATACCTCGCTCTTTAGCTGCAGGAGATCGCTCTGTTCCATTGCCTGTATCCTCATTCTGTACTTAGTTCTCATCTGGAAGCGAAAACAAGAATCGGAGATTCGAACGACGATGACTCTACCGCACAAAGTCACAATTGTCACTCATAGAGCGTGGCCCGATAGTAATCAAAGCCATAGCATGTTTCTATGGCTAGGCAAACTAAAATCAGCAAAAAAGACCCTCGGGTGTTGTTTGGCTCTCGGCTGGTCGAATTGCGAAAGACGCGTGAATGGTCTCAAGAACATCTTGCTCTTGAGAGTGGACTTGCTCGAAGCTACTTAGGCGGTGTGGAGCGCGGGCAACGCAACATTGCGATTGTGAACATTTGTAGATTGGCAGATGCACTGGGAGTCGAACCTTCAGAACTTCTTAGGTTCTGATTGCCATTCATATTCAATTGCTTTCCCTTCACGTCCTTGCTTCTTATATCATTCGCGCTAAGCCTGTTTTGGCATAAGTTGCTTTAGCGATGACCGAGAACCAGAACCCCGAACAAAAAGCCCGCGACAACATCGACGCGCTGCTCAAGCAGGCGGGTTGGATTGTGCAGTCAGCCAAGAAGATCGACCTGAATGTCGGGCTGGGTCAGGCAGTACGGGAGTATTACACCGACATCGGCCCTGCAGACTACGTTCTGTTCGTTGATAAAAAGGCTGTTGGAGTGATCGAGGCCAAGAAAGAGGATCTCGCGCACAAAATCACCGAGGTCGAAGAGCAAACTGGCGGATATGCCGCCGCCAAGCTCAAATGGGTCAACAACAAGGAGCCGTTGCCCTTCCTGTACGAAAGCACGGGAATCATCACCCGTTTCACCGATGGCCGTGACCCCAAACCGCGTTCGCGCGAGGTCTTCAGCTTCCATCGACCGGAAACGCTCAAAGAATGGCTGTCTCAAGGCCCCAGCCTGCGCGAAAGCCTGCACCATATACCGCCGCTGAACCCGAACCATCTGCCCGCCAAGGAATTGCGCCTGCGCGATTGCCAGGAAATTGCCATCACCAATCTCGAAGAATCCTTCAAGGCAGATCGTCCGCGCGCCCTGATCCAGATGGCGACCGGCGCGGGCAAGACTTACACAGCCATTACCTCCATATATCGCCTGCTCAAATACGCGCACGGCAAGCGCATCCTGTTCCTGGTGGATACCAAGAACCTCGGTGAACAAGCCGAGCAGGAAATGATGTCTTTCGTTCCCTTGGACGATAATCGCAAATTCACCGAGCTATACAACGTGCAACGGCTCAAGTCCTCGTTTGTCGCCAAGGACAGCCAGGTGTGCATCAGCACCATCCAGCGCCTGTATTCCATCCTCAAAGACACGCCCCTCGACGATGCCGTCGAAGAGATCAACCCGGCAGAAATGGCGCAGCCGAAAGCGCCGATGCCTGTGGTCTACAACGAAAAAGTCCCGCCGGAGTTTTTCGACTTCATCTTTATCGACGAATGCCACCGCTCCATCTACAACCTGTGGCAACAGGTGATCGACTATTTTGATGCCAGCCTGATAGGTCTGACGGCCACGCCTGACAACCGCACCTACGGCTTCTTCAAGAAGAACGTGGTCAGCGACTACAGTCACGAGAAAGCCGTGGCCGATGGCGTCAACGTTGGCAATGAAGTCTATGTAATCGAAACCCAGATCACCCAGCAAGGTGCGCAGATCGCCGCCAAGCAGCAGGTCGAGCGCCGCGAAAAGCTCACCCGCAAGAAACGCTGGGAGCAGCAGGACGAAGATGAGTCCTATTCCTCTACCCAGCTTGACCGCAACATCGTCAACCCAGACCAGATCCGTACCGTCATCCGCACCTTCTGTGACAAGCTGCCGGAGATATTCCCTGGTCGCAAAGAAGTGCCAAAGACCCTGATCTTTGCCAAGACCGACAGCCACGCCGACGACATCATCCAGACAGTGCGCGAAGAGTTCGGCGAGGGCAACGCCTTCTGCAAAAAACTCACCTACAAGATCGAGGAAGACCCCAAGTCGGTGCTGGCGCAGTTCCGCAATGACTATTACCCGCGCATCGCCGTCACCGTGGACATGATCGCCACCGGCACCGACGTGAAGCCGCTGGAATGCCTGCTTTTCATGCGTGACGTAAAAAGCCGCAACTACTTCGAGCAGATGAAGGGCCGCGGCACGCGCACACTGGACATGGATGACCTGAAAAAGGTCACCCCCTCCGCCGTCAGCGCCAAGACCCACTACGTCATCGTCGATGCCATAGGCGTTACCAAATCGCTAAAGACCGCCAGCCAGCCGCTCATCACCAAACCCACCGTGCCGCTCAAGGATCTGGCCATGCAAGTGATGATGGGCGCAACCGATGAAGACACGGTCAGCTCGCTCGCCGGACGTCTGGCGCGGCTTAACAAGCAACTGGATGCCGACGACCAGCGCCAGATTAGGCAAGCTGCCGGAGGGCTGGAGTTGAACCAGCTCGTCGCCAAGCTGTTCGGCGCGATCGATGCCGACAATATCGAAGCCCGCGCGCTGGAAATCGCCAGACTGCCCGTTGGCAGCGATCCTGGCGACGCGCAGCGCGAACTTGCGCAGCAGCAATTAGTGGGTGAGGTCGCGAAGGTGCTGAACGGCGAACTGGTCGAACTCATCGAAACCATTCGCCGTGACAAGGAACAAACTATCGACCACGACAACATCGACCGGGTGTTGCAAGCCGGCTGGGCCAAAGAGGCCGCAGGCAATGCACAAGCCATCATCGATGAATTTGCCGATTACCTTAGAACGAACCAGAACAATATTGAGGCGCTCACCATCTTCTTCAGCCAGCCGTATAGAAGGCGCGAACTCAGCTTTGACCTCATCCGCCAGGTGATGGACAAGCTCAAGGCAGACAAACCCAAGCTCGCCCCCTTGTATGTGTGGCAAGCCTACCGCCAGTTGGATGACTACAAAGGCGCACAGCCGGAGAAAGAGCTAGCCGCCTTGGTGGCGCTCATTCGCCGCGTGTGTGGCATGGATGCCAAACTTTCCACCTTCGACGAAACCGTGCGCCGCAACTTCCAGAACTGGATCATGAAGCATCACTCAGGCGGCAGCGAAAAATTCAACGAAGAGCAAATGGAGTGGTTACGCATGGTGCGCGACCACGTAGCCAACTCTTTCCACATCGAGCGCGACGATCTGGACATGACTCCGTTTGACGGACAAGGCGGATTGGGCAAGATGTATCAACTATTCGGTGCCAAGATGGATACGTTGATGGATGAATTGAATGAAGTGCTGGTGGCGTGATGAGTAAGGTAACAAACGATTTACCTATAGGCTGGGTTTCAACACGACTAGGCGATTTATATTCTTTTGAGTATGGAAAGTCGCTGATCAAGGGCTCAAGGGCTTCGGCTGGAAAATACCCGGTTTACGGTTCAAGTGGCATTGTTGGGATGCACGATCAATTCCTGATTGAAGGACCAGCGATAATTGTTGGCCGAAAAGGGGCAGCAGGCTCAGTAAGTTACTCAACAGAAAATCTCTGGCCGATTGACACCACCTACTACGTACGTGATGACAAAATCCTCTGTTTGAAGTTTTCATATTATTTATTCAGATCACTAAATTTAGCGAAGCTTGAAGCGTCTACAGCCATACCTGGCTTGAACAGGAATCATGCCTATGATGAGACTGTCTCGCTACCACCGATCAACGAACAACATCGCATCGTTGCCAAAATTGAAGAGCTGTTTTCAGAGCTTGACAAGGGCATCGAAAACCTGAAGACAGCCCAAGCGCAGCTCAAGGTGTATCGCCAGGCCCTGCTGAAACACGCCTTCGAGGGCAAGCTAACTACGCAGTGGCGCGCAGAAAATCAGGGCAATCTCGAAACCGCCGCTGCCTTGCGGGCACGCATCCAGCAAGAGCGCGAGCAAAGCTACCAGCAACAATTCGCCGACTGGGAAGCCTCCGGCAAACAAGGCAGCAAACCCAAAGCCCAAAAACCTCTGCCGCCACTCACCATCGAAGAATTGGCTGGTTTACCTGAACTGCCGGAAGGATGGGGATGGTGCAAGTTGGGTGAACTCACATGGTCTGTGAAGGACGGACCGCATTTCAGCCCAAAATATGTGGAACAAGGAATCCCATTTATTTCTGGTGGAAATATTCGACCTAATGGAGTTGATTTTGATAAAGCAAAACACATTTCAAAAGAGCTTCTTGCAAAACTATTTTTGCTGAAATACGCTTAAAAATTAAGCTATTTCCCACGGATTACTTAAAAAATATGCATTTCTTTACTGCCTGTTAC
>JABEVF010000064.1 GCA_013043965.1 Gallionella sp. | reverse complement strand
TGTCGATCTGGACCGCTGCCGTTGCGACGTTCAGCAAACACTTGCCGGAAGAGATGGTGGCGCGTGTACTCGGTGTGATGGGTTTGGTCGCTGTAGGTTTTCTGCTGTTCATGTTGCTCACGTCCAGCCCGTTCACACGTCTGTTGCCCGCCGCCGCGGATGGACGCGACCTGAATCCATTGTTGCAAGACCCCGGCCTGGTGATCCATCCTCCGATGTTGTACATGGGCTATGTGGGATTCTCGGTCGCGTTCTCGTTCGCTATCGCCGCATTGATCGGCGGGAAATTAGACGCGACTTGGGCGCGCTGGTCTCGTCCTTGGACGACCGTGGCATGGACGTTCATGACCATCGGCATCGCGCTCGGTAGCGGCTGGGCGTATTACGAGTTGGGTTGGGGCGGTTGGTGGTTCTGGGATCCGGTCGAGAACGCATCCTTCATGCCGTGGCTGGTCGGTACGGCATTGATCCATTCGCTCGCCGTCACCGAAAAACGCGGCGCGTTCAAGAGTTGGACGGTGTTGCTGGCGATCGCCGCCTTCTCACTGAGCCTGCTGGGTACGTTCCTGGTGCGCTCCGGTGTGTTGACTTCGGTGCATTCGTTTGCCGCCGATCCCAAACGCGGAATCTTCATCCTGAGCTTCCTGGTGCTGGTCATCGGTGCATCGCTGCTGCTGTTCGCCTGGCGCGCGCCCAAGATCGGGCTGGGTGGTAAGTTCGATCTGCTGTCGCGCGAATCGTTGCTATTGTCGAATAATGTGCTGCTCACTGTGGCTTCGGCTTCGGTGTTCATCGGCACACTTTATCCCTTGTTCATGGACGCGCTGGGTTACGGCAAGCTGTCCGTCGGCCCGCCGTATTTCCAGGCCGTGTTCGTGCCGCTGATGGTGCCGATGATCTTGATGATGGGTCTGGGGCCGCTGGCACGCTGGAAAAAAATGTCTGTGCCGGATCTGGCAAGCCGTGTGCGCTGGGGGTTCTTTTCCGCGATCATCGTTGCGCTGTTGTTGCCGCTGATCCTGGGCAACTGGACACCGATGGTCGCGCTGGGATTGATGATGGCATTCTGGGTGATCGCCTCGCTGGTCATCAGTCTGCGTCAGCGGCTGGCGGGTGAAGGCGCGTTCATGCAGCGGGTGCGCGGGCAAAGCCGTAGTTACTATGGTATGCAATTGGCGCATCTGGGCGTGGCGGTGTTTATCATCGGCGTGACGCTGGTCAAGGGTTACGAGACCGAGCGCGATGTGCGCATGAATGTCGGCGATACCGTGCAGGCGGGCGGTTATGAATTCCGCTTTTACGGTGTGACGGAAACCACAGGACCTAATTATGTGGCGGGCACAGGCCGTGTCAGTGTGAGCAAGAACGGGCAATTTGTCACCGAGTTGTTGCCGGAAAAACGTCAGTACAACGTGTCTGGCATGCCGCTCACGGAAGCCGCGATCAATGTCGGATTGTTCCGGGATCTGTATGTATCCCTGGGCGAGCCTATCCCCGAATCGGAAGGGGCTTGGGCAGTGCGGGTATACATCAAGCCGTTTGTGGACTGGATATGGTTCGGTTGTCTGCTGATGGCGATGGGTGGCGTGCTGGCGATCTCCGATAAGCGTTATCGCATCCACAGCAAAAAATCCGCCGCCGCACAGGCCGTGCCGGCTGTCGTTAGCTCTCCGTCAGAAGGACTTGCATCATGACGCGCTTCATACTGCCATTGCTCGCTTTCATTATCCTGGCGGCGTTCCTGTTCAAGAGTCTGTCCAATGTCAACGATTCTGTCCAGCAGGGTAAAGACCCGCGTGAAGTCCCGTCACCCCTGATAGGAAAAGCCGCTCCCGCATTCGAGTTGCCGAATTTGTATGACGCGAGCAAACATTTTTCCCCGCAAGAGATGCAAGGAAAGGTCTGGTTGTTCAATGTGTGGGCTTCGTGGTGCGGCGCGTGCAAAGATGAGCATCCGGTGCTGATGGAGTTGTCGCGGCAAAACATCGTGCCTATCGTCGGTCTGGACTATAAAGACAAACGTGAAGACGGCGAGAGCACTTTGCGTCAGGCGGGTGATCCCTACGCGCTGACCATTGCCGATGCCGACGGTAAAGTAGGTTTTGATTACGGTGTCTATGGGGTGCCGGAAACTTATGTCATAGACAAAAAAGGCTTGATCGCCTACAAGCTGGTCGGTGCGGTCACGCCGCAGAACCTGCGTGAGACCATCTTGCCCTTAGTCGCGGAGTTACAAGCAAAATGATGAAATTTTTCATGATCGCATTGTTGTGTTGCTGGCCAGTGTTGTCGCATGCCGGCGAGGCGAAGGATGTCGCCGACGATCCCGCCATCGAGAAACGCATGATGCACCTAGCAGAAAAAGTGCGTTGTCTGGTCTGTCAAAGCGAACCGGTGGCAACCTCCCATTCCGAATGGTCGAGCGATGTGCGCGCCATCATGCGTGAAAAGATGAAAGCCGGAGCCACCGACCAGGAAATCATGGATATGCTGGTCGAGCGTTTTGGTAAATCAGTGTTGTACGATCCGCCCATCGACAAAGAGACCATTTCGCTGTGGCTCGCCCCTTTCATTCTGTTGCTGCTTGGCGGTTCGGTGCTGATATACCAATTGCGCAAACGTAAAAACCTGATTGCCGAAACCCCTTTGTCCGCCGAAGAGTCACAGCGCGCGGCTGATTTACTGAACTCCACGAAAGAACTTCAATAATGACTTTATTTTGGATGATAAGCGCGGCCATGCTGCTGCTCGCGCTGCTGTTTGCGGCGTTGCCTCTGTGGCGCAAGAATACGCGCACCAATGATGTGTTGCGCGATACCGCGAACCTGGAGATATTGCGCGACCAGTCCAACGAAATGTCGGCGGATCTGGCGCATGGTTTGCTCAGCCAAGAATCGTTCGAGCAAGGCCAGCGCGAATTGCAAACGCGTCTGCTCGAAGAAGTAAAAACGACGCAGCCGGTGTCGGCGCAGCGCAATCCGACGAGGATTCTGGCATTAGTATTGGTGGTGCTGATTCCGCTTTCGAGCGTGTTGTTGTACCTGAAGCTGGGCAGCACCAAGGCATTGCAGCCACAACAAGTCGAGCTGGGTGTCGCGGATGGTTTCGGCATCATCCATTCGGAAACCGCGCTACAGGATTTGGAAAAGAAACTGGAAAAATCGCCGAACAATCCCGAGGCATGGCTGCAGCTGGGTCGTTCCTACAGCGAGTTGAAACGCTTCGGCGATGCCTCGCGCGCATACGCGCAACTGGTCAAACTGGTGCCTAACGAAGCGCAGGTATGGACGGATTACGCCGATGCCTATGCGATGGATCACGGCCAGACACTATTGGGTGAGCCTACCAAATTTCTGGAGAAGGCATTGCAGTTGGATGCCAACAATACGACCGCCCTGGCATTATCCGGCTCTGCCGATATGGAGCGCGGCGACTATGCCGCGGCGATCATTCATTGGCAAAAACTGGTCGCCTTGCTGCCGCCTGAATACCCCGATATCCAGATGATAAGGGACGGTATCAAACAAGCGCGCGGATTTTTGGCGGCGCAAAAAGGGGGAAAAGAAAAACTCGCCCAGTTGCCCCGCGAACCTGAGCCAGTCAAAGTGAACGCGGCACAGGCGATTACCGGCAAGGTGTCGTTGAGTCCGGGCATGTCGGGCAAGGTCTCGCCGACCGACACAGTGTTCATCCTGGCGCGCGCAGCTGAAGGGCCCAAGATGCCGTTGGCAGTGTTGCGCAAACAGGTGAAAGATCTGCCGCTGGAATTCAGTTTGGACGATAGCATGGCGATGCAGCCGCAGCTGAAATTGTCTGGTTTCGATCGGGTGGTCGTGGTTGCCCGTATCTCCAAGTCCGGCACACCGATGGCACAACCTGGCGACGTGCAAGGCTTGAGCGCGACGATCAAGCCCGGAACCAAAGGTTTGAATATCGTGATTGACAGCGTCGTCAAATAAGGCTTCGCCGCTTCTGAAAATGGCATCCGGCTTGATAGCGGATGCCATTTTTTACGGATATGCAAAGCTGCGGTAGAAAATTTAGCGTTCCTTGATAAATATAGGTTCACAGCCAGGCACTAATCCAGTAAAGTGGCAACCCGTTCCCCCCACTATAAGAGCTAAAAATGAGCGTAAAAGGGCAGCAACTACAAGATCCGTTTTTAAACGCATTGCGCAAAGAACATGTACAAGTGGGCATCTATCTGGTCAATGGCATCAAGCTGCAAGGCCAGATCGAATCGTTCGATCAATACGTCGTGCTGCTGAAGAATACCGTGACGCAGATGGTTTATAAGCACGCGATCTCGACTATTGTTCCGGCGCGCGCCGTGACTATTTCTCTGGACGACACTGCCGAGTAATGCAGCAAACCTCACCCGGTTCTGAATCCGCAATTTTGGTCAGTATCGACCTGGGTGATACCGACTATCACGAGAGTTTGGAAGAGTTGCGCCTGCTCGCGGAAACGGCCGGGGTGCGCACCCTGGCCACGGTCGAAGCCAAGCGTCAACGGCCCGATGCGGCCTTGTTCGCGGGTAGTGGCAAGGTGCAGGAGATCGCCGAGATGGTCGAGCGCATGGAAGCGCCTCTGGTGATTTTCAACCACGATTTGTCCCCCGCGCAGATGCGCAACCTGGCGCTCAAGCTGAACACGCGCGTGATCGACCGCACCATGCTGATTCTGGATATCTTCGCGCAGCGTGCGCAAAGCCACGAAGGTAAGGTGCAGGTGGAACTGGCGCAACTCAAATATCTTTCCACGCGGTTGGTCGGACAGAATGCCGACATGGGCCAGCAGAAGTTCGCGGTGGGCGCGCGCGGTCCGGGCGAGACCCAGTTGGAGCTGGATAGGCGCAAGCTGGACAAGCGCGTGCACCTGCTCAAAGAGCGTTTGGAGAAATTAAAAGGGCAGCGCGACGTGATGCGGCGCTCGCGCAATCGTTCCGATGTGTTGTCGGTATCCATCGTCGGTTATACCAATGCCGGAAAATCCACGCTGTTCAACCGCCTGACCAAAGCCAATGTGTACGTGGCCGATCAACTGTTCGCCACGCTGGACACGACCTCGCGCAAGATGTATGCGGAAGGTGCGGGAGAGATCGTGGTGTCGGACACGGTGGGGTTCATCCGCCATCTGCCGCATGGTTTGGTGGCCGCGTTCCGCAGTACGTTGGAAGAGACCATACAGGCGGATATGTTGCTGCATGTGGTGGATATCAGCAACCCGAACCACGATGACCAGATTGCCGAGGTGAACAAGGTGTTGGCCGAGATCAACGCTGGCGAGATCCCTCAGGTTTTGGTGTTTAACAAAATCGATGTGTCGGGCGAGGCGGCGGGTGTAAAACGCGACGAGTATGATAGAATCTCGCGCGTTTTTTTGAGTGCCAAAAGCGGGGCGGGGCTGGACGGTCTGCGCCAGACTTTGCTTGAAGCCAGAGCCGCGCGCCAGGCCGCGAGTATCATTGAAAATCAACTTAAACAAGCGAGAGAGTCATGGGATTGAATGATCCGCAATGGGGAAACAAGAACAATGGTGGCCCGCCAGATCTGGAAGACTTGTTGCGTAAATTGAACGCAAAAATCGCCGCGTTGCTGGGCGGTAAAGGAGGCGGAAAAAACGGCGGTGCGGGCCAGGGCGTGCCCGGCATCGGTGGCGGGCTGGGTTTGATCGTGCTGATCGCCGTGCTGATCTGGTTAGGCAGCGGATTTTACATCGTCGATGCGAGTCAGCGCGGCGTGGTGTTGCGTTTTGGCAAGCAAGTGGAAACGACAGAGCCGGGCCCGCGTTGGCACTGGCCATTCCCGATCGAAACGGTGGAGGTCGTTAATCTCAGCCAGGTACGCACCGTGGAAGTGGGTTACCGCGACAATGTCAAGAACAAGGTGCTGAAAGAATCGCTGATGCTGACCGACGATCTGAATATCATCGACATCCAGTTCGCCGTGCAGTATATCCTGCGCGATCCCGGCGAGTATCTGTTCAACAACCGCAATCCCGACGAGAACGTCCGCCAGGCGGCGGAGACCGCGATACGCGAAGTGGTCGGTAAGAACAAAATGGACTTTGTCTTGTATGAGGGCCGGGAACAAGTGGCCGCCGCCGCGACCAAGCTTATGCAAGAGATACTGGACCGTTATAAATCCGGTATCGTGGTCAGCCAGGTGACCATGCAGAACGCGCAACCGCCCGAGCAGGTGCAGGCCTCCTTCGACGATGCGGTGAAGGCCGGGCAGGATAAGGAACGCCAGAAGAACGAGGGGCAATCCTATGCCAACGATGTGGTGCCCCGCGCACGCGGTACGGCGGCGCGCCTGTTGCAGGAAGCGGATGGTTACAAGCAAAGCGTGATCTTGAATGCGGAGGGAGATGCGAGCCGCTTCAAGCAGATTCTGGTCGAGTACGAGAAGGCTCCGGCGGTGACGCGCGAGCGTATGTATATCGACATGATGCAACAGGTCATGGGCAACATCAGCAAAGTGATGGTCGATCAGAAGAACAGCAACAGCATGCTGTATCTGCCTTTGGACAAGCTGATCGAGGCGAGCCGCACGGGCGTGGCCGCCATGCCGGAAGCCGCGCCAGCGCTTAAGCCGGACGCGCCAGCGACTTCACAAGGCAACGACAACAACGCCGCGCAACGCGCACGTGATTCTTTGCTCAGCCGTGATCGGGAGGCTAGATGAAAACCAATGTGGCAAATATCTTGATAGGTGCGGTGGTCGCGCTCGTCGTGCTCAGTATGAGTACATTCATCGTGGATCAGCGCCAAACCGCTATCGTGTTGCAGCTGGGCGAGATGTTGCGCGTCGAATCCACACCAGGGCTGAAATGGAAGATCCCGTTGATGCAGAACGTGCGCTATTTCGATTCGCGCATCCTGACGGTGGATTCTTCCGAGCCTGAGCTTTTCATCACGGCAGAAAAAAAGAACGTGCTGGTGGACTATTTCGTCAAATGGCGCATCGTCGATGTGAAGCAGTACTACATCAGCGTGGGCGGCGACGAAACGCGGGCCAAGATACGCCTGATGCAGACCGTTAATTCGATCATGCGCGAAGAGTTCGGCAAGCGCACCATCCATGAGGTGGTGTCCGGCGAGCGTGAGAAAATCATGACCGTGTTGCGCGAAAAGACCGATGCCGATGCGCGCAAGATCGGCGTGCAGGTCTTGGATGTGCGTCTCAAACGCGTGGATTTCCCACCCGAGATCAGCGATTCCGTGTATCGCCGCATGGAAGCCGAACGCAAGCGTGTGGCCAATGAGCTGCGCGCCTCCGGCGCAGCCGAAGGCGAGAAGATCAAGGCCGATGCGGACAAGCAACGCGAAGTGATTTTGGCCGAAGCGTATCGCGAAGCGCAAAAGACCAAGGGTGAAGGCGATGCGAAAGCTTCCGCAACCTACGCCGCCGCGTTTGGGCGCAACACCGAGTTCTATGCGTTCTACCGCAGTCTGGAAGCCTACAAACAAAGCTTCAAGAACAAGAGCGATGTGATGGTTCTGGACCCGAGTTCCGCCTTCTTCAAATATCTAAAAGGCTCGGGCAAGTCGGGAAAATAGGATGCTGGATTACTGGCTGTTAGGCTTGGCGATGATGCTGATCGTGGAAGGCCTGTTGCCGTTCGTGTTACCACAGCTCTGGCGCGAGACTTTTTCCAAGCTGGTTGCGCTCGGCGACGGCCAGTTGCGTTTCGTCGGCATCACCGCGATGTTGTCCGGTTTGCTGCTGCTGTATTGGATCAAATGATCCGCAAAAATTTTTATCGAGAAACTCCGTGATGCAAAACTGGTTATTGCCCGAATATATCCAAGACATGCTGCCCGACGAGGCGTGGCGGGTCGAACAGATACGCGCTCAAATTCTCGACTTGTTGCGCAAGTCCGGTTATCAGCTGGTCGCGCCACCTTTGTTGGAATATGCCGAGTCCCTGCTGATAAACGGGAGTGCCGACATGGATCTGCGCACTTTCAAACTGGTCGATCAACTCAGCGGCCGCACACTGGCCTTGCGCGCCGACATCACCCCGCAAGTCGCGCGTATCGATGCGCATCTGCTCAACCGCCAAGGCGTGACCCGCTTGTGCTACGTCGGCAGCGTGTTGCACACCCAGCCGGCCGGCCTGACGCGCACACGCGAGCTGATGCAGATCGGCGCGGAGTTGTACGGGCATAGCGGCTTGGACAGCGATCTGGAAATCCAGCGTTTGATGCTGCAATCGCTGACGCTGGTGGGCATAGAAAACGTGCATCTCGATCTGGGTCACGTCGGCGTGTTTCGTGCGCTGGTGAACCATGCCAATCTCGACAAAAACCTCGAAGGTGAATTGTTCGTCGCGCTGCAAAGCAAGGACAGCGCGGCTTTGCAAATCTTGACTCAGGCTCTGGATGAGGCGTTGCGGAACGCTTTGCTGAGACTGCCTACCCTTTATGGCGACTGCGCCGAAGTGCTGGGGCGCGCACGTATAGAGCTACCCGGATACGACGAGATTCATGCCGCCCTGGATGACCTGTATAGCATCTCATCCAAACTGCAGCCACTGGTGTCCAGCGTCGGCATAGATTTGGCCGATTTGCGCGGCTATCACTATCACACCGGCATGGTGTTTGCGGCCTACCATGCGGGCAGTCATGACGTGATCGCTTTGGGCGGTCGTTACGACGATCTGGGCAAAAGCTTCGGACGCGCGCGCGCCGCGACCGGTTTCAGCATGGACTTGCGCCAGCTGTATGCCCTGATGCCCGCGCCAACTCCAAAGTCGGGCATCTGTGCGCCGCATGCGCAAGATGTCTCGTTGCAAGCCAAGGTGGCGCAACTAAGAGCGGCGGGAGAGATCGTGGTGGTCGATCTGTCGGGCAACAAAGCCCATCGCGCGGAATGGCAGTGCGACCGCGAGCTGGTGTTGCGCGACGGGGTCTGGCTGGTCGCGGCGATACAAGGGCATCTCTAAAAATCCAACTTTCGTCGCGATGCTGCGTTGCTCACAAAAAATGACTCCTAACATATCCATGGTATGTACCGCCGCAATTTTTTGTTCGCGCCTTCGCAAAAAACAACGAGCGCAGCGACCATGTTTCTTGGAGAAGACCCTTGCGGTCTTGCCTGGCTTATCACCAGCCACTTGGTCACCGTATTTTGGTGTCCTAGTGGAATGGCTAGTTGTTTAATCAGAAACTTGAATTTTTCGAGATACCCATAACAAACACCTATAAATCTTCAAACTGGAATCCTGGTAATGGCTAAAAACGTAGTAGTGATCGGTACCCAATGGGGCGATGAAGGCAAGGGCAAGATCGTTGACTGGTTGACGGAACGCGCGCATGGCGTGGTGCGTTTCCAGGGCGGACACAATGCCGGACATACCCTGGTAATCAATGGCAAGAAAACGGTGCTGCGCTTGATCCCGTCCGGAATCTTGCGTGACCATGTGATGTGCTATATCGGTAACGGCGTGGTGGTATCCCCATCGGCCTTGCTCAGGGAAATGGACGAGCTGCAAGCCGCCGGCATCGACGTGTATAGCCGTTTGAAAGTGTCCGAGGCATGCCCGCTGATCTTGCCCTACCACGAGGCGATCGATAAAGCCCGCGAGCTGGCCAAAGGCGATGCCAAAATTGGCACAACCGGACGCGGTATCGGCCCGGCGTACGAAGATAAAGTCGCGCGTCGCGCGATACGTTTGCAGGATATTTTCTTTCGCGAGCGTTTTGCCGCCAAGCTGGGCGAGGTGCTGGACTATCACAACTTCGTGCTGAAGAACTACTTCAACGCGCCGACGGTTGATTTCCAAAAGACACTGGATGACACACTGGCCTTCGGCGAGCGCATCAAGCCTCTGGTGCTGGATGTGCCGCGCGCTTTGTACGAGGCGAACAAGGCGGGTCAGAGTCTGTTGTTCGAGGGAGCGCAAGGGGCGTTGCTGGATATCGATCACGGCACATACCCCTACGTCACATCGAGCAACTGCATCGCGGGCGCGGCTTGCGCGGGCGCGGGTGTCGGCCCGCAAATGCTGCATTATGTGTTGGGTATCACCAAGGCGTACACCACGCGCGTCGGCTCCGGCCCCTTTCCAACCGAACTGTATGACGCGCTGGAGAAGCGCGATCCTATCGGTGAGGGGCTGGCAAAACGCGGTCACGAGTTCGGTTCGGTTACGGGGCGTGCCCGGCGCTGCGGCTGGTTCGACGCGGCCGCGTTGAAACGCTCCATCCAGATCAACGGGGTGTCCGGTCTATGTGTCACCAAGCTGGATGTGATGGACGGCATGGAAGTGGTGCGCCTGGGGGTGGGCTATCGCATCAATGGCGTGGAAAGCGACATTTTGCCGGTCGGTGCGGACTCTTTGTCTGATTGCGAAGCGATCTATGAAGAGATGCCGGGTTGGAGCGAGAGCACCCTCGGTGTGCAGAAGTACGAACAGTTGCCGCAAGCCGCGCGCAACTATCTGGAGCGTATCGCGCAAGTGTGCGGTGTGTCAGTGGATATGGTCTCGACCGGGCCTGACCGCGATGAAACCATCGTGTTGCGCCACCCGTTCGAGTAATCTGCGGGTAAACAGAAAACGCGGCACATGATGTGCCGCGTTTTTTATTGCCGGATGATTTTTTGAATTGGTCCGTTTTTCCGCGCCTGTTTGAAGCCTGACTTGCGTGACGACTTGGTATCTTGCGTTTGTATCCATCCCGTTCTGGAGCAAATAAGGAGCTATCGTGTCAACACCCGCCAAAATCCGCCTAGTCAAACACGATCACGAGGAATGCATCGCCGAGTCACAGGCGATACATGAGGCGCGCGCGCGCTTCGAAGCCGAGAATCAGGCGGATGTTTCCGCGCGTGCCCGTGCGCGCGCTGCAGCGCATGCGCGGGCGATGGCGCAAGCCAGATTACGGACCGAAACCGAGTTGGGTGCCCAGATCGAAGCCATGAACCGGCAGGAAACGCAACTGGTCGAGGCGATGCAATCCAAGCTGGCTCTGGAGCAGCAACTGACGGCTGAAGTGCAGCAAAGGCTGTATGCCGAATCACAGCTCCAGCAGGAGACACAGGCCAGATTGCACGCCGAACAACTCGCCCGAAAAGAGTTGGAGCAGCGGTTGCTGCAAGAGCAAAGTGCGCGCGCCGCAGCCGAACAGCGGATGCGGATCGACCGCGAACTGGCGGAGTTGGCCGTACAGCAGCAGCAGGCCGACCACGCGGCGCAACTGCGTGCAGAGCATGAAATCCGCGCCATGCAGACAGCCATCGCCGAGATCGACGCGCGCGCCGGGCAACTTGCCAGCGAACGATGTGTGGCCGAGCAGAAACACCAAGCGCAGGCGGCGCAAAAATTGCAGATGGAGCTCCGCTTGCGCGATCTGGTGGTGCAGCAAGTCACGCGTGAAACAGAGCTCGCGTGTGCAAGCCAGGAGCGAGTCGAAGCCGAACAGGCCGAGCTGGAGCAGATCAGTCTGCGTGTCGCAACCGAGCGGCGTGCCGCACAAGCGGCCGAAGATCGCGCAACACGCGAGCAGGAAGCCGCGACACTGGCGCAGGAAAAGAATGCCGCCGATATCGCTATCGCCAAAGCGGTGCAGGAAAAAACGGTTCGGGAGCGAGAGGCTGCGGCCTTGGCGCGATCCAAGCTCAATGCCGAACAGGCGGCTGCGGCGGCTGCGGCGGCCAGGGTGCATGCGGAGCTGATGGCGTGTGCCGAGATCGAATCCAGACTCGCCGCCGACAACGAGGCCGAGCGTGCGGCGCTGGCACGGGCCGCAGCGGAACGCGCCGCGCTGGAATGTTCCGCGCAACGCAAAGCGGCTGAACAGCGCGCGATAGCCGATGCCCAAGTGCTGGCGGACAAAGAACGCGAACTACTGAACGCCGCCAGACAGTGTGCCGAAGCCCGGACACTCGCCGGAATCGAAGCGGAGCGCAAACTCAAAGCGGAACAGGAAAACATCGCCAGCCTGTTGGAGCAAAGCGAGGCTGACCGCCAAGCGACCCGGCAACATGAGGCAAGCCGCGACCTGTTGCGGCAAGCGGCACAAGCGGCGGATGATCGCCTGGCGGCCGAAACATCGGCCAGACAGGCTGCGGAGCACAAGCTGAAACTCGAACAAGAACTGGCTGGCGTGGCGCAACAACGCGCCGATGCGGAGCGGTGCGCCGAACAGGCTTTGCGGGAAAAATTACAGGCCGAGCAAGCCGAACTCGCCGCGATCCGGACCAAGACAGAGAGCTTCCTGGAAGCCGCCAGGGTCGCCGGGCAGCGTGCCGATCTGGAGATATCCGCCGCCAGGGTCGCCGAAGCGAAAATCAAGATCGATGCGCGTGCCGTCAGTGAAATCGAGGCCAGCATGGCCGCGAAGTTGCGGCTCATCGAATCGGACAAGCAACGCATCGTCATGGAAGCGCGCGCGCAGGAAATCGCCATAGCCACCCTGAAGCTCAACGAACAAGCCATTCAAGCCGCACGGGAGGTGGAGAAAGCATCCGTCCGCGAGATGAGGATGGCCAGGATGCGCGCCGATGCGGAAAAAGCGGCACTCAAGAGCGGGGAAGAGAAAATTCATGCCGAGGCATTGGCTCTGGTGGCGGCACGCAAGCGCACCAGCGCCGGGCGGGCAACCGAAAGTCGTGCGCAGTTCATCAACCCAGCCTTGCCGGCATCCTAAAGAAATGGCGTTTTTTGACGATAAGCATCTTAGGACCAGATGAGGAGGTAGCGATGCAAGAGATCAAGGGCTTAAAACACTGGGTCGCACATTTGAGCCAGAGTGATCTGCCCGTGCTCAAGCAGACCGCGCGCGATTTGGCGGCACTGCGCGCGGATGAGAAAAAGCTGACCGTTTCAGCGATCGCCGCGGTGGTCGCTCGCGATCCGATGATGTCCGTCAAGTTGTTGCGTTACCTGCAGCAACACAAACGCAAGGCTCAGACCACCGACGTCATTCAAGTCGAACAAGCCTTGCTGATGCTGGGTATCGAACCGTTCTTCGATAACATCGCCCCCCACCCCGTGGTGGAGGAAACGTTGAAGGCGCATGTCGCGGCACTTGCGCCCGTTCTGCGTGTGGTGCACCGCTCTCATCGTGCTTCCCAATACGCGCAGGAATGGGCCGTCCGTTTGCACGATCTGCATTATGAAGAAGTGCGTATCGCGGCTTTGCTGCACGATATTTCAGAGATTCTGATGTGGTGTTTTGCGCCGGATGCGATGCTGGAAATCCGTGCCATCCAGCAACAAGACAAGTCCCTGCGCAGCCAGCATGTCCAACAGCAGGTGTTGGGCTTCGGCTTGATCGAATTGCAGCAGGAGCTGGCACTGCAGTGGGGTTTGCCCAAGCTGTTGTTGAGCCTGATGAATGATGACAACCACCAGCAGCAGCGCGAACGCAATGTGACACTGGCCATCAATCTGGCGCGGCACTCCGCCAATGGGTGGGACGATGCCGCATTGCCGGATGATTACAAGGATATCGGCGGCCTGCTGCATATTCCGGTACAACAGGTGATGGAGATGCTGGGCGCCGCTGCGGGGTGAGGAAAGCGGATCGGCCACATTGAGATAGGCAGACTTTGCTGCCGCTTGTCGGGATTGACGCCTCGTCGGCACGCCCGAAAAATATTTATCGATTTTTGGGCGCACTTCAAGACCTATTAATCGCAACGTATCGCTATAATCGCCAACTGATGGCGGTGGCGCAAAGCATTCCTGAAATGCGGGCATAATGCCGTTGCTTCGAATTCTGTTCAAACTAACCTGGGCTAAATTGGAAAACGGGTTTGATACATCTCCGGTGTATCGGACCGGCGGCATGTTCCAAATATATCGGCGAAAATCATTCCTTATGCATCACACATTCCAAGAAAAAATTCGCCGGTTGTCGAGCGGCGTTGTACTGGTCCTGATCCTGATTTCGCTGGTTGGCGGGGTGATGATGTACAGGTTGTTGGGCGACGTAGGCAAGGAGGCGGTGAGCGGAACACAGGTATTCATCGGGTTGGATACCGAGGATAACGATGCGGAGATCGCGTTCCACCGGCAGATTCAGGAATGGCATGACTTGCTGCTGCGCGGCAGCGACCCGGAATTGTTCCAGAAATACTATCGTGCCTTCCACGCCCGGCACGAAGAGGTGCAAAGCCACCTGAAACTGTTGGCTGACAAGATGGGCCAGTATGGTCTCAGCACGCTGCAAGTGAACCAGATACAACAGGCGCACCTCGCGCTGCTGGCACGCTACGAGCTGGCTCTGAACCAGTTCCCGCTGGCAAAGAAAACGGACAATTATCTGCGTGTGGACTTGCTGATGCGCGGTTTGGACCGCAAGCTGTATGACGATCTGGAATCCCTGCGCTATTCGATACACGCGCAGATACTGGAGATGATCGGGACCGTGAGCGACAAGGTGCAGGGGCGGCATGTCGGGAGATCGCTGTTTGTCATGGCGATCATGATGTTGCTGTTTCCGGTCGTGAGCCTGATCGGTTTTGCGGCGATAGTGCGCATGACGCGGCGGGTGCAGGAGGAGCGGGAGCGGTTCCGTGTCACGCTGAATTCCATCGGCGATGCGGTGATAGTGACCGACATGGCGGGCGCGGTGGACTACCTCAACCCGGTGGGAGAGGCCATGACCGGATGGACGCTGGATGAGGCGCGCGGCAAGCCGTTGCGGGAAATCTTCAATATCGTGCATGAAGACACGCGCGAAGCGGCCGATAATCCGGTGGAGACTATGCTGCGCGAAGGGCAGGTGGTCGGGCTGGATTCTGGCATCGTGCTGCTCAGCCGCAGCGGCGAGGAATATGCTATCGAAGATTCTGCCGCGCCGCTGCGCGATGAGAACGGCAAGCTATCCGGGGTCGTGCTGGTGTTCCATGACGACACGCTGCAACGCCAAGCCCAGCAGCGGCTGCAAGAAAGTGAAGAACGTTTGCGCATGACGCTGCAATGCGCGCCGGATGCCGTGATGATTTGCGAGCAAGACGGGCGCATCGTGTATGTCAATGACAATGTGGTGAGCCTGCTGGGTTATGGCCGCGACGAGTTCACCGGCATGACGGCCTTTGATCTGGCCGCTGCCGAGTGGCGCGAGGCCTACCGGCAATGCGCCAAACAGATCTTGGCTGACAACGAACATCATGTATTTGAAATTCGCTGGGTCAAAAAAGACGGCGGAAAAATCCCGATGGAATTGAACGCGGTGCTGTTGCCCAACGGCCGCGTGTACGCCTCGTGCCGCGATATCAGCGAACGCAAACAAGCGGAAATCGCACTCCGCCATTCCAACCGCGCCCTGGCAACGAAGAGCGCGGTGAACCGCAATCTGGTGCATGCCATGACGGAGGAGGAGCTGTTGCGGGCGATCTGTCAGACCATCGTCGAACAGTGCGGATATCGTCTGGCCTGGGTGGGGTATCTGGAACATGATGCGGCAAGATCCATCCGTCCGGTCGCGCAATATGGCTTCGAAGATGGCTATCTGGAGCGCGCCGGGATTGTCTGGGGGGATACCGAGAGAGGAAGAGGCCCAGTCGGAAAGGCGGCGCGCAGCGGAAAGTCGCAAACCGCGCAAAACATTCTGACCGACGAGAGTATGTTGCCCTGGCGTGCGGAGGCGATAAAACGCGGATATGCGAGCGGCATCGCGTTGCCGCTCGCCCAGCAGGGCAAGGTGTTTGGCGTGTTGTGCATCTACGCGGAGCACTCCGATGCCTACGGGCAGAAAGAGACCGCGTTGCTGGAAGAAATGGCTCACGATCTGGTGTTCGGCGTGGAATCCCTGCGTGCCCGCCACGAGCGCGATGTCTTCATGGGCCACCTGAGCAACGCCGCCGATGAGCTAGTGAAGGCCAACACCCAACTCGAAGAAGAACGCGCGATGCTGGCGCAACGGGTGCTGGAACGGACCACCCAATTGTTGCTGGCAAACAAGGCCAAGGATTCTTTCCTGGCCACGATGAGCCACGAGATCCGTACCCCGCTGGGCGGACTGTTGGGCATGATGGAGCTGCTCGGCCTGTCGTCCCTGAACAAAGAGCAGAGCGAGATGCTTTATGTGGCGCAGAATTCCGGCAAAAGCCTGCTGCGCATCGTCGACGACATCCTCGACTGGTCCAAGATCGAAGCCGGCAAACTGGAGCTCGCCCCCTGCGTCGCCTCCATCGCGGAAATGCTCAAGGGCGTGACCGGCACCTATGCCCAGCTCGCCAGCGTAAAAGGCATCACGCTGCGGCAACAGATCGACGACAACCTCAGCGCGGCGCATCTGTTCGACCCGCTGCGCGTTTCGCAGATACTCAACAACTTCACCAGCAACGCGATCAAATTCACCGAACACGGCCGCGTCGAGATCGGCGCGGAACGCGCGGGCCGGCAAGACGGCAATGAGATCGTGCGCTTCAGCGTCAAGGACAGCGGTGTCGGCATCGCCCCGGAACATCGTTCCCGCCTGTTCCAGCATTACGAACAGGCCAGCAACGACACCGCTCGCATGTATGGCGGGACCGGGCTGGGGCTGGCGATCTGTCGCAGCCTGGCCGAGTTGATGGACGGCACGCTCAGCGTGGAAAGCACCCAGGGGGTAGGCTCCACTTTCTTCTTCACGGTCAGCTTGCCGGTGGCTAACCTGGCGGCGCAACGCGATCTACAGTTGAGCCTGGACAAACGAGAGAGACGCGAGGACGGCCCCGACATCACCCCGCTGGTGGATGAGGGCCAGCATCTGTCGGTACTGGTGGTAGACGACCATCCGGTGAACCGCATGCTGCTCAAACAACAGCTGGAACAGCTGGGTCTGCATGTGGTGACCGCAGAATCCGGCATCGTCGGCTTGTCGGTATGGTGGACCGGGCACTTTGACCTGGTCATCACCGATTGCCACATGCCCGGGATGGATGGCTACGAATTCGCGCGCAGCATCCGCGAGATCGAGCAGCATGAAGCGAGGCCGCGGCGCGTGCCGGTCATCGCCTGGACGGCCAATGTGCTGGACGAGGAGGAGGAGCGCTGCCGCACGGCCGGGATGGACGACTTGCTGACCAAGCCGACCGAGCTGTCCGACCTCAGGATAATGTTGCTGAAGTGGATACGCAAATCCGCCATGCCGCCCTCCGCCGCCTCGTCTTCCGAGTGCACTGCCGCCGCCCACCCGCCAGTGGCCGAAGACGCGATCGATTTTGCCGTGTTGAAAAAGTTTGCCCTCAGCCGTGGTGCGCAAGTCGAGATGCTGCAGGAATTCAATGTGCATAACCGCAGCGACATCGCCAATCTGAATGCCGTCCTGAGAGACGGCGATCCGGCGGCGGTGGCGCGCAGCGCCCATCGTATCAAGGGAGCGTGCCGCATGGTCGGCGCGCTGGAGCTGGAAGGTATTTGCGCGCGCATCGAGCAGGCGGCCAGGCAGAGCGACATGCCGGGTGCACGGGCAGCGGCAGATCAGGTGCTAGACGGGGCGGTGATGCGGATTGAAATAGCCATCGGCAGATTCATCGCCGTTTAGTGCCGCTCATGAACTGGTTTTGGAAAGATTCTTCAACGGGTGTAGCGGAAAATCCAAATGGCTGCTTATAAGCCGGGCAGGACCGCGACGAAAGTTGGATTTTTAGCGATGCCCTAAAGTTTTATCCCTCCCGGCCGATATACGAGAGGCGAGTACGTTCGAGTATCATCTGTCCAAGTTGGTTGGTCGCGGCCGATAAACTTGCCAAGGGAAGGAATAGTGGGTTATGGAAGCATTGCAGATACTGGTGATCGAAGACCATAGCTTCCAGCGCAAAGTGGTGGTGCACATGCTGCAATCTCTGGGTGTCAGAGAGGTTGCGCAAGCCAGTAATGGCAAGCAGGCTCTGGAGATGCTGGACACCGCGCAGATAGCGGCGCCGGACATCATCTTCTGCGATCTGGAGATGCCCGAGATGGATGGCATGGAATTCCTCCGGCACCTGTCCAGGCGACAGCCGGGCATGTCGGTCGTCATCATGAGCGGAATGGATAATGCATTGATCACTTCTGTGGAGAAGATGGCGCTCTCGTACGGTCTCAGGCTGTTGGGAGCGGTGGAGAAGCCCTCGTCGCTGGAACAGGTCGAAAAATTATTGAAGCTGCATCAGGTAGTCAGGCGGAGACGGGCGCGGACTGTGGCCGCACCCGTCAGTTTTACGCTGGAAGAAGTCTTGCAGGCCTTGCATCAAAAGCAATTCGAGCCGTATTTGCAACCCAAAGTGAGCCTGAAGTCGGGGCGTGTCGTCGGCGCGGAGGCATTGGCGCGCTGGGTTCATCCCAAGCATGGGGTGATCGCACCTCATGCCTTCATCCCGTTGCTGGAGCAAAGCGGCAACATGGACGAATTCACTTTCCTGCTGTTGGGAAAAACCGCGACCGTGTGCCGCCAGTTGCACGCCAAGGGCCATACCATCTCTTTGTCGGTCAATCTGTCGCTTTCCTCGCTAGGTGATACCAAGCTCGCGGACAAAATCACCCAGATGGTGCGGGATGCCGGTGTCGACCCGCACCACATCATTCTGGAAGTCACCGAGTCGGCCGCGATGACCAACGTCGCAGAGGCACTCGAAAATCTGGCGCGTTTACGCATGCGCGGCTTCGGTTTGTCGATCGATGATTACGGCACCGGGTTTTCCAGCATGCAGCAATTGACGCGTGTGCCGTTCACCGAACTCAAGATAGACAAATCCTTTGTGGCGGACAGCGCCAACAACCATGCTCTGCGTGTGATCGTCGAGTCTAGTATCGACATGGCGCACAGGCTGAATGTGAGGAGCGTGGCCGAGGGTGTGGAGAAGCAGGAAGAGTGGGACATGCTGAAAGAGATGAGTTGTGATGTGGCGCAAGGCTATTTGATCGCCAAGCCTATGGATTGCGCCGCGTTTTTTGACTTCTGCGACCAGTATCCCCTCAGGCGGACCGAGGCGTTCCCCGTTGTCATGCAGGGCTGGCTGACCGCATGACGCGTTGCTCGCGTAATCCGTCTACCAGCTTGTGCCGCCCCCCCTTTGATCGATTTTCCGCCCGGAGCGCAGCCCCGGATGAATGGAGCTTTTAATGAGTCTTGCCGAAGAACCGCGATTTACCCAGCTGAAAATAAGCGGGCGGTTGCCCACGCCCAAGGGCGTGGCATTGGAGCTGATCAGGCTCACGCAGCAGGAAGATGTCCCCAACCACGAGATCGCCCGTCTGGTCAGCACCGATGCCGCGCTGAGTCTGCGCGTCATCAAGGCGGCGAACGTGCTGCTGGGCTATATCTCCAGGCCGGTCGTGACGGTTGCCGATGCGGTGACGGTGTTGGGCGCGCGCGTCTTGCGCCAGTTGGTCTTGGGCATCACCTTGATGCTGGATTATCGCCACGGGCCCTGCAAGCAATTCGACTACGGCCAATTCTGGGTTCATTCTTTGTTGACCGCTATCGCCGCGCGCCATCTGGCGAAACAGTTGCGCATGTCGACACCCGATGAAATATTCACGGTGGGGCTGTTGGCCAATATCGGGCGATTGGCGTTGGCAACGGTCTATGCGGAAGACTACGGTGCGTTGATCGAGCAGGGGGCGGGCAACATCTGGTCTGAATTGAAAAGGCGCGAAGCTGAAAAATTCGGCTTCGATGAGAGGGAGCTGAGCGAGGCGATACTTTGCGACATTAATCTCCCCGAGATATTCCAGGGCATGGTGCGCGAATATATGCAGCCCGAGGCCAGCAAAGCGATCCAGGGGTCGCGCGAGTGGCAGCTGTTGTATTTATTGCATACCGCGTCATTGCTGGCAGACGTGTGCGTGGCGCGCCAGGCAGAGCGCGGCAAGCTGGTGTCCAAATTAAGGTACGAAGCCGTGCGGGTGGCAATCGAGGCGGATGGGCTCACCGAAATTGGCGATGCATGCAGGCGTGACTGGATGGAGTGGTCCGCGTTGATGGGTATGGAGTCGTTGGAAATCCCGCCATTCGCCGAGCTATTGCAGGAAGGCGATGGTGTCGATGAGGTGAATAGCGCGGCGCAATACGACGATTCGGTGCCGAGCGCGTATCTGCTGCGCGTGCTGGTGGTGGAAGATGATCGCGTCATGTCGGCGTTGCTGGCATCCAAGTTGGAACGGGCCGGACACACGGTGTTTACCGCGTGCGATGGCGTGGAGGCGTTGGCGATGATCGCGCGACATCAACCCCAGCTCATCATCGCGGACTGGTTGATGCCGAACATGGGTGGCATCGGTTTGTGCCGCAAGCTGCGCGAAACCGCCGAGCATCAGGATGTCTATTTCATCGTCATGACCGCACAAGAGGATTCGGACAAGCTGGTTGAGGCCTTCGAGGCGGGTGTCGACGACTATCTGGTTAAACCGATCAACACCAGGATATTCTTCGCGCGCCTGCGCGCCGGCATGCGGGTGGTGAAGTTACAGCAAGAGCTGGCGGCTGACTGCGAACACTTGCTGCGGATCTCCAACGATCTGAGACTGGCTAATGAGCGCTTGCAGCACCTGGCTCTGACAGACGAGCTGACCTCGTTGCCGAACCGGCGCGCGGCGATGGAGCGTCTGGAACAGGAGTGGGCCCTGACGCAACGCGGCAATCGCGAGCTGGCATGCCTGACGGTGGATGTCGATCATTTCAAGGCGATCAACGACAAGCTGGGACATCCGGTCGGGGACATCGCGCTGAGACATGTCGCCCACGTCTTGCGGCTATCGGCCCGCGCGCAAGATGTGGTATGCCGTTTCGGGGGTGAGGAATTCCTGGTGATTTGCCCCGACACGGATGCCGGGAGCGCTTATCAGTGCGCCGAGCGTCTGCGCCTGCAAGTCGCGGGTGCGGCGGTGGCCGATGTCAGCCCGGCGATCAGGGTGACAGTCAGCATAGGCGTGGCTGTCAAAACGGCGGGGATGAGATCCTTGGAAGAGTTGCTGAGCCGCGCGGACCGGCATTTGTATGCCGCGAAACAGGCGGGTCGAAACCGGACGATCTGTTTGCAGTAATCGGGCTGATGCGCATTATCTGGCCGTGCAAATATATTTTGCGAATCCCCCTAAAGTTTTTTCATGCGTTGCCGATAAGTAATGACAGGGATGCCCGACCGTTTTGCGGCGAACGTCCTGATCTTCCACTGTCCTTCGGAGACGGTGTCTAGTCGTTTGAAAGGTATTTGTCAGTAAATCGCCTACGTGGCTCGGGCGTGCTTCCTACAAAAAATACAGCGCCCTTCGGATTCTTTATCCCCGTCGTGACACGCATGATGCACGTGTCGAAACCAGACAAGTTTCTAACAGAATGACAAGGGGGAAACATGAACACGATGCAATTGCAGGATGGTATCCGGGACATCAACTTAAACTACCTGATGCTGGCTCAGCAGATGATCAAGCAAGACAGGGCGGCGGCGATCTTCCGGCTGGGTATCAGCCAGGATATGGTCGATATGTTGTCCAATCTTTCACCCGCGCAAGTCATCAAGATGGCGGTATCCAACATGTTGTTGTGCCGTTTCCGTTTCGACGAGCAGCTGATGCTCAATATGGTGACCGACTACAACAAGGACGGATTAATGTCCAAGGCGCATACCGCGATCCTGATGTCGGCACAGCCCGTTGCAGAACTCGTTTGAGTGTTATAGCCATGGCTTATAAAAGTGTGGTGGCAGAGGCGCAACAGGTGCGTATCGCGGTCGATCTGATCGAGTTGGGTGCGCGCTTGCAATTGATCCAGGCGGAGACGATTCTGAGCCGCGAACGCTTGCTCAAGCTGTACAAGGAAATCAAGGGGGAGTCTCCTTCCAAGGGAATGTTGCCGTATTCGACGGACTGGTTCATCAGTTGGCAGCCGAACATACACGCTTCGCTGTTCATGGATATCTACCAGTTCCTGATAAAAAACGCCGGCATCAGCGGTGTGGGCGCATTGATCACGGGCTATCGCTTATATCTGGATCAAATCCAGGGTATCGAGGGTGGCGAGCCGGTGCTGAGCATCACGCGCGCGTGGTTTTTGCTGCGCTTCTTCGATGCCGGGATGTTGCAACTGATCCCCTGCCAGACCTGCGGCGGGCATTTCGTCAGCCACGTGGATGATTTGCACAGCCACTATGTGTGCGGCATCTGTCATCCGCCCGCACGCGCCGGGAAGACACGGGCTGCCAAGCTGGTTGCCGCTATCGCATAAAGAGCAGTATCTGCCCCGCGCAAAGCGCCCTAAACTTTCCGGAAAGTTTGCCGTTATAAAGGGTAGGCGGTGCGCGGAATTTATGCGGCCTATGGGTCATTCCGGATGATAGGCAGGATGTTTCTGCAGCTCGGGCATGAAGAAACAGCAAGGGAGCGCGAGTATGTTAGTGATCGTAGGTTATGTGGTGGTGCTGGGCGCGATATTCGGCGGCTTCGCGATGGCGGGTGGGCATTTGGGCGCGTTGTGGCAGCCGCTGGAGTTGCTGATGATAGGCGGCGGTGCGCTCGGAGCGTTCCTGGTCGGCAATACCATGAAGTCCATCAAGGCGACCTTCAAGGACTTGCCGACTCTGCTGAAAGGTTCCAAATACAGTAAAGACAGCTACATGGAGCTGATGGCGCTGATGTATGAGTTGCTCGGCAAAGTGCGCAAAGAGGGGTTGATGTCCATCGAAGGCGATGTCGAAAGGCCCGATGAAAGCCCCATCTTCTCCAAATATCCCAAAGTCGTCGGAGACCATCACGTGGTCGAATTCATGACCGACTATTTACGCATCATGGTCAGCGGCAACCTGAACGCGATGGAAATCGAAAATCTGATGGAAGTGGAAATCGAGACCCACCATCACGAGGCGATGGTGTCATCCCACGTGATCGCCAAACTGGCCGACGGGATGCCCGCGTTCGGTATCGTCGCGGCGGTGATGGGCGTGGTGCACACCATGGAGTCGGTGGGCGTTCCTCCCGCCGAACTGGGCATGCTGATCGCCCATGCCCTGGTGGGAACTTTCCTCGGTATCTTGCTGGCGTATGGTTTTGTCGGTCCCCTGGCCGCGCTGCTGGAGCAGAAAGCGGAGGAAGGCACCAAGATGTTCCAGACCATCAAGGTGACGCTGCTGGCGAATCTCAACGGTTATGCGCCGGCGATGGCGGTCGAGTTCGGGCGCAAGGTGTTGAACTCGACAGAACGTCCCGGATTTACCGAGCTGGAAGAGCATGTCAAACAGAAACGCTAATGCAGGAGCGGGGAGCAAGGATCGGGCGCATGCACGGCTCCGTTGTTGCTCAGCCCTCAATCTACAATCCTCGTTCCTGAACTCTGATCATGGCGGATAACAAAAAACCCATCGTCGTAAAACGCATCAAGAAGGTGGTCGGCGGCCATCACGGCGGCGCGTGGAAGATCGCCTATGCCGACTTCGTCACGGCGATGATGGCGTTCTTTTTGTTGATGTGGTTGCTGGGTTCTACAGCCAAAGGTGATCTGCAGGGTATCTCCGAATACTTCAAGACGCCGCTGAAGGTGGCGTTGTCCGGCGGCACCGGCAGCGGTGATAGTTCCAGCATCCTCAAAGGCGGGGGGCAGGATCTGACGCGCAGCGTAGGCCAGGTCAAGAAGGGCGATCTGCCCACCGAGAAAAAAGTCATCAACCTCAAAGCGGCCCAGGAGGAGTTTTTGCGCGCCGAGCGCGTCAAAGAAATGGAAAAGCTCAAACAGTTGAAAACCAATATCGAGAAGGCGATCGACAGCAATCCCAAGTTGCAGAAATTCAAGAACCAGATTTTGCTCGACATCACCAGCGAGGGGTTGCGTATCCAGATCGTGGATGAGCAGAATCGCCCGATGTTCCAAAGCGGCCGCGCCCAGCTCGAGCCTTACACGATCGAGATCTTGCACGAGATAGGCAAGACGCTGAACGAAGTGCCCAACAAGGTGAGCATCTCCGGCCATACCGATGCGGCCGCTTATGGCGCGGGCGGCAAGGGTTACAGCAACTGGGAGTTGTCTGCCGACCGTGCCAATGCCTCGCGCCGGGAATTGATCTCGGGCGGGATGGCGGATGAGAAGATCGTGCGCGTGGTGGGGCTGTCCTCTGCCGTTCTGTTCAACAAGGATGATCCATTGAGCCCGGTCAACCGGCGCATCAGCCTGATCGTGATGAACAAGAAGGCGGAAGAAGCGGCCAGCCATGACGGCGGCACGGTGGGAGTCGATGCCGAAGGCGATGGCGAAAACATCCAGAACGCCATCAAGGCGGGGATAGAAACCCTGCCTGCCGCACCTGCGGTGCCTGCCCCGGCGGTACCCCGATAAAAAAACCAGCAACGGCTATTTGTAATTTCAATCCCGCAAACTGGCGGGATTTTTTTTCGCTGTTCGCCTTAAGGAAATTGATTTGTTGCCGATAGAGTGGCATGGGTGGCGATTTAATGTCGCTCAAAGAATAAATTGGAGGAACTGAAAATGAAAAACTGGTGGACTAAGCTGTCGCTGAAAAACAAATTGCAGATCCCTATCCAGCTGATCTTTCTGGTGGTGATGATATTGGTGCAACGCACGGCACTCGATAAATTCGAAAATTATGTGATCGAGGGCACGAAGCAGAAGGCTTTGGTCTCTGCCGACGGGCTGCTGAACGGGCTGAATCTGATGATGATGGGGGGCATCATCAGCGATGCCGATTTGCGCGCGCTGGCGGTCAAAAAGATGGCGGCATCAGACAAGGTAATGGAGTTGCGCGTCATACGCGCCAAACAAGTGCAGGACCAGTTTGGCCCGGGATTGTCTTCCGAGCAGGCGGTCGATGAGATGGACCGCACCGCGATCGAAACTAAAAAAGTGCAGAGCCGCTTGCTGCAGCACGATGGCGTAGACGCTTTACGCGTGGTCGTTCCCTTCATCGTCAGCACGAACTTTCGCGGTACCAATTGTTTGCAGTGCCATCAGGTTCAGGATGGCTCGGTCAATGGTGCGGGCAGCGTCACGTTGAATATTACCGATGAGTACGCGATGCTGGATAAGGCGAATTACGTGCTGTGGGGGGTGCAGATTGTTGTTCAAGTCTTATTGTATTTTGTGATCGGCTGGCTGATCGGTTTTGCGACACGCTCCAGCCACGAATTGCAGCTTGCGATGCAGGTCATGCAGGCCGATGGCGATTTGTCCAAGCGCGTCGTGGTGCGCACCCAGGATGAGATAGGCAAGACCGCACAGGCATTCAACGGGCTCGCGGGCAACTTCCAGGAGATCGTCACCCAAGTCGGGAAACACGCCAGTCAGGTGGCGAGCGCGGCGCATTCTCTGGCGCAAGATGCCGAACAGCTCGCGCAAGGCTCGCGGCAGCAGAGTGACACGGCCAAGACCACCTCCAGCGAAGTCGAACGGGTCAGCAGCAGCATCGCACAGATCGCGACCAGCGTCGGCAGTGTGACCAAGCTGTCCGGCGAAAGCATGGAATGCGCCAACCGCGGACAGAAGAATCTGCAGGAAATGATGCATGAGTTGGAGAGCGTCGAACATGCGGTGAATGAAACTTCGTCCGCCGTGGCGGAATTTATCCGCAGCACCCAGGACATCACCAGCATGACCCGGCAAGTGCGCGATATCGCGGACCAGACCAACCTGCTGGCATTGAACGCGGCGATCGAAGCGGCGCGCGCCGGCGAGCAGGGCCGTGGCTTTGCGGTGGTGGCGGACGAGGTGCGCAAGCTGGCGGAAAAATCCGCCAAGTCCGCCACACAGATCGATACGGTGACCCAGTCGTTGGGCATGCAATCGGAGCAGGTGGAAAAAACCGTGCAAAAGGGGATGAGCGCGCTGCAAAGCAGTCAGGTGCGCATACGCGAAGTCTCCGCGGTGTTGACCGAAGCGAACGTCTCGGTGGAGGGGGTGAATCGCGGTCTGGAAGAAATTGCCGGCTCGATCAACACGCAGCGCGATGCCAGCCAGCAGATATCCGGCAACGTCGAGCGTATCGCCAAGATGGCAAGCGAGAGTAACGAGGTCATCGTGCGCACGGCGGAGGCGGTGAAGAGTATGGAGCAACTTTCCGAAGATCTGGCCAAAACGGTGGGGCGGTTCAAGGTTTAGTTGGGAGGATATGGGTATCCCCTCAATGTCGGATAGTCGAACGGGGATATGGGTCGGAGTTGAATATATTGAGGTGTGGGATGACGATGCTGAATGATATGAAAATCACTACCCGGCTGACGACTTTGTTAGCCTCGTTGCTGCTGATGTTGCTGGTGGTAGGTGGCGCGGGCATTTATGTGTTGATGAGCGACAATGACAACACCGAATCCTTGTACAAAGACCGCTTGATCGGGATAGATGCATTGCACAAGGTCAACGCGCTGAACCTGCGCATACGCACGGCACTCGCAGGTAGCTATGTCACACCGGAAACGGCAGAAAAAAACGCGCAGGAGATTGACGAGTACATCGTTGAAATCGGGAAGAACTGGGACATCTATATGGCCACCTACTCCAAGCCGGATGAGGTGGAGTTGGCCAACAAGGTGATCGCAGCGAGAAAGAAGTACTGGGAGGAGGCGGTTGATCCTGCTATCGCGGCGATGAAGAGCGGCGACATGGCGCAGCTGAAAAAACGTATCGTCCAGGATGTTCGGCCCATGTATGCGGAGTTGATGGCTGCATTCGTGCCGTTGCTGGAATTGCAGATCAACGAAGGCCGAAAATCCTTCGAGGAATCCGAGGCATCCTACCGCACTTTCCGCAGCCTGCTGACCGCCCTGGTCCTTTGCGGAACATCAGTGGCCGCGCTGCTGGGATTTTCGATCATTCGCGGTGTGAATCGTTCGATAACCGAGTTGCGTGGGGTAATGGTGAAGATGTCGGCGGATGGCGATCTAGGCACTCGCGTCAGGATTTATGGCCGCGACGAGATCGGCCAGACCGCCATCGCATTCAACGGGCTGATCGACGGCTTCGCCAATATCATCCGCCGGGTGTTGGCCAATGCCGATACCGTTTCCAACACGGCGGCGCAATTGTCCGCCTCCTCGTTGCAAATATCGCAAGGCTCGCAGCTGCAGAGCGAGGCGGCCGCTTCGACTGCGGCGGCGGTGGAACAGATCACCGTGAGCATCAATTCGGTGGCGGCGAACACCGAGGACGTGCGCAAGCTGTC
>JABEVF010000063.1 GCA_013043965.1 Gallionella sp. | reverse complement strand
GCGCGGCGCGGCCCGGACAGTCCGGGGGCGATGCAGCCGCCCAGCGTCGCGCCCGGCCCGAAATGCGGCGGCTCGAACGCCAGCATCTGCCGCTGCTCCGCGAGTGCCGCCTCGATCTCGGCCAGCGGCGTCCCGGCGCGCGCGGTCAGCACCAGCTCGGTGGGCTCGTAGGAAACGATGCCGCGATAGCCAGTTGCATCCAAGGTCTCGCCCTGCGTTGCGCGACCATAAAACGCTTTGCTGCCCGAACCGGTGATGCGCAGTGGACGCCGGTCATTCACGGCAGCGAGTATGGTTTGACGATAATGTTCGATGAGGTTTTGCATAGCTTGATCTGTCTTCTTAAAAACGCGGCAGTTCGGGAAACGCGACCTGGCCGTGATGCACATGCTGCGCGCCGAATTCCGCGCAGCGGTGCGCGGTGGGGATCACCTTGCCGGGATTGAGCAGGCCGCTCGGGTCGAACGCCAGCTTGACCTCGCGGAACATCTGCAGCTCGCCCGAGTCGAACTGCGCGCACATCTGGTTGATCTTCTCGATGCCGACCCCGTGCTCGCCGGTGATGGTGCCGCCCACTTCGACGCACAGCTCCAGTATCTTGCCGCCGATCTCCTCGGCGCGGTGGAATTCGCCGGGCTGGCTGGCATCGTAGAGGATCAGCGGATGCAGATTGCCGTCGCCGGCATGAAACACGTTGGCGACGCGCAGCTCGTATTCGCGCGACAACTCTGCGATGCGATTCAGCACGCGACCCAGCTCGCGGCGCGGTATCGTGCCGTCCATGCAATAGTAATCGGGCGAGATGCGGCCCACGGCGGGGAATGCGGCCTTGCGTCCGGCCCACAACCTGAGCCTGTCCGCCTCGTTCGCGGAAGTGCGCAGCGAGGTCGCGCCGCAACGCGTGAGTATCGCTTCCATTTGCGAGACCTCTTCCGCGACCTCCTCCGGCGTGCCGTCCGACTCGCACAGCAAGATCGCCTCGGCATCCAGCGGATAACCGGCATGCACGAAATCTTCGACCGCCCGGATCGAGAGCCTGTCCATCATTTCCAGACCGGCCGGGATGATGCCGGCCGCGATGATCTCGCCCACCGCCGCGCCCGCCTCGGCGACGCTGCCGAACGCCGCCATCACCACGCGCGCGAGTTCGGGTCTGGGCAAGAGCTTGACCGTCACCTCGGTGATCACACCCAGCATGCCTTCGCTGCCGTTGAACAACGCCAGCAAGTCGTAACCCGCAGAATCCAGGGCCTCCGAGCCGAGCTCAAGAAGCTCGCCATCCATCGTGTAGGCACGCACCCTGAGCACGTTGTGCACGGTGAGCCCGTACTTCAAGCAGTGCACGCCGCCGGAATTCTCCGCGACGTTGCCGCCTATCGTGCAGGCGATCTGGCTGGACGGGTCGGGCGCGTAATACAAACCGTGTATCGCGGCCGCCTCGGAGATCGCCAGATTGCGCACGCCGGGCTGGACGCGGGCGATGCGGGCCAGCGGATCCAGCGACAGGATGCGCTTGAACTTGGCCAGACTGAGCAGCACGCCGTCGCCGAGCGGCAGCGCGCCGCCCGACAAGCCGGTGCCCGCCCCGCGTGCCACCACCGGCACATTCTCGCGGCGGCACTGCAACAGTATCTCGCGCACTTGTGCCTCGGTCTCGGGCAACACCACCAGCATCGGCACCTGGCGGTAGGCCGACAGCCCGTCGCACTCGAAAGGTTTGAGGTCTTCCTGCTCGAACAACACCGACTCTACCGGCAGAATGTCTTGCAACTGTTTTATCAGTTCATGTTTTTTCATCATCTCGTCGCTGCTTGTTATTCCATGACATCGTAGCAATAGCTGGTGAGAAAGCCGACGATGGTTTGCCGGGCGATCAGCTCGTCGAACACTTGCGCCGCCTGGTCATAGTGTCCCGGTATAAAACGTTTTGCGTTTACGCCGGCGTTGATACCGGCGAGCACTTCTGGGATCAGCGCGCGCACCAGTTCCAGCGTCACCTTGCGCCCGTCGTCCAGCACGCCGCGCGGGCTGTGTACCCACTGCCACACTTGGCAGCGCGAAATCTCGGCGGTGGCCGCGTCCTCCATCAGATCGTGTATCGGCACGCAACCGATCCCGGACAGCCACACGCCGATGTAGCACAGTGCCACCTCGATGTTGAGCCTCAACCCTGCCTCGGTGATCGGGCCTTGCGGTTCGAACTCCAGCAGCTCGCCCGCCGTGGTGCGCACGTCATCACGTTGCTTGTGCAACTGGTTAGGCGTCGGCATCAAGCTGTCGAACACCTCCTTGGCCAGCGGCACCAGGCCGGGATGCGCGACCCAGGTGCCGTCGTGCCCGTCGCGCGCTTCCCGCTCCTTGTCGGCGCGCACTTTCGCCATCGCCAGTTCATTCGCTGCGGGATCGGACTTGATCGGTATCTGCGCCGCCATCCCGCCCATCGCGTGGGCGTTGCGGCGATGACAGGTCTTGATCAACAGCAGCGAATAGGCCCGCATGAAGGGCGAGGTCATATTCACCAGTCCGCGGTCGGCGAGCACGAAGTTCGCGTCGCGGCCGAACTTTTTGATGCAGCTGAAGATGTAATCCCAGCGACCGCAGTTGAGCCCGGCGGAATGCTCGCGCAACTCGTAGAGGATCTCGTCCATCTCGAAGGCGGCCAGTATCGTCTCGATCAGCACCGTCGCCTTGATCGTCGCGCGCGGGATGCCCAGGCTATCCTGGGCATGGATGAATACATCGTTCCACAGCCTGGCTTCGAGGTGGCTTTCCATCTTGGGCAGATAGAAGTAAGGCGCGCTGCCGCGCTCCAACAGTGCTGTTGCATTGTGGAAAAAATACAGACCGAAATCGAACAGGCTGGCGGACATGGGACGACCATCCACCAGCACATGCTTCTCGACCAGATGCCAGCCGCGCGGGCGCATGAACAGCACCGTAGTTGTTGCGTTCAACTGGTAAGTTTTGCCGTCCGGGCTGACGTGTTTGATGGTGCGGTTGACCGCGTCGATCAGGTTCGCCTGCCCGTCGATCACGTTCGCCCAGGTCGGCGTCATCGAGTCTTCCATGTCCGCCATATACACGTTCGCCCCGGCATTCAGCCCGTTGATCAGCATCTTGCGCTCCGCCGGGCCGGTCAATTCGACACGCCTGTCCAGCAATTCGTCCGGCACCGGCGCGATGCTCCAGTCGCCGTTGCGCACGGCGGCAGTCCCGACCAGAAAATCGGGACGCACACCCGCATCCAGCTCGGCCTGCCGCGCGATGCGTCGTTCCAGCAAAGACTGCCGCACCGGCTCGAACTTGCGCGCCAGGCCGGCAACGAAAGCCAACGCGCCCGGTGTAAGGACGCGCTCCTGCCCGGGGGCAACCGTCGCGCGTATGTCTATGCCTAAAGGATCAGCCATGGTCGTCTCCTTAGTTAAAGCCGCGTCAGGCGACACGGTTGTCCGGCGTGCCAGCCACAAAGGCCTCGATGTTGTCTATGAGCTGATCGGCCAGGGCCTGCATCGCCGCTCTGCCCGACCAGGCGATGTGCGGAGTCAGGATGAAGTTGGGCATATCCAGTCCCAGCAGAGGATGCCCGTCGCTGGGCGGCTCTTTACCCAACACATCGAACCCGGCGCCGCCTATGCGCCCTGAGCGCAACGCCTCCAGCAGTGCCGCTTCATCCACCAGTCCGCCCCGTGCGGTGTTGATCAACAGCGCGTGCGATTGCATATGATTCAACTCGTCGGCGCCGATCAAGTGGCGGGTCTGCGCATTGAGCGGCAAATGCAACGTGATCACATCGCTGTCCCGCAACACGGTATCGAACGCGGTGTAGTCGGCACGCGCACGGGCGACACCCTTGTGTTCGGCGCGCAACACCTTCATGCCGAATGCCGACGCGATCTGTCCTACCGCTTTGCCTATCGCCCCGTGGCCGATGATACCCAGCGTGCTGCCATATAGATCCTGAACCGGATGCGTGAACAGACAGAACCGCTCCGACGCTTGCCACGCGCCGTTGCGCACATCCTCACGGAACGCCAGCAGGTTGCGGCGCAATGCCAGCATCAACATGAACACATGCTCGGGCACGGTATGCACCGAGTAGTCGCGGATGTTGGAAACCACGATGCCGCGCTCGCGACAGTAATTGATATCGATGTTGTCGGTGCCGGTCGCGGAAACGGCGATCATCTTCAAGCTGGGCAATTGCTCCAGCAAATCGCGGCGCAACAGCACTTTGTTGGTGATGGCGATGGTCGCATCCTGCAGCCGCGACACGACCTGCTCGGTCGCCGTGGACGGGTAGTCCGTCCACGCATGCGCGAAAACCGGGCGGCGCACCTTGGCGATGACCGTAGCAGCATCAAGAAACACGATCTTTTCCATGGTCTTTAGTTGCCGCCCATGCCCGACATCCGCGCGACGACCTTCACTATCGCGGCCGAATCCAGATCGGCAGCGCCGGTGCCTATCAGCGCGTTGAGATGCTGGGTGACCAGGGCCGCCGCAGGCAGCGCCACGCCCAGCTGGTGCGCGGTCTCCATCACGATGCGCATGTCCTTCTGGTGCAGGCCGACCTTGAAGCCGGGTTTGAAATCGTTGTCCAGCATGCGCTTGCCGTGCACCTCCATGATCTTGCTGCCGGCGAATCCGCCCATCAGCGCCTCGCGCACTTTGCTCGCGTCGACATCGTTCCTGCGCGCAAACGTCAACGCTTCCGCGACCGCCTCTATGGTCACCGCGACGACGATCTGGTTGCAGGCCTTGGCGACTTGCCCCGCGCCGTTGTCGCCGATGCGCACGATGCTCTTGCCGACGCACTCGAACAGCGGCTTGACGCGCTCGAAAACACTGGCTTTGCCGCCGACCATGATGGACAGCGTGCCGCTGATCGCGCCGGTCTCGCCGCCGGAAACCGGCGCGTCCAGCATCTCGACGCCCTGTTTCGCCAGCCGCTCTGCAAAAACTTTCGTCGCGGTCGGCGAGATGGTGCTCATGTCGACGATCACGCTACCGCGCCGCGCGCAACTGGCGATCCCGTCCTCGCCGAAGATCACGCTCTCCACATCCGGCGTGTCCGACACGATGGTGAAGATCACGTCGCAGTGCTGCGCAACTTCCGCAGGCGAAGCGCAGGCGGTCGCACCCGCTGCGACCAGCACTCGCGCCGCTTCCGGCCGACGCGCATACACCCACAGCGGGTGCCCCCCCTTGATCAGGTTCAGCGCCATGGGGCGGCCCATGATGCCGGGGCCGATGAAGCCGATGTTGATAGACATGGTGACTCTCCTTGTTAACCCAGCGTCGGCATCACCAGCGTGGATGCGTTCTTGTCCGACACCTCGGGCCAGCGTGTGGTCACGGCTTTGGTGCGGGTGTAAAAATAAATACCTTCCATGCCGTGCATGTGCAGGTCGCCGAACAGCGAGGATTTCCATCCGCCGAAGGAGAAGAACGCCATCGGTACAGGGATCGGCACGTTGATGCCGACCATGCCGACCTCGATCTCGTTCTGGAAGCGTCGCGCCGCCGCACCCGATGCGGTGAAGATCGCGGTGCCGTTGGCGTAGGGATTGCTGTTGACCAGGTCGATCGCCTCGTCGAGGCTGGCGACGCGCAGCACGACCAGCACCGGGCCAAAAATTTCTTCGCGGTAGATGGTCATCTCTGTGCTGGCGTTATCAAACAGCGTGGCTCCGACAAAATAGCCTCCTTTGTGGCCGGCCACCTTGATGCCGCGTCCGTCGGTGACCAGCGTAGCGCCCTGCTGCACGCCGCTGTCTATGTAGCCGACTATCTTGTCGCGATGTTGTGCCGAGATCACCGGCCCCATGTCGACGTCCTTCCGGTCGCCGGGGCCGATCACCAGCTTCTCGGCTCTGGCCTTCAGTTTGGCCACCAGCGTATCGGCGATCTCGCCCACCGCGACCACGACGGAGATCGCCATGCAACGCTCGCCGGCCGAACCGTAGGCCGCGCCCATGATCGCATCGGCGGTGAAATCCAGCTCGGCATCCGGCATCACGACGGCATGGTTCTTCGCGCCGCCCAGCGCCTGCACGCGCTTGCCGTGATGCGCGGCGGTCTCGTAGATATATTTTGCCACCGGTGTCGAGCCGACGAAAGACACGGCGCGCACGTCAGGATGAACCAGCAGCGCATCCACCGCCTCCTTGTCGCCGGGCACGACGTTGAACACGCCGTCGGGCAACCCGGCCTCCCTGAACAGCTCGGCCATGCGCAGGCTGCACGAAGGCACTTTTTCGGAAGGCTTGAGCACGAAGGTGTTGCCGCAGGCGATCGCGATCGGGAACATCCACATCGGCACCATCGCCGGAAAGTTGAACGGCGTGATACCGACACACACCCCGATGGGTTGCAGCATGGAGTGACAATCGACTCCGCGCCCGACGTTCTCGGCGTGTTCGCCCTTGAGCAGGTGCGGCGCACCGACCGCGAACTCCACCACCTCGATGCCGCGCTGCACCGAACCGGCGGCGTCTTCCAGCGTCTTGCCGTGCTCTTCACTGGCGAGCTGCGCCAGTTCGGCGCGGTGCGTTTCGAGCAGCTCGCGGAATTTGTTCAATATCCGGCTGCGGCGCAGCGGTGTGGTATCGCGCCAGCCCGGAAAGGCTGCACGGGCAGCCGCGACCGCACTGTTCACGTCCGCACGGTTGGCCAGCGGCACCCGGCGTATCACCTCGCCGCTGGCCGGGTTAGTCACATCCGCCGAGCGGCTACTGCGGCTTTCGGTGCGTTGGCCATTGATCCATAGCGGTAGAGTTAGCTTAGTCATGTCGTTCTCCTGATGTATTGAATTAGGTTTTCGGAACTATGCCGAAGCGGCGGCAATTCGACTCGCGTACCGTGAACGTACCCAGAAGACTACCCATGACAAGGATCGATATCCAAGCCGACCTGATAGTTTTGTTCCGATTTCTTCATTGTCATAGCACTCTCTTTTTGCCTGACAGTAGATGGCGGTGGCATCGCGAATAGTTCCGCGCTTTTCCCCGATGCAGACGATGCGCTTAGCTAGTGCGATGCGCCCAGATAAGCCGCCTTCACCGCCGGATCGTTCTTCAGTTGCTCGGCAGGACCATGCACCGAGATACGACCGTTTTCCAGCACGTAACCATAGTCGGCAACCTCCAGTGCGGCGGCGGCGAACTGCTCCACCAGCAGCATGGTGATGCCGCGCGCCTTCAATTCGGCGACGATGCGGAACACCTCCTTGACCAGCAACGGCGCCAGTCCCATGGATGGCTCATCCAGCAGCAGCACGTCTGGGTTTAGCATCAGCGCGCGCCCCATCGCCAACATCTGCTGCTCGCCACCCGACAGTGTGCCGGCCTGTTGGTGCGCGCGTTCCTTGAGGCGGGGAAACAGCTCGAATATACGCGCCAGGTCGCCCGGCACATCGCCGCGCTCACGGCCGAAGGTCAGGCGCGGGAAAGCTCCCAGCAATAAATTGTCGGTCACCGACAGCCTGGCGAACACGCGCCGACCTTCCGGCGAATGGGCCAACCCGGCGCGGGCGATCTTGCTCGAAGCCAGACCGGCAATGGCCTTGCCGTTCAGACTGATGCTCCCGCTCGAAGGCTTGATCATGCCGGAAATGGCGCGCATGGTCGTGGTCTTGCCCGCGCCGTTGGAACCGATCAGCGTGACAACTTTACCTCTCGGTACCGAGAGGGATATGTCGTGCAGCACTTCCACTTTGCCGTAGGCGGCATGCAAATTTTGAACCTGTAACATTAAATAGCTCCTCTTAATCCCTAAAAATTCAGAGTTCGCCCAAATGCAAGGCGCGGGGAAAATTTAGCAGCGCCGCATATTTGAAGTATATGCAAGCAAGAAATTTTTCGCGCAACACAGCAGTTGGGATGAAATCTGGATTTTTAGCTCCTCATGCTGCGTTGGTGCTGCCACCAAGGTAGGCCTCGATGACCTTCTCGTCAGACTGGACCTTCGCCGGCGTGCCTTCCGCGATCTTCTGGCCGAAATCCAGCACCGTGACGGTATCGCAGATACTCATCACCACGTCCATATGATGCTCGATGAGTATCACGGTAATCCCCTGGTCGCGTATCTTGGCTATCATCGAGATCAACTCTTTGATATCCGGCGCGGTCAGGCCGGCTGCGGGTTCATCCAGCAACAGCAGGCTGGGGTTCAGCGCCAGGGCGCGGGCAATCTCCAGCAGCCGCTGTTTGCCGTAGGGCAGATTGCGCGCTTCCTCGTTGGCGAGATCCAACAAGCCGACGAACTGCAACAGGCTGGCGGCACGCACTTCCGCAGAGCGCTTCTCGTTGCGGCAGCGCGGCGTCTGGAACACGACATCGAGCAAGCTGTGACGATAGGTGTGATGCAGGCCGACCAGCACGTTCTCGATCGCGGTCATCTCGCCGAACAACTGCACGTTCTGGAAAGTGCGCGCGATGCCTTCGCCGGCGATCGATGACGGGGTCGCGCCGGTGATGATCTTGCCGTTGAACTCGATCTCGCCCGAAGTCGGCTTATAGATGCCGGTCAGCACGTTCATGGTGGTGCTCTTGCCGGAGCCGTTCGGGCCGATCAGACCGTGCACCGAGCCTTTGCTGATATTCAGATTGACTTCGTTCAGCGCTTTCAAGCCGCCGAATTGCATCACGATATTGCGCGCTTCCAGCAGGAAGCCCCCGGCCGTGACAGGATGGTCCGGCACCGACCACACATGCTGCTGGTCGCCGTGCTCGAGTATCTGAATATGGCGATGTATCCACTGAGGCTTGAACCGCACGATGATGCCGCGCAAGAAACCCATGATGCCGTTCGGCAGGTAATACACGACGAACAGGATCATCACGCCGAATATGGTCAAACGTTGCTCGGAGATGTCCCGCATGATGTAACCCGACACGGCCAACGCGATGGTCGCGGCCACCGGCAGCGCGACCTGTTTCAGGCTGCGTATGCGGGTGGTCACGGCGTAAGCCGAATACGCCACCGCGATGACCGCGATGGCTATCGATATCTTGCGGAACAGCTCGATATCGGAAAGCACGTTCGGCAACATCACGACGATGATCGCGCCCAGGATCGGGCCGGTTCGCGTTTTGCGCCCGCCCATGATGACCGCCAGCAGGAACAAGATGGTCAGCTCGAAGTTATAGGTATTGGGCGAAATGTATTCCTCGGAATAGGTATACAAGCTGCCGGCCAAGCCCGCGACGCCCGCGCTCAACACAAAAGCATAGACCTTGTAACCGTACACGCTCACCCCCATGCAATCCGAAGCGATGGGGCTGTCGTGCAAGGCCTCGAACGCGCGCCCGAGATGGGACTTGAGGATGCGCTGCACGACAAACAGGGTGAGCACCAAGGCCACGAGGACGATGTAGTAATAGTCGGTGCCGGTGATCTGATGATCAAACCAGATCGGTTTGCGTACCGAAAGTCCGAGCGGCCCATTGGTCAGGAAGGTCATCTCGTTGATCAGGATCTGGATGATCGTGCCGAACGCCAGGGTCACCATCGCCAGATAAGGGCCATTCACCCGCAATGCCGGCAAAGCGAGGAGCGCGCCGAACAGGCCGGTGACCACAATGCTGGCCGGTACTGCAAGCAGGAACGGCACACCCAGCTGAAAATTCAACACACCGGCGGTATAAGAACCGATCCCGAACAACGCGGCATGGCCGAGCGAGACTTCGCCCACATAACCCACCACGATATCGAGCCCCAGCAACAGGATCGCGTAGATGCCTATCACCACCATCAGATGGATGTAATAAGGATTGGACCAGAGTGCCGGCAACAGTGCCACTACCGCGACAGCTATAATGATGGAAGTATTTTTGACCGCACTCATGCTAGACCTTTTTGATGACAGACTTGCCGAACATGCCGGCCGGCTTGATCGCCAAGACCAGCAGCAGCAGCAGCAGTCCCGGCACATCCTTGTAGCCGGTGGAGATGTAATAACCGGTGGTCGTCTCGGCGATACCCAGGATCAAACCACCGGCGATCACGCCCATGCCGCTGTTGAGGCCGCCAATGATCGCGACAGAAAATGCCTTGAGCCCGAGCACCACGCCCATCGTCGCTCCGGTGAGCGTCAAGGGTGCGATCAGCACGCCCGCAAAAGCCGCGGTCATGGAGCTCAATGCGTAAGAAAAGGTGATTACCATGCCGGTATTGATACCCATCAGCCCGGCGGCATCGCGGTCACTGGAGGTCGCCACGACAGCCTTGCCATAAATGGACTTGCGGTTGAACAACTCCACGGCCAGCATGATCGCCAGCGCGCCCACCACCACCAGTATCTCCATCGGCAGCACGCGGATACCGAAGAACTGCAGCGGTGCCGTGGGTAGCGGTGACGGGAAAGTAATATCGTCATGCCCCCAGATATTCTCGGCGACGTTCTTGAAAATGATCGCCAGCGAGATAGTGGTCATGATCCAGCCGAACTCCGATTTGGTCTTTAACGCGGGCAGTACGCCCACGCGTTCCACAAAAATGCCTTGCAGTGCGCCAAACACGATCACCAGCGGAATCATCAGCCAGTAGCTCATATGACCGACCAGCGTGAGCCCGACCAGCGCGCCCAGCATCAGCGCTTCGCCCTGGCCAAAGTTCAGCGTGCCGGATGTGGCGAAAGTCAGTTGATAGCCGAAAGCGATCAACGCATAAATCATCCCGAGTGCGATACCGCTGACTACGAGTTGCGCGAGGATTTCCATAAGATGAGCTCCATCCATTTGCTATTTGGGCCGGGGACAACCCGGCCCAAACGCTATTTACAAAATACCAAGTGATTGCGGCAAGACGTTATTTTTTGGGTTTGGCCGCGGCTTTCTCGCGAATTGCCTCACCTTTATCGGCATCATAGGCATACACCACGCGCCCGTCTTTTACCTCGCCCATGACCACCATGTTCATGGTGATCGCCTCGTGGTCATCATGGGTGTAGGGATGGTTATAGGTGGTAACGACACCGTCTATTTTCCCCTTCAGATTTTCCAGCGCCTCGCGTATCTTCATGCCATCGGTAGTCCCGGCCTGCTGGATCGCGGCGGCGAGGATGTACATGGAGTCGTAACCTTGTGCGGCAGAAACAGGCGAAGGGATGCGGTCGATCTTGTAGGCTTTCTGGTAAGCATCGATAAAGGCCTTGCGCTTGGGCGTATTGGGTTCCTGGATGAAGGTTTGCGGCATGCGCGCACCCTCGCCATTCTTGCCCGCGTTGTCGATGAAATTACCCATGGACAGCGTCCAGCTGCCTATCATCGGCACCTTCCAGCCCAGCTTCTCCATCCCGTTCGCGATCTGCGCCAGCTCCGGCCCGATGCCATAGGTCAGAATGGCTTGCGCGCCGGCTTCCTTGGCTTTCAACAACTGCGCGGTCATGTCCACGTCCTTGATGTTGAACTTTTCCACCGCGACCGGCTTCATGTTTCTGGCTGCCAGCGCCTTTTCCAGATCCTCGCGACCCAGCTGACCATAATTGGTTGAGTCTGCCAGGATTGCGACCTTGGTGAACTTTCGCCCATCGACGGCTTCGCGGACGATCATCGCGGACTGGATAGTGTCACTGGCGGAGGTGCGGAATACGTAGTTGTCGGCATATTGCGGCGGCAAGAATTGATGCGTCACCGCCGTGCCCGTAGCCACGTTGTTGATCACCGGAATTTTGGCTTCCTGATAAAAGCGCTGCGAAGCGAGCGAAACGCCGGTATTGATGTAACCTAACGTGGCGACGACCCTCTCCTTGTTGATCAACTCCTGGGATACCTGCACGCCCCGCTCGTTCTTGGCTTCATCATCGCGCTCGACCAGTTCGATCTTGCGTCCCAGCACGCCGCCTTTGGCGTTGATCTCGGCAGCCGCCAGCCTGACACCGTCGCGCATCGAGGCGCCCATGGGGCTGGAACCGCCGGTGTAAGGGCCGGATACGCCGATCTTGATAGTGTCGGCGGCAAAAGCGGCACAAGATGCGGCAAGCGCCAAAGCGGTGACGATAGATTTGATTTTAATGTTCATAATTTCACTCCCGGATTAAGGTAAATAAAGACACTCAGGAACCCACAAACCACCTGCTACAAACGTCCTCAGCACAACAACACCAACTTCCCATCTGGACTCATCGAACCCATTGCAAGCCAGCTGTCAGCAATCATAACGTCAACCTTGGTGTATTTTCTCACTTTCCGAAAAAATATTCGGCCTCACACCCCTGGCGGCTCAGATTTAATACCGGCCAGCCTGGCATAAGCGGTCGCGACAGCCTGATCATCGCCGACATTGCCGGGAAAAATCACTACGGGCAGATTCGGATAACGCGGATGATCTGCGGGGCAGCATACCACCGAACAACCCGGCAAAATCTGCCCGACCACGCGAGAGGTGCGCAACGCCAGACCCGAACTCAACACATCGTTCGATGTGATGCCCCCTTTGCTGATCAGGAACCCCAGTGTCACGGGCAGATTGCGCACCACGTCCATCAGAAAGGCCGAGACCGCCTCGCCAAAATCCAGGCGCGCCGCCTGATCGGAAAACACCCGCTCCGAACGGCTGGTAAAAACGGCGGGCGTACGGCCGGCGGCATGACTCTGCTCGCATCGGCGCACGACATCCGCCAGCAGCACCTCGCGCTGCCCGTGCACCTGCCCCACATCCACTTCGATCGGCGTGACACCGGGCATCTTGAGCAACTGCTCGAGCTGCAAGGTGGTTTTTTTGACATGCGAACCGACGATGACCGCGCCCGGCTTGCCATCGCGCACATAACGCGCCATGTCTTGCGCGGCGACGGGTTGCGCCGGCAAACGTGCCAGCGCAGTGAGCAGACTGGCCGCGCTGCGGAACAGAAAGCGTTTTCCCCGCGCCGCCGCCTCGCGCAACTGCCCGGCGAAATGATCCAGATCGCTCTGCGTCTCGGCATCCACCACCGCGCACACATTGCCATGCAGCGCCATCAACCGAGGCAGGCTGCCGCCCCGCACCTCGCCCAACAGAAAACGCTCGACCTGCGCCGCCTTGATACGCCCGGCAGTCTTCTCCGCCACGTAATCCGGCAGATAGCTGTGGCGATAGCCGAATACCGAGTCGCGCGCAAACTCGGTTTCATGCACCGGCACCTCCTTACCCTGCACCATCAGGTAATGCACGCTGTCGCGGGTGATGCGCCCGCCCTCGAAAAATGCGGGCACCAAGAAATGCGCATCGAACGGCCCCAGCTCTTCGGCGATCACATCGGTCTCCACCGGGTAATGCCCGCGCAAGGTCGAGTCCGAACGGCTGACCAGAATGGGATTGATGTCGCGCCCGATCTTGTTCAGCTCGGCCAGGGCCAGCTTCAAGTTCTTGCATACCTCGCGGGTGATATCTGCCGCCGGTTTGGCCGCCATGCCGCGCGTATTGGTCAGCACAAAAAATAGCGGCGAGTCGTCAAGGATAGCCTCGCGCAAGCTCGCCACGTCCCAGCGCGTCAACAACAGGCAACTGTGCACCGTCTGCGACCCGGTGGGGTCGTCATCCAATACGATGATCTTGGTTTCTGACATGACTATTTCCCGTTAACGCTGGCGACGTTAGCCCAGCAATGCCTGGACGCGCTCGCTCATCGCCTCGCCGGTCAGGCCGTTGAACTCCATGATCTCTGCCGGGCTGGCGGTCGTCTCGCCACGCTTCCAGGCGAAGGTGTCGCGTTTGGCCGCACGGGTACGCAACAGCACGGGTTCCAGCACCGCACTGGGGCCGCCGCTCACCGCCAGCAACACATCGGCATCGAACAGCGCGTCGAAATGCGCGTCATCCATGAACTGGTTGTCCGGCTCCGACACGGTGTCCCACGCCACGTCGGTCGCACGGTACAGACGGCGCGGATTCACGATGGCCACGATGCGCACCTTGTAACCGTCCGCTTCCAGCTTGTCCTTGGCCTCGAACACCGGCAGGAACACCATATCGCCAGTGACCGCGAACACCACCATGCCTTTGCTGCCAGTCTTGCTTTCGTAAATGATAGACGCGCCCGCTTCCATCGCGTGTTGCGCCTCATCCACACTCATATAGACCGGCAACGGACTCTTGGACGCGATGATCACCATGCACTTGTTAAAGCTGTTGGTGGCGTAATCGTAGGCCACCTGAATCGCATTCGCATCGCACGGGAACAGCGGATAGGTGTTGCCGTTGCGCATCTGCGCGGCGAAATAATTCTCGATTTCGGGACGCTGGTGCGTCCAGCCGTTGCGCCCCTGTTCCAGCGCGCCCGCAGTGAACATCGTGACGATGGACGGCGTCTTGCGGCGCAGCTCGGCCATCGCCTGCGCCACCGTCTGCACGATGGGCCAGCCGTTGATCGCGAAGCTCTCATAAGACAGCCAGATTGCGCGCGAGCCGAACAGCGACAGGGCAACGGCCAGACCGGCACACGCGTCTTCGTTCAGCGGCTCGTACACCTGCCCTTCCGGCTCCTGGTTGTACAGCGGGTCGACGGTCGGATGGCGGATCTTCAGCGCATCGTTGATATTCTTCATCGCCGACGCTTCGTTGCCGTCGGCATTGGTCACGATGTAACGCTTGTCCTTCGTCCCGACATACGCCACCAGCCCGCCCATCGCGGTCGCAGGGACAGCTTTCTCGCCTCTGGCGAATTCGTGTATCGGCAACTTGCCCAGCGGGGCCAGCTCCAGCACATACTCGGTCACCGCGGTCTTGGCAGCAGGGCCGCCACCGGCGCGCACGAAATTCTCGCGCACGATGGCCCACGCCTCGGGATGCAGGGCACGGCGCTGCAGGCCCTCCATCATGTGCGGCTTGTCCAGGCTGTCGGCCGGGTACAGGTTGTGCGACTTGGCACCCACCGTATGCACGCCGGTGCCTTTCATCTGTTTGATGATGAAGGCGGTCAGCGTGCCGCCCAAGGCGGACTTGGCGGCACGGTCCACGCCCGCCAGCACCGCGGCGGCGAACGCCAGGCGCTGCTGGTGCGAGAAGTAGGAGCTGTCCGCGTAGGCGCTGCTCTGGTTGGTGTCGTCAAACTCCTTGGCGTCGACCAGGATCACCTCTTTGAAACCATGACCCTTCCAGTAGGCGATCATTTCCGCGTTGCTGAAACGCGACACCATCGAGTGATGTTCCTGGCTGTAACCGTTCCAGATCAATGTCGGCAAGAAATTGGTCACCTTGGGATAGGCGGTATTGAAGTGCATCATCGAATTCAAAACATAAGGCTCGCCCATGCCGCCGTCGCCGATCGTGACCGGGAACAGTTTGCCCGGATGCAGCAACGCACCCGCCATCGCGAAATGCTGGCCCTGCCCCAGCGGCCCTGCGGGCGCCAACAGTCCCGGGATCGCGCCGGACAAATGGCCGAGCAAGCCATGCTTCTCGCGGAATCGCGCCATCAGGTCGGTGACGGTCTTGATGCCCATCGCTTCCAGCGACGTGTCGAGGAACATCGCACTGTAGAAACCGGGCGCATGATGACCCACCTCGGTCACGATATTGGTGTGGCCCAGCATCACCAGCGAGGCATAGGCCTCGGCGCTGCTGGCGAAACCGCCCGGATGGCCGGAGCCTTTTGAACCACAGACCTGTAGCGTCAAATAGCGCAGCGCATCGGCCATCAACAGCGTCTGGTACACGGCATCGGGCGCGCGGGGATCGCTGATTGCCGACTCATCCGCTTTGATGGCTGCCGATGCGGCATGCCGGGAATAATTATCCCAGAGGGGACCGAAATGTTGGATGCCCTGACAAAACTCAGGCGTGGCGGCGGTGCTAGTTGTCATAACTTTTTCTCCTTAAATTCATATTGGACGGTGATGCGATCGCAAGAATCGCGCGCTGGCGATCTTCGTCATAATTTTCTGTTGACAGAATACGGCTTGTTATATAATTTCGCAATACACAATCGATTTCATAATGCGAAAAATGAAAGCAGGATCGAATTCCATACAGGTCATCGCGCGACTGGCGCAATTGCTGGACGCAATCGCGGCACAAGATGAGCCCGCGAGCCTGAAGACGCTCTCGGCTGAAACCGGCTTGCATCCCTCCACCGCCTTCCGCATCCTCGCGTCGCTGGCGGAACAGGGCATCGTCGAACGCACCACGCGGGGCAACTACCAGTTGGGCATCAAGCTGATGCAGCTGGGCAGCCGGGTCAACGCCAGCGTGGACATCCGGAAGCTCGCGCTGCCGCTGATGGAAAGACTGCGCGACTCGCTGGGCGAGACGGTGAACCTGACCGTGCGCGAAGCAGACGAGGTGGTCTACATCGAGCGCGCACTCGCCAAGCGCATGATGCGGGTGGAACAGGTGATCGGCAGCCGCGCGCCCCTGCACGTCACCGCGGTGGGCAAGCTGATGCTGGGCGTACAGGGCGAGGCCGCTTGCCGCAGCTATGCGAAGCGCAGCAAGCTGCCCGCCTACACCGCCAACACTCGCACCAGAATCACCGCGCTGATGCAGGACTGCATCGGCGCGGTGACACGCGGCTACGCGCTGGACAATGAAGAGGCCGAACTGGGCGTGGGGTGCATAGGCACTTTGGTGCGCGATGCCAGCGGCCATGTCGTGGCCGGCTTGTCGGTGTCGGCACCCATAGAACGCCGTCGTGATGAATGGGCGGCACAAGTCATCGCAACCAGCGAGCGACTTTCAACACTGCTCGGTTATCGCACCGCGTAGCAACGCCAACCCGTTATTCAATCCGCCAGTCCAAGGAGAGGCCGCATGAAACAGAAAAATTGTTTGACGCTGGAAGACGTGAAGATCATCGCCGCCGGCTGTGAAAGCGAAGCACTCCGCCAAGGCTGGGCGGTCGCTATCGCCATCGTAGACGACGGCGGCCATAGCATGTGGTTGCAACGTCTGGATGGCGCGCCGCTGACCGGCCCGCAGATCGCGACCGGCAAGGCGCACACCTCGGCAATGGGTCGCCGCGCATCCAAAGCGTATGAAGACGTCGTCGCGGGCGGGCGCAATGCGTTCATGACCGCTCCCGGCGAGCTGACCATGCTTGAAGGCGGCGAGCCTATCATGGTTGACGGCGAATGCGTGGGCGCGGTGGGGGTATCCGGCGTCAAATCCGCCGAGGACGCGCAGATCGCCCGCGCCGGCATCAGCGCGCTTCTTCAACAACTGAAGCGGTAAATCTTCAACCGGTTTTAATGGACTGAACGATGGCATGTATGCAAATAATCAATGGTCGCTTTGAGGGCGTCACTTACAATGTCCGTGATTCATAACGTGCCACATGCTGAATTTGGAGTGCTTCACGAACATGCTACGGCCGTAAGTTTTGACGTGCCGATATTTACCAAAAAACAATGCAGAATATATTAGTAACCATACAACTTATAGGGGGCACTGTTGATTCGCTATATATTTTTCAGACTTCTTAGTGGACTAACTTGAATAGGGATTTTATGGGCATTTTTTGCCGCCATATTAGCTGGCGAAAATATGTTTGGTGGTGGGCCGGTTGGTGCTTTATCCATTGTTCTACCTTTTGCACTTATTGCATACGCCATCGGAGGCAATAAGTTACTTCGCAAAATTGCGCCAAGCCTCGCTGAGAAGAAAGATGAATAACCGTTAAGTGTCGATAGTGGTATTCAGCGAAGAGCGGCTTTCGGGCAATACAGATTTAAGGCAACGCTGATCAAGTCCACCCATTCCACAGGTCGTGCGTTATAGCCATAGAACACAAACACGGGAAGATGGTAATGAAACAACAGACACT
>JABEVF010000062.1 GCA_013043965.1 Gallionella sp. | reverse complement strand
TATTTCATGCGCTTTGCAGCCTGACACCATCAGAAGCATTGCGCCACCACCCAATAACCAGATGATTCTGTTTGATTTTTAACCGGACACTAGTGATTTACGGTGAAGAAGTGCGCGAACGCGGCATCATGCTGGTCAGCGCTATCTCGGCTTATTCGGAACACGACCTGGCGTATGCGCATAGCCTGGGAGACGACACCCGCGTGCTATGTTCGCCCAATATCACACTCGGCATCAATTTTATAATCGTGGCGGCCAATCTATTGCGCAAGATCGCACCGTTCGCCGATATCGAGATCCTCGAACAGCACTTCAAGGACAAGCCCGAGGTGTCGGGTACAGCGCGCAAGCTTGCCAAAACTCTGGAGGTGGGGGACGAGAGCATCACTTCATTGCGGTTTGGCGGTATCGTTGGTCACCACGAAGTGATATTCGGGTTTCCGCACCAGACTGTGCGTCTCACGCACGAGTCGATCAGGCGAGAAGCGTTCGGTACAGGGGCGGCATTTGCGCTGCTGCAGCTCAGCAATTGCTCAAAGGGGTTTTACACATTTGATAGTCTTATGCTTAAATTGATGCGCTCCGAACTTCAGATAGAGTGAGGACAATCAGGTCGAATATAACCCACCGCTACCTGACGGCCGCGTCATGCCGTGCGAATGGTGAATCGAGATTCAGGGAAACAGAAAAACCAATTTATTCCGCTAATTCGCCCGATCAAACCGAACGGTTGCGGCGATGCCTGATGTACCCGCTGATAGCGGGCACGAAGGAGAGCAAGACAATCGCTGCGATGATGAGCGTGAGATTGTTTTTCACCACCGGGATGTTGCCGAAGAAATATCCCGCCAGGGTCAATGAGCCTATCCACGCCACGCTGCCCAGCAGGCTGAACATCACGAACATCGGATAACGCATCAGCCCCAAACCGGCCACGAACGGCGCGAAGGTACGCACGATGGGCAGGAAACGCGCGAAGATGATGGTCTTGCCGCCATGCTCCTCGTAGAACGCGCGGGTCTTGTCCAGGTGTTCGCGCCGGATGAATTTCCCGATGAACAGGTCGAACAGGTGCAGCCCCAGAAAGCGGCCTATCCAGTAATTGATGTTGTCGCCGGTAAACGCCGCGATCATCAATACCGGCATCAGCCAGGCCATGTCCAGCGCGCCCAGACCGCACAGCGCACCCGCGACGAACAACAGCGAGTCGCCTGGCAAGAAGGGGGCGACCACCAGGCCGGTCTCGGCAAAGATGATGACGAACAGAATGCCGTACACCCAATAACCATACTCGTGCGTCATGGCGAGCAGGTGCGTATCGAGATGCAGAATGAGATCGATCATATTTCTTGAGCTCGTAGCTAGTAGGCGGTAGCGGGTCGCTAGGGCAGTTCGCTTGTGCTACCCGCTACCGCCTACTAGCTACCCGCCGCTTCTTAAGGCAACACTTCTTCCGCGGCGGTCTTTTCCGGCTTGATGAAGTCTTCGCGCGACACGCCGAACATCATCAACAACGGGCTGGCGACCAACACCGAAGAATAGATACTGAACAGGATGCCTATGGTCAGCGCCATCGCGAAATAATGCAGCGTCTCGCCGCCTAGGAACAACATCGCGCACACCATCATCTGTGTACAGCCGTGCGTGATGATGGTGCGCGACATGGTGCGGGTGATGGCGTTGTCGATGATTTCGGCGGTATCCGCCTTGCGCATCTTGCGGAAGTTCTCGCGGATACGGTCGAACACCACCACCGATTCGTTCACCGAATAGCCCAGTACTGCGAGTACCGCAGCCAAGACCGACAGCGAGAACTCCCATTGGAAGAACGCGAAGAAGCCCAGGATGATGACCACGTCATGCAAGTTGGCGATGATCGCCGACAGGCCAAACTTCCACTCGAAACGTATCCACAGATAACCGACGATCCCCAGGCTCACCAGCAGCAAGGCCATCGCACCGTTCTCGACCAGATCCTTGCCGACTTGCGGGCCGACAAATTCGACGCGGCGCACTTCCACGTCGCCATCCTGCTGGCGCAGGGTCGACATCACCTGGTCGCTCAATTTCGCGCCCGCTTTATTTTGCTTGAGCGGAATCTGGATCAGCACGTCGTGGCTGGAACCGAAGTTCTGCACTTGCGCGTCGGGCAGGCCCGCAACCGCGAGTTGTTCGCGGACTTTATTCAGGTCGGCGGCCTGCACGTAATGCACTTCCATGACTGTTCCGCCGGTAAAGTCCACGCCGAAATTCAGCCCCTTGGTCGCCAGAAAAACCACCGCGATCAGAAATGTCACCAGCGAGATTGAAGTGGTGTAACGCCCGTAACTCATGAACGGGATGTCGCGTTTAATCTTAAAAAATTCCATGTTTATCCCCTTAACCGATGGCGACTTTATTGAGTCGCGCCTTGCTGCCATAGATGAGGTTCACCAGCGCGCGCGATACCAGCACCGCGCTGAACATCGAAGTCAGTATCCCCAGGCACAGCACCACCGCGAAGCCTTTGATCGGGCCGGAACCGAACAGGAACAGCGCGATACCGGCGATCAGGTTGGTGATGTTCGAATCCACGATGGTGGCGAAGGCATTGTCGTAACCCGCATGGATGGCGGCTTGCGGGCTGACACCGTTGCGCAGCTCCTCGCGGATGCGCTCGTTGATCAGCACGTTAGAGTCGATCGCCATCCCCAGCGTCAGCGCGATACCCGCCATGCCCGGCAGGGTCAGCGTGGCTTGCAGCATGGATAACAGGGCGATCAGCAGCAGCAGGTTGGCCGCCAGCGCGAACACCGAGATCGTGCCGAACATCAGGTAGTACGCCACCATGAACACGGCGATCAGCATGAAGCCGATCTTGGTGGAGTTGAAACCGCGCGCGATATTGTCCGCGCCCAGGCTGGGGCCGACGGTGCGCTCCTCGACGATCTCCATCGGTGCGGCCAGGGCACCGGCGCGCAACAGCAAGGAGGTGTCCTGCGCTTCCTCGGTGGTCATGCGCCCGCTGATCTGCACGCGGCCGCCGCCGATCTCTTCGCGTATCACCGGCGCGGTGACGATCTCGCCCTTGCCTTTTTCAAACAGGATGATCGCCATGCGCTTGCCGACGTTCTCGCGCGTGGCTTCCTTGAATTTGCGCGCACCCACCCCGTCCAGATTGATATGCACGGCCGGTTCGTTGTCGCGATTGTCGAAACCGGGCTGCGCGTCGTTGATACGCTCGCCGGTCAGCAACACTTGCTTCTTCACCAGCAGCGTTTTGCCTTCCCTGTCCTTGAACGCTTCCGTGCCAAACGGCGCGACACCGCTCGCGTCCAGCTGGTGTTCGTCATCGACCAGGCGCACTTCCAGGGTCGCGGTACGCCCCAGAATATCTTTGGCGCGCGCCGTGTCCTGCACGCCGGGCAGTTGCACGACGATGCGATCCACGCCCTGTTGCTGGATGACCGGCTCGGCCACGCCCAGCTCGTTGACGCGATTGCGCAGGGTCAGCAGGTTTTGCTGCACCGCAGATTCCTGGATGCGGCGTTTGGCTTGTTCGGTGAGCTGTGCTTGCAGCAAAAACTCGCCGCCCTGCTCTTTGCCGCTCAGGCTGTAATCGGCAAAGCGTTGTTTGATCTCCGCCTCACCCTTGTCGCGCGCCGCCGCATCGCGGAACTTGACCAGCAGCACGCTATCCTCGCGGCTCACACCCGAGTACGGCACGTTCTGTTCGCGCAAGGTGCTGCGCAGATCGCCGGTCGTCGCATCCAGCGTCTTGTCCAGCGCGGCCTTCATGTCCACTTGCAGCAGGAAATGCACCCCGCCGCGCAAGTCCAGGCCCAGATACATCGGCAGCGCGTGCAAATTCGTCAACCACTGCGGCGAGCGCGACACCAGGTTCAGCGCGACCACGTAGTCCTCGCCCAAAGCGGTGTGCAGCACATCCTTGGCCTTGAGCTGGGTATCGGTATCGGCAAAACGCGCTTTCACGCTATTGCCTTCCAGACTCAGCATATCGGGATTGAGATTTGCCGCCTTGAGCGCGTCGGAGGCACGTTCCAGCAATGCCGCATCCGCTTTGATGCCGGTGCGCAACGGCGAGACTTGCACCGCAGGCGATTCGCCAAAAAAATTCGGCAGGGTATAGATCAGGCCCGCCAACAGCACGGCAAAGATCAGCACATATTTCCACAAAGGATAACGATTCATCACAACCTCTTCCCATACACCCGGACCAACCTACTGCGCGACCAGATTGCTGCGTTGCGCGTCACTTCTTTCGCCTGCCTCACGGTATGTGGCCCCGACACAGCCCGAAGGCCAGTCTTCGCCGAAACTCGCGAAGTTCGTCTTATCGTCCGCTCAATACGCATTGCACTCCAGCCGCTCGCTACGGTTGATCGGGGTGTCTCACCAATCCCAGAAAACGACAAACCGGGGACATCCCCGGCTCATATTTAAATAACGAGCGCTACTTGATGGACTTGATCGTGCCCTTGGGCAACACGTTCAGGATCGCGCTTTTTTGCACGATGACTTCCACGTTCTCGGCCAGTTCCACGCTGGCGTATTGTTCGTACACCTTAGCGACACTCCCCACCACCCCGCCGCTGGTGACAACTTCGTCGCCGCGCTGCAGTGCTCCCATCATCACCTTGTGTTCTTTGGCGCGTTTCTGTTGCGGGCGCAATATCAGGAAATAAAACACCACCACCAGCGCGACCAGCGGCAAAAATTGTGTCAAGTCACTACCTGCCGGTGTGGCGGCGGCTTCCGCGTATGCGTTACTAATAAACATGTTCCGAATCTCCGAGTTGAAAAAGCCGCGCATTCTAGCATGAAGCGGGTGTCAATCTAATGACAGTCCCGCCCGCCGCCGCTCGAACTGCCGCGCAAATTCCGCAAACGCGTCCGCCTCGATGGCGGAACGGATTTCAGACATCAATTGCTGGTAGTAATGCAGGTTGTGGATGGTGTTCAGGCGCGCGCCCAGTATCTCGTTGACGCGCTGCAGATGATGCAAATAGCCGCGACTGAAATTCTTGCAGGTATAGCAGGCGCAGTCCTTGTCCAACGGGTTGGTATCCGTCTTGTGCACCGCGTTGCGTATTTTGATGTCGCCATGCTGGGTGAACAGCCAACCGTTGCGCGCATTGCGGGTCGGCATCACGCAATCGAACATGTCTATGCCTCGCGCCACAGCGGCGACGATGTCCTCCGGCGTGCCCACGCCCATCAGATAGCGCGGTTTTTCTCGCGGCAGTTGCGGCGCGGTATGCGAGAGTATGCGCAACATATCGGCTTTGGGCTCACCCACCGACAACCCGCCGATGGCGTAACCATCAAAGCCGATGCCGGTCAGACCGCATAGCGACTCATCGCGCAATTCCTCGTACATGCCGCCCTGCACGATGCCGAACAGGGCGTTGGGGTTGTCGCCGTGCGCATCCTTTGAACGCTGGGCCCAGCGCAGCGACAGCCGCATGGAATCCGCCGCCTCGCGAAGCGTGGCGGGATGCGGCGTGCACTCGTCGAAGATCATCACGATGTCGGAGTTGAGCACACGCTGGATGCGCATGGATTCTTCCGGCGTGAGGAATAATTTGTCGCCATTTACCGGGGACTGGAACTTCACGCCCTCCTCGGTGATCTTGCGCAACGCGCCCAGGCTGAAGACCTGGAACCCGCCCGAATCGGTGAGTATCGGCGAGTCCCAGCCCATGAAACGATGCAGCCCGCCATGCGCTGCGATAACCTCCAGGCCGGGCCGCAGCCACAAGTGGAAAGTGTTGCCCAGCACGATGTGCGCGTCGATCTCATGCAGTTCCTGCGGCGACATCGCCTTCACCGTGCCATAAGTGCCTACCGGCATGAATGCCGGGGTTTGCACCGTGCCATGCGCCAGCGTGATCTGCCCGCGTCGCGCCGCGCCCGATGTTTTATATAAAGTAAATTCCATTACGACTTTCTTAAATAAGTTTTTTCAAAGCTGCTCGCCAGTAGCCAGTAGCCAGTAGCCAGTAGCTAGTAGCCAGTAGCTAGTAGCTAGTAGCTAGTAGCTAGTAGCTACTAGCTCTTTCTATCAGCATCGCATCGCCATAGCTAAAGAAGCGATATTCCTTTTCCACCGCGTGTTTATAGGCGGCGCGCATCGCGCCCATCCCGCCGAACGCGCTCACCAGCATCAGCAGCGTGGATTTGGGCAGATGGAAGTTGGTCAGCAACACATCCACCACGCGGAACGCATAACCCGGCGTGATGAAAATACTGGTTTCACCCGCACCACTTGCCAATTCTCGCGATGCTGCCGCACTTTCCAGCGCGCGCAGGCTGGTGGTTCCGACCGCAATCACGCGACCTTGCGCGCCGCGCGCGTGGGCGATCGCATCCACGGTCGCTTGCGGGATCTCGTAGCGCTCGCTGTGCATGGTGTGTTCGTGGACGAACTCGGCGCGCACCGGCTGGAACGTCCCCGCCCCCACATGCAACGTCACATAGGCGACCTCCGCGCCCTTATCGCGCAAGGCTTGCAGCATGGCCTCATCGAAATGCAACCCGGCGGTGGGCGCGGCGACCGCTCCGTCCGCGCGCGCGAACACGGTCTGGTAGCGTTGCTCGTCCTCGTCCTCGGCGGCATGCGTGATGTAAGGCGGCAGCGGCAGTCTCCCGTGCCGTTCCAGCAACGTCCATACACTCTCTTCGTCGACAAAACGCAAATGAAAGAACTCGCCCTCGCGCCCCAGCACCTCGACGTTGAGTTGTCCGGCCAGATGCAAGTAACTTCCAGCCTTGGGCGACTTGCTGGCGCGCACCTGCGCCAACGCCTCGTGGTCATTCAACACGCGCTCGACCATCACTTCGACCTGCCCGCCCGTTTGCTTGGCACCGAACAGCCGCGCCTTGATGACGCGGGTGTCATTCAACACCAGCACGTCGCGCGCTTGCACCAGCGCTAACAGATCCGTGAACTGCCTGTCATCGAGCCCTCCTCCATGCACATGCAGCAAGCGGCTGGCGCCACGCCGCGCCGGCGGATGCTGGGCGATCAGGCTCTCCGGCAAGGAAAAATCAAACTCATCAGTACGCATAAAACCAACCTAATTTCGGCAAAGACGAGATTGTAGCTTGATGCGGGCTGGCGTTTCATGGATAATGCGCGTCGCTTCGCCGGGGTGATGGAACTGGTAGACGTGCCGGACTCAAAATCCGGTGCCGAAAGGCGTGGGGGTTCGAGTCCCCCCCCCGGCACCACACAAATTTATTTGGTTAGTGTCAACCAAATAAATCAAGGAAGCGTTAATGCAAGCGACACGTAGTGTCATAAACGTTTAATAAACTACTGAAAATGGAGTTCACAATGAGCAAACTTTTGTCCGCACTGATCGCCGCTGTATTCGCTACTGTTACTTTCTCTGCTGTTGCTGCCGATGCGGCTCCAGCCAAGGCTCCTGAAGCTGCTGCCGCTAAATCGGCTCCTGCTGCTGAAGAAAAGAAAGAAGCCAAGCACCACGCTAAAAAGCACGCCAAGAAGCACAAAAAGGCTGCTGCTGACGCTGCTGCCAAGTAATTTGTTGCACGCTTAAAAAAGGCAGGGGCAACCCTGCCTTTTTTTATTTCTAAAATCATCCACTGCCGCCACATGGTCTGGAAACCCAACGTCACAGTCGCCGCCGTCATCGCGCGCGCTGGAAAATTCTTGCTGGTTGAAGAAGAAACCGTGCAAGGCGCGCGTTTCAACCAACCTGCAGGACACCTCGAAGCCGATGAAACCTTGCTCGCCGCCGCGGTGCGCGAAACGCTGGAAGAATCGGCTTATCACTTCACGCCCTCTCATCTCGTCGGCATCTATCGCTGGCATGCCATCGAATCCGACACCACGTATTTGCGTTTCGCTTTCACCGGCGACATTGCCGGGCACGAAGCAGACCGGGCATTAGATGCCGGCATCCTGCAAGCCGTATGGCTGACTCCCGACGAGATTCGCGCCAGCAAAATGCGTCACCGCAGCCCGCTGGTCCTGCGCTGCATGGAAGACTATCTCGCGGGCAAACGTTACCCGCTCGACCTGCTGGTGCACTATGCGTAAGCGCATCGTGGTCGGCATGTCCGGCGGAGTCGATTCTTCCGTTACCGCTTTGTTGCTCAAGCAGCAGGGCTACGACGTGATCGGCCTGTTCATGAAGAATTGGGAAGACGATGACAACGACGAGTATTGCTCGTCGCGCCAGGATCTGCTCGATGCCGTATCGGTCGCCGACACCATAGGCGTACCCATCGAAGTGGTGAATTTTTCCAAAGAATATAAAGACCGGGTGTTCAGTTATTTCCTGCGCGAATATCAGGCGGGGCGCACGCCCAATCCCGACATACTGTGCAACGCCGAGATCAAATTCAAAGCCTTCCTCGACCACGCCATCGCGCTGGGCGCGGACACCATCGCCACCGGGCATTACGCGCAAGTGCGCGAGGTGGATGGCCTGTTCCAGCTGCTCAAAGCGACCGATGCCGGCAAGGACCAAAGCTACTTTTTACATCGCTTGAACCAGACGCAACTTTCGCGCGCGATGTTTCCTTTGGGCAAACTGCTGAAATCCGAAGTGCGCCGCATTGCCGAACAACACGGCCTGTCCAACCATGCAAAGAAAGACAGCACGGGTATCTGCTTCATCGGCGAGCGCCCGTTCCGCGAATTCCTCAACCGCTACCTGCCGACCCAGCCCGGCGAGATGTGCACGCCGGAAGGACAGTCAATCGGCAAACACATAGGCCTGAGTTTCTACACGCTGGGTCAGCGCCAGGGCCTGGGCATAGGCGGCGCAAAAGCGTCCTCTGGCAAGCCGTGGTTCGTGGCGGCTAAAGACATGGAACACAACCGCCTGATCGTGGTTCAGGGCCATGACCATCCCGCGCTGCTCTCGCCGCGAGTGAGTGCGCTGGGTAGCCACTGGATCAGCGGGGCCGCGCCGCTACCGCAGCATCGCTATGCGGGCAAGACCCGCTACCGCCAGGCCGATGCGGCCTGCCATTTCACCGGACTAGACGGCGAAAGATGCACGCTCGCATTCGAGGAGGCGCAATGGGCGGTCACGCCTGGTCAATCGGTGGTGGTCTACGACGGGGAAGTGTGTCTGGGCGGCGCAATCATCGAACAAGGACATCCCTGAATCGCGTAAAATGCGACCCTCCATTTGCAGGCCGTTATCCGCCCTGCCTGTTACTTTACGTTATTAAGGTTAAGCCATGACCACACTCACCAAGCTCACCGCCCTGTCCCCGCTCGATGGCCGCTACCACGGCAAGGTCGATGCCCTGCGCGCCTATTTCAGCGAGTTCGGCCTGATCCGTTTTCGCGTGCTGGTCGAGATCGAATGGTTGAAGGCACTCAGCGCGCAAGCCGACATCCCCGAGATCGCGCCGTTCAAGGCTGAGACCGTAGCGCAACTGGATGCCTTGAACGCAAATTTTTCCGAACAGGACGCGCAGGCGATCAAGGATATAGAGCGCACCACCAACCACGACGTGAAAGCGGTGGAATACTGGCTGCGCGAACAACTCTCGGGCAACCCCGAAACCGCAAAAGTATTGGAGTTCATCCATTTCGCCTGCACCTCGGAAGACATCAACAACCTGAGCCACGCGCTGATGCTCAAGGGCGCCCGGGAGATGGTGATGCTGCCCGCGTTGCATGTGCTGATGGGGCGTTTGCAAAATCTCGCGCACCAACTGGCCGACTTGCCCATGCTGTGCCGCACCCACGGCCAGACCGCTACGCCCAGCACCTTGGGCAAGGAGATGGCGAACGTGTTACACCGCCTGCAGCGCGCGCATACGCGCCTGGCCGAGGTGCAGATACTCGGCAAGATCAACGGCGCGGTGGGCAACTACAACGCACATCTGGCGGCCTATCCGCAGGTGGATTGGGCGGGTTTCGCCGAGCGTTTCGTCACGGCGCGCGGCATCACCTTCAACCCCTACACCATACAGATCGAGCCGCACGATTACATGGCGGAGCTGTTCGATGCCTATGCGCGCATCAACACCATCCTGATTGACCTGAACCGCGACATCTGGAGCTACATCTCGCTGGGCTATTTCAAACAGAAAGTCATCAAGGGCGAAGTGGGTTCATCGACCATGCCGCACAAAGTGAACCCGATAGACTTTGAAAACTCCGAAGGGAACCTGGGGCTGGCCAACGCCCTGTTGCGGCATCTTTCCGAGAAGCTGCCGGTCTCGCGCATGCAGCGCGACCTCACCGATTCGACCGTGTTGCGCAACATGGGCGTGGCGCTGGGCTACACCCTGCTGGCGTATGAATCCTGTTTGAAGGGGCTGAACAAACTCGAAGTCAACGAGCAGCGCGTGGCAGACGATCTGAATGCCAGCTGGGAGGTCATGGCCGAGCCGATCCAAACCGTGATGCGCCGTTATAACATCGCGAACGCCTACGACAAACTCAAGGAGCTGACGCGCGGCCAGAGCGGCATCAACCGCGCATCGCTGCAAGCCTTCATCGGCACCTTGGACATTCCCGAAGCCGAAAAGCAGCGCCTGCTGCAACTCTCGCCCGGCACCTACATCGGTAAGGCGGCCGAACTGGCGAAGCAGGTTTAAGCAACACCGCACAGCATAGAGGACTGATGCCCGTGCATCATCTATAGCCGCTTAGCGGGCGATACCGCTCAAAAAGCGCTCGCCATCTGCCCGGCTTGTGTCGCCACTTCGCAGACCCGACCGCATAGATCGTCGGCTTTTTCCGGGTCGATCCCGAGATCGAGCCATTCTCTATCCGCGATGGCCTGTTCGGATAGCTTGTGCACGCCGAACTCGCCCAGTATCTTCTCGGCGATATTCACCAGGCGGACCAAGGGGGGATATGCGCGCGTATCCGTTTCGCCGTAACCGTGATGATCGCGTATCACCGCGACGATCTCCTCCGGAAGACCCCAGTGACGTGCCAGTTCCGCACCGATCTCGCCATGCGTCATACCGAGCAGCTCCTTCTCGATGCTCAGCAGCATGCTGCCCGATGCCTGTTGCAGTTGCCCGTGCAGCACATCGCTGGTCTTGATGTCCATATAGCTGAGGGCCATGTAGCCGATGTCATGCAGCAACCCGGCAAAAAATATCACGTCTTCCTGGGGCCTGCTGTGCGCCGGCATGGCGCGGGCAATGGTGCTCATGCCCATCGCTATCGCCATGCTGTGCATCCAGATCTCGGTAGATTTGAGCCTGCCTTCCGGTACCTTGGCCAGCGTGGAGGTTGCCGCGATGCCGATCGCTACCGACTTGACGCGGGTCATGCCCATCAGCATCACCGCATCGGAAAGAGACAGCACTTTGCGCGATGCGCCATACGCCGCGGTGTTTGCCAAACCGAGGATCTTTGCCGAAATTTGCGGATCCTGTTCGATCAACCGCAAGAATTCGGCTTCGCCCTGATCCGTATCCAACTGCAGGCCCAACAGCTTCTGGGCTATCGCCGGCATGGCAGGCAAGGTGTCCAGGTTGGCAAGGGCAAGTTTCAAATTGACGGGCTGATCAAGGTTATACATATTCATTTTCCAAACTCATCTTCCAAAAAATTGTTTCTCATGTGGTGCGGGCAACGCATATCGCCCTCCGCTTCTCGAGGCTTAGGCGCAAGCGCATCGACAACCCGGCGTATATTAAACGGCCGCCGCCCGTACAGTCGTTTTATCGGCAAGCTGGCGCAAAACTTTATAGCCACAGCGGAACGGGAGGGATGCTTTTGGCACCGCACCGAATATCTAACGTGCTGATAGCGATGCGGTCCGCTGCAACGTTGGGGATGCGCGGATTGTATCAGCCCGGATGACCGCTTCCATAGCCGGCAAAAATATCAAGCCTAACTCCCTGCTAATTTTTGGGCGGTATCTTCACCGCCTGGCGCATCTCCCCTCTTGCCAAGACCAGGATGCCCGCATAAAAAGCGCTCCTGGCAATTTGCACGGCCGTCGCTCGGCAGAACAGGCGGCGAGCGCTATTATCGGTTCAGTCTCGATCCCGGATTGATCGCATCATCGAAACCATCCCAGAAGGGAAAATGTATGAAACCCGCTACCGAACACACTTTGAGCAAAGTCCCCGAGCTTACGTTGATCTTCTGGATCATAAAGATCGCGGCTACCACCCTGGGTGAAACCGGTGGCGATGCCGTGTCGATGTCGATGAACCTGGGTTATCTGGTGGGGACGGCCATTTTCGCAGTCGTCTTTCTTCTGGCTGTAGCAGCACAAATCCAGGCCAGGGGCTTCCATCCGTTCCTGTACTGGACGACCATCATCGCAACGACCACGGTCGGGACAACGTTGGCGGATTTTGCCGACCGCTCTCTCGGGATAGGCTATGCGGGCGGCGCCTCGCTGCTGCTGGTGCTGTTGATGTCCTCGTTGCTGATCTGGTATCGGGCGCTGGGCTCGGTATCGGTTGCCAGCGTCAGTTCGCCCAAGGCCGAGATGTTCTATTGGGTGACGATCATGTTCTCCCAGACCTTGGGCACTGCCCTGGGCGATTGGACAGCCGACACGGCCGGGCTGGGCTACGCGGGGGGCGCGATGGTGTTCGGCGCGCTGCTGCTGCTCGTTGTTGCAGCCTACTACCGGACAAAAATATCCCACACCGTGCTGTTTTGGGCCGCATTCATACTCACCCGCCCGCTAGGTGCGGTGGTCGGAGATTTTCTCGACAAACCGCTCAACGCCGGCGGTCTGGCATTGAGTCGCTACTCCGCGTCGCTAGTGCTGCTGGTGTTTATTGTGGCCTGCATCTTGATCTTCGAGCACCGAGCGTCCAAAACAAGCCATTGACGGATCACCAGATTATTGGCTGGCCCGATGAACAAGTTTGCAGTGCCGGCGATCTCGCCTACACTGCCCGTACAGCTACGCGCTTACCTGCACACCGAAGGCCGCTCTCGCCTTGGTGGCTGGGTAGTCAAACGCAGCTGTTGTCGTTGTGACCTGACTTAAGGAGAATGCATGATGCCGATATATCCCAGTAACCAGACCCAAGCAGCAACCACCCTTGCCGCTATCCTGATCGCGCTGTATTGCTACGCCACATCGGCGTACGCGGAAACCATTTACCGTTCGACCAGCGCGGACGGCGAGGTCACTTACTCTTCGCAGCCCATGCCCGATGCCCGGGAATCCAGAACGATAGAGACCGACAGCCTGACCCCTGAGCAGCGCCGCGCCGCCGCGCTGTTGCGCCAGCAGGAAAGGAACGCCGCGGCCGGGGCTGACGCGCAACTGCAGTCGCGCGACGAGGCATGGAAGCAGGTAGACGGGGAAATCCTTGCCGCACAAAAGGCGCTCGCAGACGCAGAAAATGCGCTGCAGAACGGGCGCACTCCGCTTGGCGGGGAAAGACGCGCCGACATCGGCGGCGGCACGAGACTGACCGGGAGTTATTTCCAACGCCTCGGCGAGTTGGAGGCGCAAGTCGCGCAGGCCAAGGCGCGCCTGGACCAGGCCTACGCGGCCCGCAACGCGCTCAAGTAACGGCAACCCGCCGGCGACATGCGCATACTCCTCGTTGAAGACGACAGCATGATAGGCGAAGCCTTGAGCGTCGCGCTCAAAGACTCGGCGTATGCCGTCGACTGGGTCAAGGATGGCGCGACCGCCAGCACCGCGCTGGAGCACGGCGAACACCAGGCCGTGCTGCTCGATCTGGGGTTGCCCAAACGTGACGGTCTCGAAGTGCTGCGCCGCCTGAGACTGGGCGGCAACACGGTGCCGGTCATCGTCATCACAGCGCGTGATAGCGTGGCGGACAGGGTCCAGGGGCTGGACTTCGGTGCGGATGATTATCTGGTCAAACCTTTTGACATCAACGAGCTGTTGGCCCGGCTGCGCGCGGTCATCCGCCGCCAGGGCGGGCAAGCCGCGCCGCTGCTCACCAACGGCAAGGTGAGCCTCGACCAGGCCACCATGGAAGCGCGCTGCGGCGATGCCGCGGAGCTGCTGAGCGCGCGCGAGTTTGCGTTGCTGCACGCGCTGCTGCTGCGCCCGGGTGCGATCCTCACCCGGGCCGAGCTGGAAGAACGCATTTATGGCTGGAACGAAGAAGTGGAAAGCAATGCAGTGGATTTTCTGATTCACGGCGTACGCAAAAAACTCGGCGCTAGCGCCATTAAAAATGTGCGGGGCGCCGGCTGGATGGTGGAGAAACCGGTATGAAACGCTCTCTGCAACGCCAACTTTCACTGGTGTTGGGGAGCGCCATCCTATGCGCCGGTTTGCTGGCCGCCATCGCCTCTTTCCGGCTGGCCTATTCGGAAGCCAAAGAGTTCCAAGACGACATGCTCCGCCAGATTGCAGCCATGTCGGCAGGCTCGGCAGCAAACTCACCCGCGTCTATCACGGACGGTCAATATCTGCCGGATACCGCACTCGCCGACCCCGAATCCCGCGTGACCATCCTTCATCTTCCCTCGGACACCCGTCCCGACTGGCTCACCGGCGATCTGTCCGCAGGCTTGCATACGCTGAACGTCGGGGCCGACCACCTGCGGGTATTCGTGCGGGATGGGCCAGCCGGAACGCGCACGGTTGTGTTCCAGCTCACCGACGCGCGTGATGAGATCGCGGCCGACAGCGCGTGGCGCACCTTGATTCCGTTGTTGCTCCTGCTACCCGTACTGGCCTGGCTGATCGTGCGTATCATCCGGCATGAACTCGCACCGGTCACGCTGCTGGCCAAGAGTCTGGATGAGCAGCCCGCAGATCACCTGCACCCGCTTGCCGACCATGACATCCCCCGGGAAATCGCCCCGTTCGTCCACGCGATCAATCGCCTGCTGGGGCGAGTGAACCACTTGGTGGCACAACAGCGGCGTTTCATCGCCGATGCCGCGCACGAACTGCGCAGCCCGCTCACCGCATTGTCGTTACAGGCGCAGAATTTGCGGCAGGCCGATACGCTGGAAGCCGTGCAAACGCGCGTGACGCCGCTGCAAGCCGGGATAGAGCGCGCGCGGCAGCTCACCGAACAGCTGCTGACCCTCGCCAGAACGCAAGCCGAAACCCAAGGCGAGGTGCTGGTCGATGTCCCGGCGATGGCTCGCGCCTTGATTGCGGAGTACCTGCCGATGGCCGAAGCCAAACACATAGACCTGGGGCTTGAGGAAGTCACGCGGCTTCAAGTGCGCGCGTCGCCCGACACGTTGCCGCTGATACTCAAGAACGCGCTGGAGAACGCCCTGAAATACACGCCGGAAAACGGTGTGGTTACGCTGCGCCTGCTGTCCGATGCCGACAGTGCCGTGATCGAAGTCGTTGACAACGGGCCCGGGATTCCCGCCCCGGAACGCGAGCGTGTGTTTGATGCGTTCTACCGAATGCCGGATTCGTCCGGGCAGGGCAGCGGGCTTGGGCTGGCCATCGCGCGCGAAGCCGCAGTTCGTTCGGGCGGGGTCGTGAGCCTGCATGACCGGGGGATGGAACCCGGCACCGTTTTTCGCTACCGGCAACGGTTCACCCGATGATGCTCTGGTTGGCGATCGCGCATCCCTAGATGGGCGCGAACCGGATGCGGCATGTCTTGCGCACGACCCCAAGGCACTAGTCCCGCCACCCCTTCAGGTATTTCTCCAACCAGAACAATCCGACTATGGTCTTGCTTTCGTTGATCTTGCCCAGCCGTATCCATTCGATGGCATCGGCCAACGACAATTCGAACACCTCGAGGAACTCGCCGTCGTCCAGCTTGCGCGCCTGCAACGTCAGCCCGCGCGCCAAAAAATATTCCATGCGCTCGTCGGCATAGCCGATGCACGGCCAGGCGGTGGCGAGATGCGTCCACTCGCGCGCCACATAGCCGGTCTCCTCCAGCAGCTCTCGCTGCGCGCAAAGCAGGATGTCCTCACCGTGATCGATCTTGCCCGCGGGCAGTTCGATGAATTCGCGCTGCGGCGGGTAACGGTATTGCCGCTCCATCACCAGATTGCCGTTGTCCAGCAACGCCAGCACCGCCACCGCACCGGGATGCCGGATATATTCGCGCGTGCTCACCGTACCATCCGGCAGGCGCACCGTATCCTTATGCACTTGGATAAAGCCGCCGTCATACATCCGCATGGAATCCAGGCGTGTTTCAGTCAAATCCATGCTCGCTCCAAAATTTTCGGTTGTGTCACCGGCAAAAGGTTATAGGTGTGGCCTTAGGAACTTTAGAGACGACGATATTCTTCAGGCTTGCAACATCGAATGGCCATCTTTCCGATTGTTCAGGCTTTTTTCACCACCTGCATCGCGGTGGCGACCAGGCCTGCGATATCGGCCGCATTGCCGGGAATGATCATGGTGTTGCCCTGTTTGGCGATGTTGCCGAAAGCATCGACAAAACGTTCGGCGACTTTGAGATTCACCGCAGTCATGCCGCCGTCGCTCTGTATCGCGCTGGCCACCAGGCGGATGGATTCGGCGGTCGCCTTCGCCACCAGCATGATGGCTTCGGCCTCACCCTGAGCATTGTTGATCGCCGCCTGGCGTGTGCCTTCCGATTCGCGTATCGAGGCGGTCATCAGGCCTTCGGCCAGATTGATCTCTTCCTGTTTCTTGCCTTCGGATTGCGCGATCAGCGCGCGCTTCTCGCGCTCGGCGGTGATCTGCTTCTGCATCGAGGCCAGTACTTGCTGCGGCGGCGTGATGTCCTTGATCTCGTAACGCAACACCTTCACGCCCCAGTTCGGGCTGGCTTCGTCGAGCGCGAACACCACGGTGCGGTTGATCGCGTCCCTATCCTCCAGCAACTTGTCGAGGTCGCGCTTGCCGCATTCCGAGCGCAACGCGGTCTGCGCCAGCATGGTGATGGCGGCGAGATAATTCGACGTGCCGTAACTTGCGCGCGCGGCATCGGTCACCTGGTAGTACAGCACGCCGTCCACCTGCACCTGGGTATTGTCGCGGGTGATGCAGACCTGGGGCGCGATGTCGATGGGGAACTCGGTGAGGTGGTGCTTGTATGCCACGCGATCCATGAACGGGATGACGATGCTCAGGCCGGGTTCCAGCGTCCGGTTATATTTCCCGAACCGCTCTATCACCCATGCGTTTTGTTGCGGCACGATCTTGATGGTTCGAACAGCCAGGAAGATCGCAAATATAACCAAACCAATGACAACGCTATCCATGACTCCCCTCACTCTATGATTAACAACGAACCCGCGATGTTCTTGATGCGCCACGCGGTTTTTCCCGCATCGATCAGCGCGGTATCGGCCAGCTCGGCATCCCATTCGGCGCCGCGATAATGCACCCTCGCGTGGCACGCATCCGACCAGCTCGCGATGTGCACCGTCTGGCCAATGTCGTACGCGAAATTGCTCTGGACTGGCTGCACGGATTGCCGTTTCCAGAAATAGATCATCACCACACTGGCGCTGCACAACAAGGCGGCGATCAACGCCTGCCCGCTCCAGGCCATGCCCAGATAGGCGGCCAGGCCAGCCGCGCCGAGGCCACCGGCCACCGCCAGCAAATAGAAGGTGCCGCTGAACATTTCGGCGATCACCAGCGCCAGCGCGGCCAACCACCACAGCCAATAGCTTTCCATTTCGTCCTCCCGATTTTTCGGCTCACACATTCTGACACGTTTGCACCGCACCAACAAAAACTCCCGCATACGGCGGGAGTTTCGAGATTCAGCACATCACGGGCTCAATGCAACAGCAGGGACTGCTTGACCGACTCCGCGCAGGTATACATCAGCATGCCGGGCATCATGCCCAGCGCCAGCACACCCAAACCGTTGATGCTGATGAGCAGGCCGGTGTCGGGGGCGAGGTTGATCGGCTCGTGGCTTTGCGGCACGTCAAAGTACATCAGTTTGACGATACGCAGATAATAGAACGCGCCGATCAGCGAGAACATTACCGCCAGGACCGCCAGCCAGGTGTGGCCAGTCTGCACGACCGCATTGAGCACCGAGAATTTCGCATAGAAGCCGACCGTGGGCGGCACGCCTGCCATGGAGAACATCAGCAGCAGCATCATGAATGCCAGCCACGGGCTGCGTTGGTTCAGCCCCTTGAAGTCGTTCAGCGTGTCGGCTTCAAAACCGGCGCGGGACAGCAACATGATCATGCCGAATCCGCCCAGCGTCATCAGCACGTAGACCACCGCATAGAACATCGCCGAACCGTAGCCTTCCACGCCGCCGCCGATGAAACCCAACAGCAGGAAACCCATGTGCGAGATGGTCGAGTAAGCGAACATGCGTTTCAGGTTGGTTTGCGCGATCGCGCTCAGGTTGCCCAGCGCCATCGAGGCGATCGCCAGGATGATCAGCATGCCGGACCAGTCTTTCATCAGCGGTTGCAGGCCCTCCACCAGGATGCGCGCGGTGAACGCGAAAGCCGCCAGTTTGGGCGCGGAGCCTATCATCATGGTCATCGCGGTCGGCGCGCCGTGATACACATCGGGGACCCACATGTGGAAAGGCACGACACCGAGCTTGAACGCCAGGCCGGAAACGATGAACACCAGACCGAACACCAGCAGGGCGTTGTTCGGCACGCCGTGTGTGATGGCAGCGGAGATCACACCGAGCTCCAGCGATCCGGTCGCACCGTACAGCATGGACATGCCGTACAGCAGCAGTCCCGAGGCCAGCGCACCCAGGATAAAATATTTCATCGCGGCTTCGGTAGCCACGGCGGAATCGCGTTGCAACGCCACCATCGCGTACAAACTCAGCGACAGCAGCTCCAAACCGAGATACAAGGTGACAAAGTTGTTGGCGGAGATCATCACGTTCATGCCCAGCAGCGCGAACAGGGCCAGCACCATGAATTCGCCGGTGAACAGGCCGCGCACCGTCAGGTACTGGCGCGAATACACCAGCATCGCCCCCACGGCGATATAGGTGAACAGCTTCAACACATCGGACATCAGGTCATCCACGAACATGTTGTGGAAGGTGTACACCACGCCCTGAGTATGCGTGCCCACCGTGATCAGGGCGCAGCCCAGCAAGGTGAGCATCGCCAGAGAATACGTGTATATCTTGTTGCTTTCAGCCAGCAGCAGATCCACGATCAGAATCACGCACACCATCACCAGCAGGAAAATTTCCGCTCCAGCGGGCATCAGTTCAACCATCAAATTCATATTCACCTCGTAATACAGTCGTAAGTTGCCAGACGTAAGCCATAAGTTAAAACGGGTAATTCGCGAAAACTTACGCCTTACGGCTTATGACTCATTTTTAGTTTGTCAGCTTGGAATGAGCCACGTGCAGCAGCAAATCATTCACCGACACGTGCAAAATCTCACCGAACGGCAAGGGATAGACACCCATGCCCAACACGAATATCGCGAGCACCGCGAAAATCAATTTTTCGCGCGGCGTGATGTCGGCCAGCTCGGCGACATGGTGGTTCGCCACCGCCCCGAAGATCACGCGCTTGTACATCCACAGCGTGTAGGCCGCGCCGAACACCAGCGTGCTGGCGGCGGCGAAGGCATACCAGAAATTCACTTTGACCGCGCCCATGATGACCATGAACTCGCCGACAAACGCGCTGGTGCCGGGCAGCCCGCTATTGGCCATCGCGAACAGCATGAAGAACGCGGCGAACACCGGCATCCTGTTGGCCACGCCCCCGTATGCGGAGATCTCGCGCGAATGCACGCGGTCGTACAGCACGCCGATACACAGGAACAGCGCCCCCGCGACGAAGCCGTGCGACAGCATCTGCAGCAGCGCGCCTTCCACGCCGTAGGTATTGAAAATGAAGATGCCGAGCGTGACGAAACCCATGTGCGAAATAGAAGAGTACGCCACCAGTTTCTTCATGTCCGATTGCTTCAACGCGACCAGGCCGATATACACGATGGCGATCAGCGACAGCGCGATCATCACGCCGGCCAGCTTGTGGCTGGCATCTGGCGTGATGGGCAGGGAGAAGCGCAAGAAACCGTACGCGCCCACTTTCAACATGATCGCCGCCAGCACCACCGAGCCGCCGGTCGGGGCTTCCACGTGCGCGTCGGGCAACCAGGTATGCACCGGGAACATCGGCACTTTCACCGCAAAGGCGAAGAAGAACGCGATGAAGATCAGGATCTGCGCCTGCATCGGAATCACCAGGTCATGAAAGTCCAGAATTTCGAAACTGCCGCCACTCAGGTTGTACAGATAGATCAGTGCAACCAGCATCAACAGCGAGCCCAGCAAGGTGTACAGGAAGAACTTCATCGCCGCGTAGACGCGGTTCGGGCCGCCCCACACGCCGATGATGATGAACATCGGGATCAGCATCGCTTCCCAGAACACGTAGAACAGGACCGAATCGAGCGCCGCGAACACGCCGTTAACAATGCCGGACATGATCAGGAATGCCGCCATGTATTGCGCCACGCGCTTCTCGATCACCTTCCAGCCGGCCAGCACCACGATAAGGGTGAACAAACTGTTGAGCAGGATGAACAGCATCGAAATGCCGTCCACACCCAGGTGGTAATGGATGTTGAAGCGGTTGATCCAGCTGTGCATCTCCTCGAACTGCATGTCGCTGGTGGTGATGTCGAAGCCGGTATACAAGGGCAGCGTCACCAGGAAGCCCAGCACCCCACCGGCCAGAGCCAACATGCGCGCCAGTGGCGCGTTCTTATCGTTGCCGGTCGCCAGCACCAGCACGCCGAAGATGATGGGCAGCCAGATGGTGACGCTAATGACGGGTAATCCAAAAATCATGCTCTTTCCTTTACGTTTAGTATCAACCCCCTCGATCCCCCTCATCAGGGGGAAACCGGTCTGCCCAGATGACGGGGGGAGGCCGGGAGGAGTCAGTCCCTATTCAAACCAATTGCGTATGGTCAACAATACGAACACCCCGGTGATCATGGTGAATGCGTAATGGTAGATGTAGCCAGTTTGGAAACGGCGCACGATGCCGGATATTTTCCCGACCATACCCGCCGTTCCGTTGACCAGCAAACCATCGATCAGGAACTTGTCGCCGAACTTGGCCAGGAAGAGGCTCGCGCCGCGCGCGCCGCCGGCAAAGAACCAGTCGTTAAAACGGTCGAAGTAATATTTGTTATCCAACACGGTGTAGATCCACTGGAAGCGTTTCTGGATCGCGGCGGGAATATCGGGGCGCTTCATGTAGAAGAACCAGGACATCGCCACGCCCGCCAGGGCCAACAGGAACGGCAGGCTCAGCAAAGAACGGGCGGCCATCCCCAACGCACCGTGGAACTCTTCGCGCATCTCGTGCAAAACTTTGCCGTGTTCGGCGGAAACGTAGATCGCGTCTTTGAAATAGCCGCCGAACAACATCGGCTCGATCGCGAAGTAACCGATCACCACGGACGGGATCGCCAGCAACACCAGGGGCAGGGTCACAACCCACCGCGACTCATGCGGTTTCTGGCCGGGGGCGAGGCCGTGATGCTCAGCCTGCCCCGTGTCTGCCGAAGGGTGCGCGGTTTCTTTTGCATGACGGTCGTCATGCGCACCCGGGTGATGCGGGGCATGCGCCTTGCCGAAACGCTCCTCGCCGTGGAACACCAGGAAGTACATCCGGAAAGAATAGAAGGCCGTGACGAACACGCCCGCGACCACCGCGATGTAAGCGATGGTATGGCCGGGCAGATGCGAGTACTCGACCGCCTCGATGATGCTGTCCTTGGAATAGAAGCCGGAGAAGAACGGCGTGCCGATCAGGGCCAGCGAACCGATCAGCGAGGTGATCCAGGTGGTGGGCATGTACTTGCGCAAGCCGCCCATGTTGCGGATGTCCTGGTCGTGGTGCATCGCGATGATGACGCTACCTGCGGCCAGGAACAGCAGTGCCTTGAAAAAGGCGTGGGTCATCAGGTGGAAGATCGCCGCCGAGTAGGCCGACGCGCCCAGCGCCACGGTCATGTAACCCAGCTGCGACAAGGTGGAATACGCGATCACGCGTTTGATGTCGTTCTGGATGATGCCCAGAAAGCCCATGAACAAGGCGGTGATCGCACCGATGATCATCACGAACGACAACGCGGTCTCGGAGAACTCGAACATCGGCGACATGCGCGCCACCATGAAGATACCGGCGGTCACCATGGTCGCCGCATGGATCAGCGCGGAGATCGGGGTCGGGCCTTCCATCGAGTCGGGCAACCAGACATGCAACGGAAACTGTGCCGATTTGCCCATCGCGCCGATGAACAGCAGGATGCAGATCGCGGTGATCAGATTGACATGCATGCCAGCTATCGGAGCGAGGTCGTTGGCATGGCTGGCCACGTTGGCGAACACGTCGGCATAGTTCAACGAGCCGAACACCATCAGCACCAGCGCGATGCCCAGCAGAAAGCCGAAGTCGCCGACGCGGTTGACCAGAAAGGCTTTCAGGTTGGCGTAGATCGCGGTCGGGCGGGTGTACCAGAAACCGATCAGCAGATAAGAGACCAAACCCACCGCTTCCCAGCCGAAGAACAGTTGCATGAAGTTATTCGCCATCACCAGCATCAGCATGGAGAAGGTGAACAGCGAGATGTAGCTGAAGAAACGCTGGTAGCCCGGGTCTTCTTCCATGTAGCCTATGGTGTAGATGTGCACCATCAGCGACACCGAAGTCACCACCAGCATCATGGTGACCGTCAACCGGTCGATCAGGAACCCGACATGGAACGAGATACCGCCCGACGTCAGCCAGGTGTAAACGGGACCGTCGAACGAATGTCCGTCCAACACACTGCGAAAAATCTGCACGGACGCGTACAAAGACACGCCGACCAAGGCGATGGTGATGCGGTGCGACCATTTGCGCCCCAGCCATTTGCCGAACAGCCCGGCCAGGATTGCGCCGAGCAACGGGGCCAACGGGACCAGCAGGTACAGAGTTTGGATATCCATCACATCAGCCTTTCAAACCGCCGAGATCATCGACGTTAATGGTGCGCAAGTTGCGGAACAGCACCACCAGGATCGCCAGGCCTATCGCGGCTTCTGCGGCGGCCACGGTCAGGATGAAGAACACGAACACCTGTCCGGCAGTGTCATGCAGATAATGGGAGAACGCGACAAAGTTGGTGTTCACCGCGAGCAGCATCAGTTCGATCGCCATCAGCAACACGATGATATTCTTGCGGTTCAGGAAGATACCGACCACGCTGATGGCAAACAGCACCGCGCTCAGTATCAGATAATGTGACAGGGTCAACATGCGATTTACTCTCCCCTAATATATTTTTGTGGTGGGTGATGGACGGCTTATTTCCGGGTCGCCGAACCGGTGCCTTCGGCTGACATCTGCTTGACGATACGGACCCGATCCCCGGCCTGCACCTGCACCTGCTCGGAAATATTTTGAGTCTTCACGCCGGCGCGGCGGCGCAAGGTCAGCGCGATCGCCGCGACCATCGCCACCAGCAGCAGCACCGCCGCCAATTCAAACGGGTAGACATAATCGGTGTATAGCAAACGGCCCAGCTCTTTGGTATTGCTGTAGTCGGCCGGATGCACGATCGCGTGCACGGTGTCCGAGGTCTGTCGTGCGCCCAGCACATAGATCATCTCGAATACCATCAACCCGGCCAGGCCCGCGCCGAACGGGAACCAACGCCAGAAACCTTCGCGCAGCCTGACCAGGTTGATGTCCAGCATCATCACCACGAACAGGAACAGCACCATCACCGCGCCGACGTAGACCAGCACCAGCACGATGGCGAGGAACTCGGCTTCGAGCAGCATCCATATCCCCGCCGAACTGCAGAATGCGAGCACCAGGAACAACGCCGCGTTCACCGGGTTGCGCGAAGTGATCACACCCATCGCGGCGAACACGGTGATGGCTGCAAACACATAAAACACGATGTCCAAAAAATTCATCTATCTATCCTCTTAAAAGCTTGTAGCTTGTAGCTTGTAGCTTGTAGCGCGTTGCTTTTTAGCTACTTGCTACAAGCTAGTAGCTGCCCGCTATTAACGGTATTTCGCGTCGTCTGCCCTGTCCTGGGCGATCTGCGCCTCATATTTGTCGCCCACCGCCAGCAACATCGGCTTGGTGTAGTACAGGTCGCCCTTTTTCTCGCCGTGATATTCGAATATGCGCGTCTCCACGATCGCGTCAACCGGACAGGACTCCTCGCAGAAACCGCAGAATATGCACTTGGTCAGGTCGATGTCGTACTGTGTGGTGCGGCGCGTGCCATCGTCGCGTTCCGCGACTTCGATCTTGATCGCCAGGGCCGGACAGACCGCTTCGCACAGCTTGCAACCTATGCAGCGCTCTTCGCCGTTGGCGTAACGGCGAAGAGCGTGCAGACCGCGAAAACGATAGCCTTGCGGGGTCTTTTCTTCCGGGAATTGCACGGTGATCTTGCGCGCGAACATGTAGCGTCCGGTCAACGCCAGACCTTTGAGCAATTCGACCAGCAGAAAGGTCTTAAAGTAATATTTTATTTTTTCCATATTCATCTCCGGCGTTTACCAGACCCACAGCGGGGTTTGCATCCACGCGCCCACCACCACGACCCAGACGATCGATAACGGAATAAACACTTTCCAGCCCAAGCGCATCAGTTGGTCATAGCGGTAGCGCGGAAACGTCGCGCGGAACCACAAAAACAGGAACAACACGAAGAACACCTTGGCGAATATCCACACGATACTGTCCGGCAGAAAAGGCACGGGTGACAGCCAGCCGCCCAGAAACATGATGGAGGTCAGGAAGGCGATCAGGATCATGTTGGCGTATTCGGCGAGGAAGAACAGCGCGAAGGCCATGCCTGAATACTCCACGTGAAAACCCGCCACGATCTCGGATTCCCCTTCGGCCACGTCGAACGGTGCGCGGTTGGCTTCGGCGACCCCGGAAATAAAGTACACCAGGAACATCGGGAACAGCGGGATGAAGTACCAGTTCAGCGCGCCGTAACGGCCTTGCTGCCCGTGCACGATGTCACCCAGATTCATGCTCTGCGCCGCCATCAGCACGCACACCAGCGCGAAGCCCATCGCGATCTCGTAAGACACGATCTGCGCGGCGGAACGCAATGCGCCGAGGAAGGCATACTTGGAGTTGGATGCCCAGCCCGCGATGATCACGCCGTACACACCCAGCGAGGTCATCGCCAATATATAGAGCAAACCGGCGTTGGCATTGGACAACACCAGCTCGGCATTGAACGGCACCACCGCCCAAGCCGCCAGCGCGGGCATCAAGGCGATGACAGGTCCCAGAACGAACAGGAATTTATTCGAGCCGGCGGGAATGATGATCTCTTTCATCAGCAACTTGAGGCCGTCGGCGAGCGGCTGCAGCAGACCCAAAGGTCCCACGCGATTCGGGCCGATACGGATCTGCATCCAGCCTATCACCTTGCGTTCCGCCAGCGTCAGATAAGCCACCGCGCCCATCAGGGGGCCGACGATGACCATGATCTTCACCAGCGTCCAAAGCGGCAGCCAGAACACTCCCAGTAAATTTTGTCCCGCCTGCTCCAGACTGAGTAGCAATTCCATCATGCACGCTCCACGCTTATTGTTCCGAACATCCCACCCAGCGCCGCCGTCGCAGCGTGCCCGGCGGGCAAGCGTGCCGTACGGACAGGTTGACGGTCGTTGGCCTGTACCAGCAGACGCACGCTGGCATCGCCTTGCGTGATTTTGACGGTATCGCCCGCACGCACGCCCAGCTTGGCCAGCTCGCTGCTGTGCATGGTCACCACCGGCGTCGCCGCATCGTGTGTCTTTTGCAGCGAAACCGCTCGGCGCACCACCGCATCGCTGCTGTAGATCGGCACATCGCTGACGCGTTGCAGTCCTTCGTTTTGGCTGGTTGCGATGGCCTGCAACGCAACACCCGTGACCGCGTTGCTCAAACGTGCGCTGCTGTAGCCCGCCAGCACCTCATCGCGCACCGCCTCAGAGGTGTCGTAATCGAAGCCGGGCACTTCCAGCAGGTTGCCCAGCACGCGCAACACTTTCCAGGCCGGACGCGCCTCACCCAAGGGCCTCACCGCGCCCTTGAAACTTTGCGCGCGACCTTCGGTATTCACGAAGGTGCCCGAAGTTTCGCTGAACGGCGCGATAGGCAACATCACATCGGCATATTGCGTGGCGTGGTGTCGATACGCGCTCAGCACCACCACCATGTCGGCAGCTTGCATCGCCGCCATCGCCTGTTGCGCGTCGTGCGTGTCCAGCTCCGCTTCCACGTTCAGCAACACATATGCCTTGCGTGGCGATGCCAGCATTTGCGCGGCATTCATGCCGTGTCCGCCGTGCGCGAACGGCACCGCGCCGGCGATGTATCCGCCCACGCTGTTCGCCGCTTCGCCCAAATAACCGAACGACGCGCCGCTCAGCTCGGCGATCATTGCGGCGAGCAAGGCCAGTTGCGCCGCTTGCGGGTGCTGTTGCGCGTAGTTGCCCAGCAGCACGGCCACACGCTCGCCGCCGCTCAAACTCTGCGCGATGGCTTGCGCGGTTTCCGAGACAAAAACCGGGGCAACCGCTGCTTGCATCGCGGCACTCAGCGGCGCTTGTTTGATCGTTGCCAGAGCCTTCAGCACTTGCGCCAGCAAGGACGGCAGATCGCTCGGCGCGACGATGGCCTGATGGCTTACCGGCATCAGCAAATCGTCAGCCGCCGCATGGATGATGTTGGCTTGCGCGCCCTTCTTGACGGCGGCGCGGATGCGCTGCGCCAGCAGCGGATGGTCTTTGCGCAGGAAACTGCCGACCAGCAGGAAGCGATCACGCGTGTTCAGGTCGGCGACATTGATACCCAGATTCGGCACACCTGCCTGATGCCCATCCGCGCTGAAATCCGACTGGCGCAAACGGAAGTCCACGTTGTGACTGCCCATGCCGCGCATCAGTTTCTGCAACAGGGCCAACTCTTCCAGCGTGCTGTGCGGGGTCGCCAGCGCGCCGATCTGTTCGGCACCGGAGGTAGTCTTGATCTGGCGCAGCCCGCTCGCGACATACTCAAGCGCGGTTTGCCATTCCACTTCTAGCCACTTGCCGTCCTGCTTGAGCATGGGTTTGGTCAGGCGTTCTTGCACGCTCAGCCCCTCGTAGCTGAAGCGATCCTTATCCGACAACCAGCATTCATTGAGATCTTCGTTCTCGATGGGCACGACACGCAGCACTTTGTTATCTTTGGTGTGCAATGCGAGATTCGATCCCAGGCTATCGTGCGGGCTGACCGACTTGCGGCGCGACAACTCCCAGCTGCGCGCGGTGTAACGGAACGGCTTGCTGGTCAGCGCGCCGACCGGGCACAGGTCTATCATGTTGCCGGACAGTTCGGAATCGACCGTGCTGTTCACGAAACTCATGATCTCCGCATTCTCGCCACGGAACGCCATACCCAACTCCATGACTCCGGCGATCTCCTGACCGAAGCGCACGCAACGGGTGCAATGGATGCAGCGGGTCATTTCTTCGGTGGACACCAGCGCGCCTATGTCTTTGTGCATCACGACGCGCTTGCCTTCCTGATAGCGCGACTCGCCGCCGCCATAGCCGACCGCCAGATCCTGCAACTGGCACTCTCCGCCCTGGTCGCAGATCGGGCAATCCAGCGGATGGTTGATCAACAAAAACTCCATCACGCCTTTTTGCGCCTTGACCGCCATGTCGGAATGGGTGTGCACCTTCATCCCTTCGGCGACCGGCGTCGCACAAGCAGGCAAAGGTTTGGGGGCTTTTTCGACTTCGACCAGGCACATACGGCAGTTGGCCGCGATAGAAAGTTTTTTGTGATAACAAAAATGCGGGATATAAATACCGGCTTGTTGCGCGGCTTCTATCACCATCGAGCCTTTTGGGGCATCGATCAGCAGGCCGTCAATTTCGATCTTAATCATGTCTATTCACCCGTCGGCTACACCAAACAGCGCTTGTGTTCGATGTGATATTCAAATTCGTCGCGGAAGTTCTTCAACATCCCCTGCACCGGCCACACGGCGGCTTCACCCAATGCGCAGATGGTGCGCCCGGCAATGTTCTCGCCGACACTCAACAGCAGATCCAGATCTTCTTTGCGTCCCTCGCCGTGTTCGATGCGGTGCACGATGCGGTACAGCCAGCCCGTGCCTTCGCGGCAGGGCGTGCATTGGCCACACGATTCTTCGTAGTAGAAATACGACAGCCGCTCCAGCGCGCGCACCATACAAACCGTCTCGTCCATGACGATCACCGCACCGCTACCCAAGCCCGAACCCGCCTTGGCGATCGAGTCGTAGTCCATGGTCAGATCCATCATCACTGCGCCGGTCAATACGGGCATGGACGAACCGCCCGGGATCACCGCTTTCAACTTGTGCCCGTGACGCACCCCGCCCGCCATCTCCAACAGCTCGGCAAACGGCGTGCCCATAGGCACTTCGAAATTGCCGGGATTGTTCACGTGGCCGGACACCGAGAACAGCTTGGTGCCGCCGTTATTGGGCTTGCCCAGATCCAGAAACGCCTGGCCGCCGTGGTTGATGATGTAGGGAATGCTGGCGAAGGTTTCGGTGTTGTTGATGGTGGTCGGCTTGCCGTACAAACCAAAGCTCGCGGGGAACGGCGGTTTGAAACGCGGCTGGCCTTTCTTGCCTTCTATGGATTCGAGCAACGCGGTTTCTTCACCGCAGATATACGCACCGTAACCCAAGTGATTATGCAGCTCGAAGTCGAAATCCAGGCCCATGATATTTTTGCCGAGGAAGCCCGCTTTGCGCGCGACCTCACACGCTTCTTCCATGCGCTCATAGGCTTCAAAAATCTCGCCATGCACATAGTTGTAGCCGGTCTTCACGCCCATGGTGTACGCGGCGATGGCCATGCCTTCTATGAGCAGGTGCGGGTTGTAACGCAGGATGTCCCAGTCCTTGCAGGTGCCGGGTTCACCCTCGTCGGAATTGCACACGATGTATTTATCGCCGGCGAAACCGCGCGGCATGAAACTCCACTTCAAGCCGGTGGGGAAGCCCGCGCCACCGCGCCCGCGCAAGGCCGACAACTTCACGTCCGCGATGATGGATTCCGGTGACATTTTTTCGCTCAGAACTTTACGCAGCGCCTGGTAGCCGCCGACCTTCAGGTAGTTCTCCAGCGTCCACGGCTGGTCGAAATCCATCGTGGTTTGTGTGACCGGGCCTCTCATGATTTATCCAATTCTGCCAGCATCGCATCGATCTTTTGCGGGGTCATGCGGCCGCATAGCTTCTTATTATTGATGGTGAGCAAAGGCGCATCGATACACACGCCCATACACTCGCCTTCGCGCAAACCGTACTTACCATCGGCAGTCACTTCGCCTACGGCTATGCCCAGCTTGTTCTCGATGTATTTGACCGTGTCCAGCGCACCGCACAAAGTGCAGGACAGGTTGGTGCACACCGTCAAAGTGTGCTCGCCCATGGGCTTGAGGTTATACATGTGATAGAAGGTCGCTACCTCATACACCGCGATATGCGGCATGCCCAGAAAGGCGGCGATATCCGTCATATCATCGTTGGATATCCAGCCTTTCTCATCCTGCACAAAACGCAAGGCGGCCATCACCGCGCTCTGTCTCTGGTCAGCGGGATACTTGATCAATTCGCGGTTGATCTGGTCTTGTATATGCGCGGATAACATTAGCGGTCTACCTCTCCAAAAACGATGTCTTGCGTACCGATGATCGTGACCACGTCAGCGATCATGTGTCCGCGCGCCATTTCATCCAAAGCGGAAATATGCGCAAAACCCGGCGCGCGTATCTTCATGCGGTAAGGCTTGTTCGCGCCATCGGAAACCAGATAGATACCGAACTCGCCCTTGGGATGCTCGACCGCCGCATAGGCCTCACCGGCGGGCACATGCATACCCTCGGTAAACAATTTGAAATGATGGATGAGCTCTTCCATGTTCTCTTTCATCGCCACGCGACTGGGGGGAGCGAACTTGTGGTTGGTCGTCAGCACAGGGCCGGGATTGGCTTTCAGCCAGGCGACACACTGCCCGATGATACGGTTAGCCTGGCGCATCTCCTCGACCCGCACCAAATAACGATCGTAAGAATCGCCGGTCTTGCCGACCGGGATGTCAAAGTCCATGCGGTCGTAGACTTCGTAAGGCTGCTTCTTGCGCAAATCCCATTCGACACCCGAGCCGCGCAGCATCGGTCCGGTGAAACCCATCGCCAGCGCGCGTTCCGGTGTGACCACGCCGATGCCTACCGTGCGCTGTTTCCAGATACGATTGTCGGTCAACAGCGTCTCGTACTCATCGACACACTTGGGGAAGCGCTTGGTGAAATCCTCGATGAAATCCAGCACCGAACCCTGGCGATTCTCGTTCATCTTCGCCACGGCTGCGGCATTGTGGATCTTTGAAGCCTGATACTGCGGCATGGAATCCGGCAGATCGCGGTACACACCGCCCGGACGATAGTAGGCCGCATGCAGGCGCGCGCCGGAAGCCGCCTCGTACACATCCATCAGGTCTTCGCGTTCGCGGAAACAATACAGGAACATGGTCATCGCGCCGATGTCCAGCCCGTGCGCGCCCAGCCACAGCAGATGATTCAACACGCGGGTGATCTCGTCGAACATCACCCGGATGTATTGCGCGCGCAAGGGCACGGCTATACCCGCCAACTTTTCGATCGCCATGACATAAGCGTGTTCGTTGCACATCATCGACACATAGTCGAGCCTGTCCATATAGGGGACAGACTGCAAAAAGGTCTTGTGCTCGGCGAGTTTTTCCGTCGCGCGATGCAGCAAACCGATGTGCGGGTCGGCACGCTCGATGACCTCGCCATCCAGCTCCAACACCAGGCGCAACACACCGTGTGCGGACGGGTGCTGCGGCCCAAAATTCATTGTGTAGTTCTTGATCTCGGACATAGCGTTAGATGCCTCCCACGATTTGTAGCGCGCGCCCACACTGAATTCCCGTGCATGCCACTGTTGGCGCGGCCAGCGTTATGCCGCAGCTGAAATGCATTGCGTCATTCTTGATTCCCGACATGGCGCTATCCCCGAACCGAGCCGTACAACTCGTCACGTACGATGCGCGGGGTCACTTCGCGCGGTTCGATGGAAACCGGCTGATAAACCACGCGCTGCTGCGCCGGGTCATATTTCATCTCGACATGACCGGACAAGGGGAAGTCCTTGCGGAACGGGTTGCCGACAAAACCATAGTCGGTCAGCAAACGGCGCAGATCGGGATGACCCGTGAAGACGATACCGAACAAGTCGAACGCTTCGCGCTCGTACCAGTTTGCACAAGACCAGATATCCACCACAGTGGGCAACACCGGAAAACCGTCTTCTTCGGCAAACACGCGGACGCGCAACCGCCGGTTGTAAGTGATGGACAGGAGATGATAGACCACCGCGAAGCGTTTGCCCTGCCATGCCCCGTCGCCATATTCGGAATAATCCACACCGCACAAATCGATCATCTGCTCGAAGCGCAACTTGTCGGCATCGCGCAACACAGACATCACCGGCAACAGATCGGCGGCTTTCACCACCACGGTCAACTCATCCAATTTATCTTGCACGCTCACCAATTTCCCGGCCAACAACCCGGACAAATGGTCGCGCAATGTGATCAAGTCAGCAGCCATAATTCACCCTAGCGCGCAATGGTATTGGTACGTTTGATTTTGTTTTGCAGCTGGATGATGCCGTACAGCAGCGCCTCCGCTGTCGGGGGGCAACCGGGCACATATACATCGACCGGCACGATGCGGTCGCAACCGCGCACCACCGAGTAGGAATAGTGATAATAGCCCCCGCCGTTCGCACAGGAGCCCATCGAGATTACCCAGCGCGGCTCGGCCATCTGGTCATAGACCTTGCGCAGCGCGGGGGCCATCTTGTTGCACAAGGTTCCCGCCACGATCATCACATCGGACTGGCGCGGACTGGGGCGGAACACCACGCCAAAACGGTCCAGGTCATAGCGCGCCGCACCCGCCTGCATCATCTCTACCGCGCAGCACGCCAGACCAAAAGTCATCGGCCATAATGAGCCGGTGCGGGTGTAATTGATGATGGTGTCCAGGGTCGTCGTGACGACACCCTTTTCCAGCATGCCTTCTACTCCCATTCCAACGCCCCTTTCATCCATTCATAGATAAAGCCGACCACCAGAATCGCCAAGAATATCATCATGGAGACAAAACCGAACGTACCGATCTCCTTGAGCACGATGGCCCAGGGGAAAAGAAACGCGATTTCGAGATCGAACAAAATAAACAGGATGGCGACCAGGTAGTAACGCACATCGAATTTCATCCGGGCATCCTCGAACGCCTCAAAACCACATTCGTACGGAGACAACTTCTCACTATCGGGACGATTGGGGGCAAGCAACCTGCCAAGCACCAAAGGCGCGACACCAACGGCCAAACCGACGCAGATAAACAACAGCACCGGAAAATAATTTTCCAACATTGAGCTTCCTCCTCTGCCTTGACCCTTGGGACACCCATGGCCACTTTTTTATAATTACCGACACGCGCACGTATCAGCTTATGTTTTGGTGCGGATGGGGAGACTCGAACTCCCACGCCCTTGCGGGCACAAGCACCTCAAGCTTGCGTGTCTACCAATTCCACCACAACCGCGATATTACTATTTTGGGATTTCTCTAGACTTGGAGGTATCAGCAGGTGCGACTGGCGCAGACTTGCTTTCCAACACCTTCACCTTATCCATCACCCCGTTTTGCTGCGCAGGGTGGGCATAAATGTAAGTCAACAAAAGACTGGTCACAAAGAACACGGTTGCAGCAACCGCAGTACTACGGCTCAAAAAATTCGCCGAGCCGCTGGAACCGAACAGACTACCCGCGGACCCGGTACCGAACGCAGCCCCCATGTCGGCGCCTTTGCCATGCTGAACCAGCACCAAGCCGACCAACACCACGGCGGTCAAGACATGCACTATCCAAACTAATGTTTCCACACTTCACCCCAGAACTTTTAAATTATTTTTGTGCCGCGCGACAGATCGCCACAAACTCTTCCGCCACCAATGAGGCCCCGCCTATCAGACCACCATCGATATCCGCCATACCAAACAACGCCTCGGCATTCGCAGCTTTCACGCTTCCGCCGTAGAGTATACACAGCTTTTCCGCCACTTCAGGGTCATGCCCCCCCACACGCCGGCGGATGAAAGCGTGAACCGCCTGCGCCTGCTCGGGGCTCGCCGTCTTGCCTGTGCCGATCGCCCAGACCGGCTCATACGCGATGACCGCGTTCGACAAGGCTTGCACGCCGGCGCGATCCAGCACCGCGTCCAATTGCGTCGCGACCACTTGCTCCGTGATGTCCGATTCACGCTCCGCCAAAGTTTCGCCCACGCAAAAGATCGGGGTCATGCCGGCTTTTTGCGCGGCATCGAATTTGGCCGATGCGACTTCGTTGCTCTCATGGAACAAGCCACGGCGCTCGGAGTGCCCGATGATCACAAATTTGCAACCGAAATCCGTCAACATCCCGGGAGCGACCGCACCGGTGAACGCCCCCTCTTCGTTCGGGCTCAAGTTCTGCGCCCCCCATGCCACGTTACTGCCTTGCAATAAGGACTGAGCCTGAGCCAGATAGGGGTAAGGCACGCAAACCGCATAGTCCGCACCGCGCAATTCGCGCACGCCGGCGAGCACACCTTGCAGCAACTCCTGATTACGCGCCAAACGACCGTACATCTTCCAATTTCCGACAACCAATTTGCGTCGCACGTTATCAATCCGCCAAACACGAAAGCGCGCAATCCTACCCGCGAACAGCCGAATGGTCAATGGAACAAACCGAATCGACCTGAACATACAGCATCAAAAGTCTCGGGATTTTGTCTTGACAAAGATGGCGGTGTGGCCGTGGCAACCGCCATAAGAATGACACAGAGTTTTATATGCGCATCCGGCTAGAACGGATCGGCAAAGATATCACGCATGGACGCGCCCGCAAAGAACGTCTGCTGTTTGGCCGCATTGACCATGTTCGGATTGCCGCATAAAAAGACGCGCCAACCGGAAAGATCGGGATTGTCAGCCAAGGCAACATCCAAAACCATCCCGGACGCGTATCCTACCGAGGCCTCACCATCGGATATGCACGGCACATATTCGAAGTTGGGGTGAGCCTGCGCAAGCCGCCTCAACTCATCGACCAGATAAAACCCATCCGCGTTATAGCTACCATGATAAAGACTGAGCTTGCCGTGATGCTCGTTCAACAACGCATCGCGGATGATGCCATACAACGGCGCGAGACCCGAACCCGTGGCGATCAGGAGGATATTCTGCTCGGGTTGCCCCGGAACATAAAAACAATCGCCGGAAGCTTCCGAGATCGTCAGCGTGTCCCCCGCTTTGATATCCGCGAAAGCCCAACCGCTCACCAGCCCGCCCGGAACCTTGCGCACATTGAGGAAAAGCTCCTCCTCCAGAGCCGGGACGCTTGCCAGTGAATAGCTGCGCGCCGTAGCCTCATCTTTGAAAAGATTGATGAATTGCCCCGCCTTGTATTCAAAGGTCCGGGAAGGCTTGAGCCTGATACCCAGAATATCGGCATTGAGATATTCGACACGGGCAACCTTGGCCTCCAACCTACCAAGCCCGGCTTCGGGCAGGGCGACCTCGATGTCTTTTTCGGGATAACAGGAACACGCCAGGAAGTAATTCTGGGCGGCAAGCGTCGGTTTCAACCCTGCCCGTGCCTTTTCGGGCACCTCACCCTCGGTCACGCGCATCAGACAGGTCTGACAAACGCCGGAGCGACAGGAGGAAGGAACGGCAACACCGTGGGCAGTTAAACAGTCGAGAACCGAGCCCTCGTCGCACTCGTATGACTGCCCGCCATAAATAATCTTGGGCATCGGTGTCTGAACCTATTTGCCTAAAATGTCATGCCTGGTGCTTTCCGCAATGGCAGCGGCCTGCGCGATCAAATGCCCCGGCACTTTAAGCTCGGCAAGCGTGCCGCCAAGGTGTTCCATCACCGCATCAAAATGCGAGTCGTTGAGCCCCTGAGCGACAAGATGGGCATGGCCTTTTCTCATATCCGCACCGGAGTAGTTGTGCGGGCCACCGAATGCCATGGTCAAAAAGGCCTTTTGCTTGGCCGCCTGCTTGTTCATATCGACACCATCGAAGAACCTCTTGATGCGATCATCTTTCAAAACCTTGCGATAAAAAATATCCACTGCAGCATCCACTGCACCTTCACCACCAATTTCGTTAAACAGACTCATATTCTTCTCCTAAAGTTATTTGACCTACTGCCAGAAAGTCCTGGTGATTGTATAAACGCACTCCGAGGATGTATATTCAAGCTGCGCTAGACCAACACAACAATAAGATACATTCTTAGTGCATCTTAATTGTTCTTCGGCAAACGCGTCAAGAATTGTGTTCGAGAAATTGTAAGAGAATGTTGCGAGGATCGGCGGTATCCGATACGTGAAAGATGACCACCCGGATGCGGCCGCCCAGTAGAATAGCCGCCTCACCAAAGCTTGTTAGAGCCGTACAACCCGGAAAAGGTAAGAAATGCGCTTGACCCTATACACCGATTACTCATTACGAGTCCTACTGTATCTAGCCGGCAAGGAAGACGAAGTGGTGACGATCAGCGACCTCGCCGATTTCTATAAGATTTCGCGCAACCATCTCGTCAAAGTGGTGCACAACCTGGGGCTTAAGGGATACATCTTGACGACCCGGGGCAGGAATGGCGGACTCAGGCTAGCCCATCCCGCCAAAGAGATATTGATCGGGAATGTGGTGCGCGCTACCGAACCCGATCTGGATTTGCTGGAATGCTTCAACCCCGCGACGGATCAATGCGTCATCACCCGCTCCTGCAGCCTGAAATCCGTATTATTCAATGCGCAAGCGACCTTCATGGGCGTACTCGACCAATACACGCTAGCCGACTTATCCAAGGCGCCCAAAAAAACAATCGCCGCCTTCAAATCCATCCCTATCGTCTCCGGTGGGTAACTCACAATATCCACCGCTCGATCCGCTCCCGCGTGAAAGCCCCCGGGAGAGTTGTAGCTGCGCAATATTTGAAAAACGCCTTGCTAAGCTGCTTGCACAGATATCTCGTCACGTTGCGCGACGATGCGGTTATGCTCGTTCACATACACCAGCTTGGGATGGAATTCTCGCAACTCCAGTTCGGTATACACGGCGTAGGTGGCGATAATCAAAATATCCCCCGGGTTCGCCTTATGGGCGGCCGCCCCGTTCACGGAAATCACACCGGAGCCGCGCTGCGCGCGTATCGCATAAGTGGTGAAGCGCTCGCCATTCGTCACATTATAAATATCGATTTGCTGGTACTCATGAATATCGGCGGCATCCAGCAAATCATCGTCGATCGCGCACGAGCCCTCATAGTGCAACTCGGAATGCGTGACATGCACCCGGTGCAACTTGGCTTTAAGCATGGTTCTTTGCATAAGGGACCTCCATTTCAAATGGGGCGCGGATTATATAGCACTCATCCGGGCAGATATACTTCGATGTTGTCCAGCAAGCGTGTCTTGCCCAATGTTGCCGCGGCCAGGATCACCAGTTCACGATCTGATGGTTGGGCCGCCTGCAATGTCAATTGATCACGCACTGAAACATAATCGACCAACCACCCCCTGCTGGCGAGCGCTTCGGTAGCTGCTTGCTGCAATCGTTCCACAGAACGATCGCCAGCGAGCATCTCCAGCCGCATCTCTCGCAGCATGCAACTCAAGCGGCGAGCCTCCTGGCGCTCCTCCTCGCTCAAATACTGGTTGCGCGAACTCAGGGCCAGGCCGTCTGCGGCGCGCACCGTCTCGCCGCCCACGATGCGCACCGGCAAGTTAAATTGCGTAACCATCTGCCGAATGATATGCAGCTGCTGATAATCTTTTTTACCGAAGAAGGCAGCCTGCGGCCGGACGATGCTGAGTAATTTCAGCACCACCGTCGCCATACCGCGAAAGTGTCCCGGGCGAGATGCGCCGCACAACTCATTGGCAATCTCGGGCAACTCGACAAATACAGTTTGTCGCTGAGGGTACATATCATTAATGGACGGCGCAAACACCACATCGGCCACCCCTTGCAACTTGTTGCAGTCCTCCGCCAGGGTACGCGGGTAACGGTCAAAGTCCTCACTGGGTCCGAACTGCAAAGGATTGACGAAGATGCTCGCCACCACCAGCTTACCGTGCTGGCGGGCTTGACTCATCAATGCCAGATGCCCCTCATGCAGATTACCCATAGTCGGAACCAATGCGACACTGGACTGAGACACCAACAAGTCGCGTAAAGACTCAATAGAATCAATTATTTGCATATAAAACTCCAAAGAATAAAAACTCGAAACAATCAGGTTTCGAGTTTTTATTTGTTCTCATCCCGATCCCGCGAACCTTGAAAATCCGTAGCGGGCGGTTTGAGTGCGGGCAGCACCAAACAGAGTGACCAAGAAAACCAGCAACGCGAATTCCGGAGCAGGCCAACCTTTAGGTTATGTCGCAACTACATGCCGTTAGCCGGGCGAGTAAGCAAGTTCCGCGCAACAACGCAATCTAAGCGCAGGTTTGTGAGGTCAAAACTCAGTGCAGATGACCGCCTTCGTCATGCACATGGCCGTGTTGCAATTCATCCGCGGTGGCGGCACGCACACCCGTCACGGCACAATTGAAGGTCAGGGTCTTGCCGGCCAGAGGATGGTTGCCATCCACCGTCACTTCATCGTCGGTTATTTCGATTACGGTATACAGAATGAAATCTTCATCATCGGCTTCTTCAGGCGCGCCTTCGAACTGCATACCGACCGCCACATCCTTGGGGAAGGAGCTGCGCGCCTCGACTTCGACCATCTCATGCTCATACTCGCCAAAAGCATCGTCCGGCTGCAAAGTCACGCTGACCTTATCGCCTACTGCCTTGCCGTGCAACGCCTCTTCGACCAATGGAAAAATCCCGTCGTATCCGCCGTGCAAATAACTGATCGGGTCTTCGACTGTTTCGACCAACACCCCCTCCGAATCCAGCAATTCATATCGCAGCGAGACAACCGAGTCCTTAACAATTTTCATTTCATTTCCTTTAGTAGATTCAAAATCTCTTGCGCGTGTCCATGCGCTTGCACACCGTATGCGACATGGCGCAACTTGCCATGTTTATCGATGATAAAAGTGGAGCGTTTGATAGACGGTTTTTTATGCACCTCAACACCCCGATCGGTCTCGGTGCTGACCTCTTTCTCGTACATCACGCCATAACGTTTGCACGCGCGCGCATCGGGATCAGACAGCAACAAGACCGACAATCCGTATTTATCGCGGAACGTGGCATGGCTCAAACAGTCATCACGGCTCACCCCCACCACGATCGTTGCAAGCGCGGCGAAGTCCGCGTCCAGTTCGCTAAACTCGTTGGCTTCCAAAGTGCATCCCGGCGTGTCGTCTCGCGGGTAAAAATACAATACGACGTTGTTCTTGCCATGCTGAGAAGTGAGCGCAAAAGTCTGCATATCCGCATCTGGCAATTCAAAATGTGGCGCTTCCATTCCTACAACTAACGGTTCGAATTGCATAGTTCAGTTCCCCCTGTGCGGCATTGTAAATGCTTTTGCAATCGCCCATAAAAATTTTCGACACGCCAGACTCAAAATAGCGCGGCTATAATCTGGCCCATGAAAACCCTGCAAACACTACTCGGCGGTTTGAGCGTGGAAGAATTTCTGCGCGATTACTGGCAAAAAAAACCGCTGCTGATACGCCAGGCGATACCCGGCTTCAAAGGCCTGCTCGAACCGCAGCAACTGATAGCCTTGGCCTGCACGGATGACATCCAATCCCGCCTGGTCACACAGTACCGGGGCAAGTTCGCGCTACACCACGCCCCTTTCACACCCGATGATTTTTCCGATTTCGGCAAAGCCAAATGGACCGTATTGGTACAAGGTGTCAACCATCACTTGGCGAAGGCCGGCGAGTTGCTCGAGCGGTTCAATTTCATCCCCCATACACGACTGGATGACCTGATGGTCAGCTACGCGCCCAAGGGGGGCGGTGTTGGTCCGCATTTCGACTCATACGACGTATTCCTGTTGCAAGGCAAGGGACGCCGCCGCTGGCAGATATCCACCCAGGCCGACCGCACCCTGATAGCCGATGCGCCATTGCGCATATTGAAGGATTTCAGAGCGGAGCAGGAATGGTCGCTGGAAGCGGGTGACATGTTGTATCTGCCCCCCCATTGCGCGCACAACGGCATCGCCGAAGATGATTGCATGACTTATTCGATAGGCTTCCGCACCCCGTCCTATCAGGAACTGGCGGAACAGTTCCTAGTGTATCTGCAAGACCGCATCAATGTAGCAGGCATGTATGCCGACCCCGGCCTGGCAACGCAACGCCACCCGTCCGAGATCAGCCCGGCAATGCTGGATCAGGTCGCGCAGGCCATCAAACAGATACGCTGGGATCGAGAAGACATCGCGAATTTCTTGGGCTGTTATTTGAGCGAACCCAAACCGCATATTT
>JABEVF010000061.1 GCA_013043965.1 Gallionella sp. | reverse complement strand
CCAATGAAATGTTCATTTGCATTCCTTGTTGTTGCGAATTAGCGAGTTCTTCTTTGCTGTATGTGCTGGCGCGCTACAAACTTCCCTTTTGCCTTTGCTCATGCGACATTCCCCCGTTCATTGATAATTGTCGGCCATCATCGACCAGTTGATTAAACCCCCGCCCAGCACCAACCAGACAAACAGGATGCCGCCCAGCAGCAGAGGTTTATAGCCTGCTTTTCTAATCGCGGTAAAGTGTGTGCACAAGCCTAACGCAGCCATGGCGGTGGCGAGAAATAAGGTATCGAGGTTAATGGCACCGCTAACCACGGGCTGCGGCAGAATCGCCAGCGAATTAATGCCGGTCACTGCCACAAACATTAACGCGAACCAAGGAATGTTGATTGCCATCGTGGGTTCGGCAGCAATGGCCGACCGAGTGCGCGCAACATACACGGATAATAAGACCAGGAATGGTGCCAGCATCATGACTCTGACCATCTTGGTGATCACTGCCGTGTCAGTGGCGGCATCGCCCAGCGGTTTTGCCGCAGCAACGACTTGCGCGACTTCATGGACCGTAGAGCCGGTAAAAATACCAAACGCCTCAGGCGAAACAGGCAGGAGATGCCAGACCTGATTCCACTGAGATAGTGCCGGATAGAGCAGCATGCTGAGCGTGCCGAACACGATCACCGTGGAAACGGCGACCGACACATGCTCTGCCCGACCCCGTACGACCGGCTCGGTCGCCATGACAGCAGCTGCTCCGCAGATCGAGCTGCCCGCACCGATCAGTATCACAGTATTGATATCGAGCTTGAGCAGCCTGCACCCGGCAAACAACGCCAAGGCAAAAGTGCTGGTTAATACCATGACATCAATCATTACCCCCCCTAGCCCCACATGTGCGATGTCGGCAAAGGTCAGTCTGAAGCCGTATAAAATAACGCCAAGCTGGAGCAGGCGTTGCTTCGAGAATAGTACACCGCTCATGCTGCGATCCTCTATACGCGGGAACACCGTGTTGCCGATCAAAATTCCGAACAGTATGGATAAGGTCAGAGCGCCGATTGCATGTTTCTGGAACCACTGGTTTTGCGCGAGCAGCAATGCAATCGTGGCGATGGCAAGACTCAGCAAAATGCCGGATAGATAATTTTTGGTGTGTGTTTGCATGTGTGCCAATCTTTTGTAAGGCGCGATGGTGATGACCTCAACTTTACAGACATCCGGCATATAAATTAAATGGATTGTATTTGTGCAACTTACCTATAAAAGTGATAGATTAACGATTTTTGCCGGTTGGGAAATGTATGCGATTGACGCTAAGGCAGTTGCAAATCTTTGTAGCCATCGCGCAAAGTGGGAGTGCCACAGCCGCAGGCGAGCACATCGCACTGTCGCAATCGGCCATTAGCGCAGCCATTGCCGAGTTGGAGCGGACAGTGAATGTGCAGCTGTTTGATCGGGTAGGCAAGCGGCTACAGTTGAACGATCACGGGCGGGCCATGTTGCCGCAGGCCATGGCGGTATTGAACAGTGCCGAGAGCCTGGAACAGAGCTATCTCGGTACCGCCCCCAGCTTGCTCATCATCGGCGCAAGTCTGACGATAGGCAATTACCTGCTGCCGCGCTTATTGGCCGATTACTGGCACTCACATGGCATGGTATTGGGCGATGTCACGCCACCGTTACAGGTCGTCGTCGCGAACACGGCTGATATCGCAGCCAAGGTGGCTGGCTTTGAGGTAGATATTGGCCTGGTCGAAGGGCCGTGTCACAGGCCGGATGTTGCGGTGATGCCATGGCTGCAGGATGAACTTTTATTGGTTGCTGCTCCCGGCCATCCTGTTGCCAGGGAATATGGTGAGCATCTGATACCGTCCGAGCGGCTAGCCACAAGCAACTGGCTGTTGCGCGAACGAGGTTCCGGGACCCGCGATGCGTTGGAACAGGCATTGCTGCCGCATCTACCGCAATTAAGAAGCACGCTGGAATTCAACGACCATGAAGCCATCAAGCAAAGTGCGGTACAGGGACTGGGCATCGCCTGTCTGTCGCGCTTCGTTGTCGCTGACGCGCTGGAAACCGGCAGATTGGTTAAACTCAAGACGGTTTTTGGGAGCCTCAATCGGCGCTTCAGCCTGCTGGTGCATCATCAGAAACAACTTACACCCGGAATGCAGGATTTCATTGACTACGCTGCAAAAGGGATTGCGAGCGTGTAGGGATTCTTGCGCAAGCAGTATTTGCCGGAAGGCTGAAACATACCCAATCGGCATGGTCGGGACGTTTGCGTTATGATCAGTGCCCTGTTTATTCTGGAGCACTATCATGACCGCAATCAATTTCAAGCGCGAAATCTCAGACACCGTTGACCATGCTATCGAGCGCGTAACCAAGGCACTCGCCGCCGAGGGTTTTGGCATTCTCACCCGCATCGACATGCACAGCAAGATCAAGGAGAAAACCGGCAAGGATATTATCCCTACCGTAATCTTGGGGGCATGCAACCCGAACATGGCGTACGAAGCCTACACGGCGAACAGTGATGTGGTGAGCCTGCTGCCCTGTAATGCGGTGATCCGTGAAATCGAACCGGGGAAAATCTCGCTGGAATTCGTCAAGCCCACCGCGATGATGCAGATATTGGGAGACAGCAAGCTCGCCGGGCTGGCGCGCGAGGCCGATGTGAAGATCGAACGCGCACTGAAGAACATATAAGCCGGGCGGGAGTACTGTCCAGCTGGACTATCAGAACTGCTCGTTTTCGCCCAAGTAACGCCACTGCCCCACGGGAAGATCGCCCAGTTTCACTTTGCCGATGCGGATGCGTTTCAGGCCGGTGACCTTCAATCCGACCAGCTCGCACATGCGGCGTATCTGGCGTTTCTTGCCCTCGCGTAACACGAAGCGCAATTGGTCCTCGTTCTGCCAGGCGACTTTGGCAGGTTTTAGATATTCGCCATCGAGCTTGAGACCTTGACACAACAGCGCGAGGCCGCTGTCTTCCAATTTTCCTTGCACACGCACCAGATATTCCTTATCGACCCTGGAGTCTTCGCCTATCAGTTGTTTGGCGATGCGACCATCCTGGGTGAGTACCAGCAGGCCCTGCGAGTCAATGTCCAAGCGGCCTGCGGGAGCGAGGCCGAGATGTTGGCTGCGGTGAAAGCGCGTCGGCGAAGGATCGTCCGCCCAGCGCGTGCTCTCATCGAACAGCACGCTGGCCGGCTTGTAACCATGCTCGGCTTGGCCGGAAACATAAGCGACGGGTTTGTTCATGATGATGGTGACGCGCTGTTGCTGGGTGTTTTGCGCGGGCGTGCGCAGCGTAATCTTTTGATCGGAGGTCACTTTGCTGCCCAGCTGGCTGACCGGCACACCATCGACTTCGACCCAGCCTTTCTCGATATAGGCATCGGCTTCGCGACGGGAGCACAGGCCGAGTTCGGACATGCGTTTGGACAGGCGGATTTTTTCCATGATTGGTAAAGCGTATGAAACGGCGGGAATTGCGCGAGGTGCGGATTCTACGCTATTGCAGGTGCGGACATAAAAAATGCGAATCGCCGGCCAGAGGCCCGGCCGATTATTGCGCCTGTCGCAGCGGCTCGCCGCTGCGACAATATGCCGCAGGAGGGGAACCTTCCCGACCGTTACAATGGCCGCCATCATTCACATGTAAGCAACGTCATGCCATGCCGCCACGTTTCAAATGTATGCAATGCATGCCGGCCTATGCGACCGACGGCGGAGCATCTTTGTGCCGTTTATCCAATCGCCCATTTACCGGGAGACGGACGGGCTAGCACGGGTTTCCCGTTACCCCTTCACGCCGGGTGTGAGACAATATTTCGACTGAATACCACCGATTTAATGACATGAAACCTTTGAAAACTGTTCCTTCGATTCGCGCTTGGGTGTGCCTGTTGGCATGCTTGATCTCCCTGGGTATGGTGCAATCGGCAGTTGCCGACGACTGGAACCTCAAGGACAAAAACGGTGTTCGCTACAGGCTCTCCGAACAAAAGGGCAAGTGGGTACTGGTTAATTTCTGGGCACCCTGGTGTCCGGAATGTATTCAGGAATTTCCCGAGCTCATCGCCTTGCAACAGCAGCACCAAGACGTGCAGGTGCTCGGGGTCGCGGTGATGTATAAGAACCGCAAGGACGTTCTGGACATGGCGGCACATCAAGCGCTTTCCTACCCCATCGTACTGGGCAACGAGGATACCGCCGCAGACTTCGGCGGGCTGTTGGGTTTGCCGACCAGTTTTCTCTATGCCCCATCAGGCAAACTGGTGGGCCGCCACCAGGGGCCTTTGACGCGGATCGAAGTCGAGCAGGCCATCGCACAACAGCCCGGGGCCGCCGCTCTGTTTGCGCCCTGATTTCGCGCTAAAACATTCACTGATGCAGCCGGGGGTGTCCGGCTGCATCGTTTTATACCGGCCTATCCGAGTATAAAAAATACTCTAAACTGTAGCCCTTCGCGGCGTGAGCTTGAATCGGTTTGACTACACTGGCATGAATCCAATCAATAAGAATAACGGCCTGGCATTGCTGGCGGGCGCATCGTGTGTGTTCGGCTTCGCGCCTGTCGCGTTCTATCCCGTCACGGTGCTGGCACTCGCGGTGTTGTTCGTGCTATGGCAGCGTGTCGCTACGCCCCGAGCAGCAGCCAAACTGGGCTTCTGGTTCGGGCTGGGTCTGTTCGTGTCGGGTATCAGCTGGATCTATGTGGCACTGCATGATTACGGCGACGTGCCGCCGTGGCTGGCACTGTCAGCCACGTTATTGTTCGCGGCGTTTTGGGCATTGCTGCCCGCGCTGGCCGGTTATGCGCAAGCTCGTTTCAAGGTCTCATCCAGCCTGCGTTTTCTGGTAGTGATGCCGGCCGTCTGGGTGGCGGTGGAATGGCTGCGCGGCATGCTGCTCACCGGCTTCCCCTGGCTGGTCTCGGGCTATGCGCATAGCGATAGCCCGCTGGCCGGTTATGCGCCGGTGCTGGGCGTGTATGGCGTATCTCTGGCCGCTGCGCTCAGCGCGGGACTGTTGGCCCGTCTGTATTTCCACATGCCGCTTCCGTATCAAGCCCGCAACAGCCCGCGCGCAGGGTTCACCGCACAGCGACGATTAGTAGGTGTTTCGGTTGTCCTGTTTGCCATGCTGTGGGTGACGGGCGCACTGCTGCGCGATGTGGCCTGGACGCACCCGCAGGGCGAGCCGTTCAGCGTGGCACTGGTGCAGGGCAACATCGCGCAAGATCTGAAATTTAGCGAAGACGCGCTGGTCGGCACGCTGGAAATGTATCGCCGCCGGGTATTGGAAAACCACGCGCGCTTGACCGTGCTGCCGGAAAGCGCGTTCCCGCTGTTGCGCCAGGAAATCCCGCCGCGCCTGATCGAAGAATTGCGCGAGCACGCCAAACTCGATGTCGGCGACGTGCTGATAGGCTCGTTCGAACGCGACCAGGGGGCGTATTTCAACAGCGTGTTCGCGCTGGGTAGCTCCGAGAACAGCTTTGCGGGTGATTTGCATTACCGCAAACAGCATCTCGTGCCCTTCGGCGAATTCATCCCGTTGCGCTCCTTGTTGGCCTGGTTCATCAACGGTGTGCTCGACATCCCGATGGGCGACCTGACCAGCGGTGGCACGACACAAGCTCCGCTGGCGGTGGCGGGGCAGCAGGTGGCGGTCAACATCTGCTACGAGGACGTGTTCGGCGAAGAAATCATCCGTGTCCTGCCGCAAGCCACGCTATTGGTGAACGTGACCAACGATGCCTGGTACGGGCGTTCCTTTGCGGCGGCGCAACACAACCAGATTTCCCAACTGCGCGCGCTGGAGACCGGGCGCATGATGCTGCGCGCCACCAACACCGGCGTGACATCCATCATCGGCGTGGATGGCAAGGTGTTGCAGCAATTGCCGCAACACCAGGAAGGCGTGCTGCAGCGCATGGCGCAGGGTTATGCGGGCAGCACGCCCTATGTGCGCTGGGGCAATGCGGCGGTGGTGCTGCTGTTGATTGCCATGCTGACCTATGCGTGGACACGTCCCGAAACATCACCTCGCCCGCTTGCGGGAGAGGGCTAGGGAGAGGGTGTGACCTGGTTCTGTTATATGCTGCGCTGCGCTGACGACACGCTGTACTGCGGCATCACCAACGATCTGGAGAAACGCCTCGCCGCACACAACGGCGGCACAGGCGCGAAATACACCCGCATCCGCACGCCTGTTGAGCTGGTGTTTAGCGAAACCTGCGATGACCGCTCCGTTGCATCCAAGCGAGAGCTGGCGATCAAAAGACTCACGCGTGAAAAGAAACTGGCATTGATACTCGCCAGCCTAGGCGAATCTTGACACTAGGACGTTACCATTGAGAAGTCCCGATAAAATGAAATGCGGGCAAACCATATTTATCATCTCAGCCTATGTGTTGTGTTATGTAAGCCTTACACAGATTGGAGACCAATTACTGTGAGCGTGGCATATCGGATCGATTCCACCAGCCTCCACCCAGCGCTTGGTAAAGCGCGACAGTTACGCCCAGGCGACTGGCTTGTGCCTGTGTCAGATTGATCATTGCAAGCTGATCATTTTGTTCAGCAGCCAGCTGTACCTGGTAATTTACTGCACCCAATTGGTACTGTTTGCGCGCAAGTTCAACTGTAGTCTGCGCCGCCTGAGCACCTGAAGCTGCCGCCTTGAGAACGTTGGCATCAGACTGAATTGTGTACAGGGTATCAGCCACATTCTGTAATGCGGCAATCACCGTACTGCGATATTGCGCCCCCGCCCCTATCAACGCCTGCTCGGCTGCACGTGATCTTGCACGCAGGGTACCACCGTCAAAAATAGTCTGACTGACGCTGGCAGTCAGATCGAAAAAACCGCCGCCGGAACGGAACATCCATGAGGGATTATCCGCCATGCCGCCTATGGCTGCGGTCAGGGCAAATTGCGGCAGTCTATTGGCGATGGACACCCCTGCCTGTGCGCTCGCAAAGTGCAGCTGTTCTTCGGCAGCGCGCACATCCGGGCGCTGTTCGACAGTTCTGGAAGGCAGACTGAGCGGTAGTTCCTCCGGCAAATGAAGCGATGCAAGTTCAAACTTTTCCCCAACGTCCTCATCCGGCGAATTGCCTGCCAACGCGCGTATCAAATCGCGCGTTTGTTCCAGTTGAGCCAGAAGTGGTGCCAACGTCTGCTCCATGGACGCGAGCAATGACTCCTGTGCCGCAACATCCACGCCGGAGACGTCTCCAAGCCTGGATTGAGTCTGCAGAAGTTCAAGTATCTGCCTGTTGAAGCCGACCACTTTTTCCATTGCGGCTATCTGCGAGCGGAGCGACGCTTCCTGTATCGCAGCGGCAACGACGTTCGAGGCCAGCGTAATATAGGTCGCTTCCAATTGCATCTTTTGCGCATCTACCTGTGTTTGAGCCGATTCCACCATTCTGCGATTAAGGCCGAATACGTCCGGCACATAACCCACGGTTAACTGCGCAACGTGAAAGTTGTAATAGGCGGCTGAATTATAGATAGGCCCGGCAGGATTCGAGCCAGTCTGAATCACATTGCCATTACCCTGTATACCGGGAGAGTTGCCGCCCATATTGCCCGCCAGCTTGTTGCGTGAAGGCGAGTAACTCACACCGGCCGTCGGATAGAAAAATCCCTGCTGCGCGACTACGTTTTGCTGTGCTTGACGCAAGGCAGCCTGAGCAGAGGCGATATCTGGATTGGCTTTGAATGCGCGTTCCACCAGTGAGTTAATCTGCGGCGATCCGAATAACGTCCACCAGTCGTACGGAATATCTGTACTCATGCTGAATCGCTGTGATTCTCCCTGCTTGACAGGCGCTGAAGTGGTTGCTTCCGATATTGCCCCTGTCGGTGCATAACCAATGGCCTTGGGCGCATCAGGCCGCTTGAAATCGGGACCAACCGCGCAACCCGTGACAGTCGTGGTCAAAACAAGGCAGATGGCTCGAATTGCAATGCGTAATTTTGAAAATGATTTCATCATGCTTCTGCCGTCGTTACGGTATCCTTTGTTTTCAATGGCGATTTACGTTTGGAAAAAAGATCAATCAACAACGGCAGAATAATCAGAACCAGCACTGGCGCTAGCAAAATTCCGCCGACCACCACAAGTGCCAGCGGCTTTTGTACCTGCGAGCCGATGCCGGTTGCAAAAGCGGCAGGCAAAAGACCAACGCACGCCGCGCAACAAGTCATCATCACGGGTCTTAATCTGGTCTGACATGACTTGGCGATAGCCTGTGAACGTTCCGCGCCAGTTTCGATGATCTGATTGAAATACGTCAGTACAATAATCCCTTCCATCACCGAGATGCCGAACAGGCCGATAAACCCGATTGCAGCCGACACGCTGAATGGTGTTCCGGTCAAATAGAGTGCAAAAATGCCACCTATCAGCGCCATTGGCATCACGCTGGCAGCCAGCAAAGTGTCTGTAATCGAATTGAAGTTAAAAAACAGCAGCAACAGGATGAGTCCGAGGCTTAAAGGCACAACAATCTTAAGACGCGCCATCGCCTTATTCATCTGCCCGAATTCACCTACCCACTCCATCCGGTAACCGCCGGGTATCTTCACCTGTTCAGCCACCTTGCGTTGCGCTTCCATGACCGCACCACCCAAATCGCGGCCACGTACGCTGAACTTGATCGGAATATAACGTTCCTGACCTTCTCTGTAGATGAAGGATGCGCCCGTGACCAAATTGACGCTGGCGACATCGTTCAAAGGAATCTGAACCACGCCGTTGGGACCAGGAGCACCGATAGCAATCCGTTTAATTGCATCTAGGCTTTTCCGGTCATGAGGAACCAGGCGCACAGTTATAGGGAAATTGCGGTCACTGCCATCTTCATATAAGTTTCCAGCTGCCTGACCACCAATCGCCGCTTGAACCGTTGCGTTGATGTCCCCGGGTGCAAGACCGTAGCGTGCAGCACGGGCACGGTCGATGTCTATCTTCACTGTCGGCTGCCCGAGTGCTCTGAAAATAGACAGATCAGTAACTCCCGGCACGGTCGCCATGACCTCCTGAATCTGTTTGGCGGTTTTTTCCAGTGCAGCCAGATCATTGCCATACAGCTTGATTGCATTCTGACCCTTGACACCGGATGACGACTCTTCAACATTATCTTCGATATATTGCGAAAAATTGAACTCTATGCCTGGGAACTCAGCTTGCATCTTTGAACTGATTTCTTCGGTCAGTTTTTCCTTATCAACCCCTTTTGGCCAGGTGTCGAAAGGAATTAAGGGTACGAAGAATTCTGCATTGAAAAATCCGGTCGCATCGGTTCCATCGTCAGGCCGTCCATTTTGCGAGATAACGGTTTGCACCTCGGGATAACTCTTGATCAATGTGCGTATTCGATTGACGTAAGTATTGCTCTCTTCCAGTGAAATGGAGGCGGGCATGGAGGCTCTGATCCACATGTTGCCTTCTTCCAGTTTTGGCATGAATTCAAGCCCTAACGAATGTACGGCGAACCCGGCAACAATTACCAATATTGCAGAACCGGATAGCATCAATACCCGGTTTTTAAGGGAGAATCCGATCAGCGGGGTATAAATTCGCCTCATCCATTTCACTGCAATGGTTTCATTTTCGGTAACTTGCGCAGGCAAGAGCAGAGAACTTAAGGCTGGCGCAATCGTAAAGGTTGCGACCAGTCCGCCAATGATGGCGTATGCATAAGTTGATGCCATTGGTCCGAAAATATGTCCTTCGACGCCGCTCAGGGTAAACAGCGGGATAAATCCGGCAATGATGATGGCTGCAGAAAAAAAGATCGAGCGATTGACTTCGGTCGCGGCGAAGGCAATGTGTGCCATTTTGCCGTGCAGCGACGTATCAGGACGAACATGTAGCATGAAAAGAGGTGCTTCTGCGTGAGTTTTTTCCTTGCTTTCAGCAAGATGGCGAAAGATATTTTCCACCATGATCACCGTCGCATCGACAATCAGGCCAAAATCGATGGCACCAACCGATAGCAAATTAGCTGACTCGCCGCGCAACGTCATGATGATGATCGCAAAGAACATGGCGAACGGGATCGTCGCGCTGACAATGATTGCACTTCGCAAGTTGCCCAGAAATACCCACTGCACGATGAAAATCAATACGATGCCGAATAACAGGTTCTCGATAACGGTATGCGTGGTAATGCTGATCAACTCGCTGCGATCATAGATCCTCTCGATGTGTACACCTGGCGGTAACACTCCGGATTTGTTGATCTTTTTAAGCTCAGCCTCTACGCGCTGGATGGTCGGTGTGCTTTGTTCGCCGCGCCGCATCAGCACGATGCCCTGCACGATGTCGTCATCTTGGTCATTGCCGGCAATCCCCAGACGCGGCAGATTGCCGACGCTGACTGTGGCAATGTCGCGAACCAAGACCGGCGTACCATTGCTCGCGGTGATCATCGTGTTGCGAATATCATCCGTCGAATGAATCAGGCCAACACCACGCACGACCGCCGCCTGCGGCCCGAAATTGACCGTTTGGCCGCCCACATTGAGATTGCTGTTGTTAATTGCTTGCAGCACCTGCGGGGCAGTGAGACCGTAACGGATTAGCTTGGACAGATCAATGCTGACCTCATAGTCCTTGGTCTTACCACCCCAACCGTTAACATCAATCACGCCGGGCACCGCCTTAAAGCGTCGCTCCAGCATCCAGTCTTCGACGGTCTTCAAGTCCTGCACCGAATAGCCCGGCGGGCCGAACACGCGGTAGCGCAAAATTTCGCCTATCGGGCTGGTGGGTGAAATCTGCGGCATCGCCCCGTTGGGCAAGGGCGATAATTGGGATAGTCGGTTTATGACCTGCTGCTCGGCATCTTTATAGCTAATGTCATAGGTGAACTGCACCTTCACATCGGATAGGCCGAACAACGAAATCGTGCGTACCGTCGTTACATGCGGAATTCCGGCTAACTGAACTTCAAGCGGGATCGTGATATAGCGTTCAATCTCTTCGGCAGATTGTCCGCTGCTCTGCGTGATGATATCGACCAGAGGCGGAACAGGATCAGGATAAGCTTCAATATTGAGTTTAACGAAACTGACTATACCTGCAATAAAAAGAGTCGCCATCATAAGCATCACGGCCACGCGCTGTTTAAGCGCAAATGCAACGACTTTATTCATCGTTCACTTCCTTCGGCCGCGCGATCAATGAATAAGGTGCCACGGGTGACGATTTTCTCACCAGCGGCAAGGCCCGAAGTGACTTCAAGAAAATCGCCGCTGATGCGTCCAATGCGAACAGGGCGTATCGCCAACGTGCCGTCACTATTTGCAACGAACACATGTGACTCGCCCCCTTCATATATCACAGCACTTTGCGGCACGCCGATGGTTTTTATTTCACCGCTGGTCACAATACTGAAGTTGGCAAACATCATCGGTTTTAAGGCACCGTCGCTATTAGCGATTTCTGCGCGTACTGGCAAGCGGTGGGTGTTGATATCCATCGCTGGCGCGACCCAAGATAATTTAGCCTTGAAGACACGGTCTGGAAATGCCAGCACATGCACTTCGACTGGCAGCCCAATATGCATGAGAGGCGCGTCTCCCTCGCGCACATTGGCAATCATGTATACCGTTGATAAATTTCCTATCGTATATACCGGAATGGTGGCACCTCCTGATGCGCTCTGAAGAAACTGACCGAGACCCACCTGGCGCTGCGTCACTGTGCCAGAGACAGGCGCTCTGACTAGAGCTTCCGGATTTATCTCTGATACCTTTTCTCCGTTTTCAAGCGCGCTGATTTCATGTTCGGATTTGCCCAGGATACTTAACTGATTGCGCGCCGCCTGCAGATTGCCCTCCGCCGTTGCCAGATCAGACTGGCTTTGTAGCCAGTCCTTCTGTGCGCCGGCTTTCGCCAGATAGAGCTCATGTTGCCGTTTTTCGGCAGCTGTCGTCAGCGTGACCTGGGCACGTGCCGCAATCAGGCTACTCTTCGCCTGCACGAACTCCGTAGCAGCCACCACCATCAATGGATCGCCTTTTTTTACCAAGTCTCCAAGCTGGGCGATAACACGAGTCACGCGACCGGAATACGGTGAGAATACCTGCGTGGTTGTATTGTCGTTGTAAGCAATGCTGCCATCAGTTATCAGCTCGCCACGGAAATTCATCTGTAAAACTGGCGAAATAGCAAGGCTGTCCAGCTGCCCCTTGGTGGGTCTGAATGTGCCAGGCAGCTCCGGTCTAACCGGTTTAGGCTCGGGCGTGGCTGACAGGAAATGCATCACAAGAGCCGCACTGCCAGCCAATACAACGATGCCAAACAGCATAAAAATCTGCAGCTTTGACGAAAACTGGGGTATTTCACGTTCGACTGGGTCAGTATGTATCTCGTTGTCTATAGTCATTTGTGTTTTAAGTTCTAAAAGTACGTGATTTTTAAATCATCCGAAAAAATTCAATTTTTTCAATCAGCGCATTGGGGTTTTGAATGAAATAAACTGCGCGCCTGCATCACTCGCGTTCAAGATTGCGCATTCTGAAGAATTTTTCTGACAGAAAACTGACAATGTGGTCGTAAATGAAGGGGTTCTGCAGGATTTTTGCCGACTAATGGCTAACTAATTGATGGATAAGTTCTGATATGCGAATACTCATCGTCGAAGATGACAAAACAATGGCTCAGGCTATGGCTCAATCGCTGACTCATGCAGGTTTTGCTGCGGATGTGGTAGGCAATGTTGCGGATGCCTTGCATGCACTTTCAGTAGAAAACTTCGATGCGCTCGTACTTGATTTGGGGCTGCCGGACCGGGATGGGTATGAGATTGTGCGCCATCTTCGTCGACGCAACCTTTCTATCCCGGTGCTGATCCTGACCGCGCGCGATGCAGTCGAGGATCGGGTACAAGGACTGAATCTGGGCGCGGACGATTATGTGGTTAAGCCAATCGCCATGGCTGAACTGCAGGCGCGTGTGCGCGCGCTGATCCGGCGTAGTTCAGGAACCAGCGGCCCGTGTTTCAGAATTGCCAAACTCGAGTTGGACCCCTTGGGAAAGCGCGTCTCTCTGGATGGACAGTCACTCGATTTATCTGCACGTGAATGGAGTGTGCTGGAATATTTGGCGATGCACTCCCGACGCATCATCTCCAAGGAACAGCTGATACAGGCAATTACTGCCTGGGATAAGGATCTGAGTGCCAATGCAATCGAAGCCTATGTGCACCGGGTGCGTGTAAAAATCGAAGGCTCCGGGGTGGTTATCCGCACCGTGCGTGGCCTGGGCTATATGCTTGAGGAGGCTGACGGTGTACGTTAACAGCCTGCACCGACAACTTCTTAAACGTTTGTTATGGCCACTCGTCATCATCTTGTTGACAGGCTCTATTTTTGCCTATTTTTTCGCTTTGCGCGCTGCGATCAACGCTTACGATCTTGGCCTGCTGAACGATGCCTTTGACATCTCCAAACAAGTCGAAATTCACCAGGGTGTCATGAGCATCAATCTGCCTCCGGCTGCTCGCCAAATGTTGAGGATGAATAATAATGACCGTGTGGAATATGCTGCATGGGACGAATCAGGGCGGATATTTTCGGGTGAACAAAAATTACTACAGGTAAATGCACTTGCGTCTGATGAAGACCGTGTGTTCCGTGACATTACCCTAAATGGCGAAGTTCACCGGGCCGTTTTACTGCGTGAAAAAGTTGAAGGACAAACCTATTTCCTTGTTGTTGCTCAGACTGTCCATGGCCGAGATCATTTAACGGGTGGCATTTTTGCAGGAATACTGATCCCAGAGACTCTGCTTGCAATTGTTTCAATTGCAGTAATCCTGTTGGGTGTACGCCGTGGGCTCTCACCTGTTGAACACCTGCGCGATGAAATCACTCGTCGTTCATCCAGCGACCTGAGAGCCATTGAAGAAAGTACTGCGCCTGCAGAGCTGGCACCGATAATCCATGGTATCAACGAATTACTGGGAAACCTTGCCACGGCATTTGCCAGTCACAGACGATTTATTGCCGATGCAGCACATCAGCTCAGAACCCCATTGGCTGCCTTAAGTAGTCAGATCGAAGTGGCCATGGATGAACCACCTGCCGACGGACAAGCTCTACTTGGACAATTGTTGACGACAACTCAACGCACCACACATTTGGCAAATCAGTTGTTGTCACTTGCAAGACTAGAGCATACCGAACAGTCAATGTACGAAGTTGCCTCCGTTGAACTGCACGAAGTTCTGCGGTCTGTTGCCGCAGACTTCGTATCTATGGGGGTTTGCAAAGAGATTGAACTTAATTTTGAACTGCAGTCTGCACGAGTTTCAGGTAGCCCGTTGATGCTGCGTGAACTCATATCCAATCTACTCGACAATTCCATCCGCTATACACCGACAGGCGGTCTGGTGACAGTAACCACTCGGGTTATGGATAAAAACATCTGGTTAGTTATTGAAGATAACGGCCCAGGTGTTCCACTTAATGCGATCGAAAAACTGGGCACCCCATTTTATCGCCTGCCTTCCGGTCATTCGGAAGGTTGTGGGCTGGGACTGGCCATCGTACGTGAGATATGCCGTTTACATGGCGCAGAACTTTTCTTTTCATCTCGAACTGAAGGATATGGTTTTCAGGTACGTGTCAGATTCCATAGCCCAAGTTAACTAACTATTTAATCAAAACATTTTGATGGGTTGGGCAGTAAATGGCACATAGCTGATGTTCACCCGCATCGACATAAACAAAAAATTACCAGAACAAGCTATGACATTAACGAACGGCGTTTTAACCCAATGCCGGAAACAATCCCCGCAATCCGCCCGCGATGAATTCCACCGCGATGGCGGCGAGCAGCAGGCCCATCAGGCGCGAGACGATGCTGCTGCCGATCTTGCCCAAGCGTTGCGACACCCAAGGTGCGATCAGAAAGGTCAGCCACACGGTGAGGCTCAACAACAACAGGATGAGTGCCATCATGCCGTAGTGCCCGGCATTTGTGCCTTTGTGCGCGTCGAGGATCACGGTGCTGATCGCGCCCGGCCCGGCCAGCAAGGGCGTGGAGAGAGGCACGATGGCGACCGAGGAAGTTGCGTCGCTATCGCCCGTGTCGTCCGGCGTGTAGCTCGGTTTGTCACCGATGAGCATGTTGATGGACATCAGCAATAACAAGATGCCGCCCGCCGTGCGGAAGGAGTGGATGCTGATGCCGAAGAATCCGAGTATCGCTTCACCGAGCAGTAAGGCGGCGAGCAGGATGACGAACACCGAGAGCGAGGCCACACGCCCCACGCGCCCGCGTTTTTGCGCCGTCATGCCCGCCGTGAACGCGATGATGACGGGGATCATGCCGACCGGATCGACGATGGCGAACAGGCTGATAAAGATCTTGCTGTATTCGGTAAAGTCCAGCATGGTTTTCCTAAATCTTAGAGAAGGGGCTTATTTGTAAAGCAGGTGCGGCAGCCAGGTTGAAATGATGGGGACGTAGGTGATCAATCCCAGATAGATCAGCATCACGCCCACCCAGGGCAGCGTGGCGATGGACACTTCGGTCAACCCCTCTTTGGCGAGATGGCTGGCGACGAATAAATTCAAGCCCACCGGGGGATGGATCATGCCGATCTCCATGTTCACCACCATGATGATGCCGAGATGGATAGGGTCGATGCCCATGGTTTTGGCGATAGGCAGGAACAGCGGGGCGAGGATCAGCACGATGGAGGTCGGCTCCATGAATTGTCCGGCGGCGAGCAGGGCGAAATTCACCATCAGCAGGAACATCCACGGTTGCAGATTCTGCTCCACCACCCATTGCGACATGCTTTGCGGTATCTGTTCGGAAGTCATCAGGAACGAGAACAGGATCGCGTTGGTGATGATGTAGAGCAGCATCGCGCTGGTGTTCGCGGCACTCAGTAAAGTTTTTGGAATTTGCTTCCAGCCCAGATCGCCGTAGAAGAATTTCGCCGCGACGAAGGCGTATACCGCCGCCACCGCTGCCGCTTCGGTGGGCGTGAATAAGCCGCCGTAGATGCCACCGATGACCAGCACGACCATGAATATCCCGCCCCAGGCATCTTTGAACGAATGCCAGAATTCAGCTGAGGTGGGCTTGGGCGCAATGGGGAAATTCTTTCGTTTGGCTTGCACAAACACCAGCGTCATCATGATTGCGGCGAGCATGATGCCTGGCACGATACCCGCGATGAACATCTTGCCCGCGCTCTCCGATGTGGCCACCGCGTAGATGATCATCACGATAGACGGCGGGATCAAAATCCCCAGCGAGCCTGACGACGTGATCACGCCGATGCTGAAACGCTTCGGATAACCGGCCTTGATCATCGCGGGCAGCATCACCGAGCCGATCGCCATCACGGTGGCCGGACTGGAGCCGGAGATGGTGGCGAAGAAAGCGCAGGCCAGCACCGCCGCCATCGCCATGCCACCGGGCATCCAACCGACCAGATTGCCGGCAAAACGCACGATGCGGGCGGCGATCTTGCCGTCGATCAGGAACTGGCCCGACAGCACGAAGAACGGCACGGCCATGATGGAAAAGCTTTCCAGTCCGGTGAACAGCCGCTGCGAAATGATGTTCACGGTGTCGAAGGAGAACGAGGAAAAAGCCAGCAGATAGATCAGCACCGTGGTGCCGAGTGCGATGGAGATGGGCGTGCTGGTGAGCAGTAGCACCAGCAGGATGCCGAGGATGAGCAGGGCGGTCATGCGTGTGCCTCCCCGTGTTCCGCATCGCCGCCGAAGTTGTGCACGGGCAGGTTTCCATGCTTGATAAAGGCTGCCAGCACTTGCAAGAAGCGGTAACACATCAGCCCCGAGCCGAACGGGATGGCCAGATAGACGATCCACATTGGCATCTCCAGATCGGGGGATACCTGCCCTGTCCCATAGATGAAGACCACCCAGCGGGCACCGAAGAACGCGATAGAGCCTGTGAAGATCATGCCCAGTGAGAGCGCGATGATGACCATGATGCGGCGTATCGAGGGGCGCACCCAGTTGACCAGAAAATCCACCCCGATGTGGATGCCGGTGCGCACCCCGTAAGCCGCGCCGAATTTGGCCATCCAGATGAACAGATAGATCGTGAGTTCCTGCGCCCAGTCTATGCCCGAGCCGGTGGTGTAGCGCGTCACGACGGCGGCAAAAGTCACCAGCGTGGCCGCCGCCATGAAGCTGGCGATCAGGAATTCTTCAAAGTGATTGAGCAAGCGATTGAACATGGCGATTCCCGGCGGGAGCGAATGCATGGGCAATCGCTCGCTGCCAACATGGTGGTTATTTTTTTTTGCCTGCTTTGGGGGCGGCCTGTTCCCGTGCGACTTGAGCGGCGGTCGCATAGGCAGATTGGATCAAGTCCGCGCCGATCACGGATTCAAACTCTTTGTGCACGGGCAGCAAGGCCTTCTGCCATTCGGCGCGTTCCGCTGCGGTCAATTGGTAGACCGTGGTGGTCTTGGCGGCGATCACTTTGGCCAGCGCGTCATCGTTGTCTTTTTGCGCGGTCTCGCGTTCAAAGGCGGTGGCTTCTTTCATGGCTGCGGTGAGCGCGCTGCGCACATCGGCCGGCAAGCCTTCCCAGAATTTTTTGTTCACGATGACCGCATAGCCGAGATAGCCGTGGTTGGAAATCGTCATGTGCTTTTGCACTTCGTTCATTTTTTGGGTGTAGAAATTCGATACCGGATTTTCCGTGCCATCCACCACGCCCTGTTGCAAAGCGGTGTACACCTCGCTGAACGCCATCACTTGCGGGTTTGCGCCCAGTGCCTTCATTTCCGCGCCCAGCACTTTGGAGGATTGGATGCGCATCTTCAGGCCGGAAAAATCGGCCACGTTATGCATGGGCCGGTTCGAGCTCATCTGCTTGAAGCCGTTATCCCAGAAAGTCAGGCCGGTCACACCTTTGCTATCCAGTTTGGCGAACAGCTTCTTGCCCACTTCGCCATCCATCACCCGGTGCAGCGTTTCCTGATCGGGAAAGAGATAGGGCAGGTCGAACAGCTCAAATTCACGCGCGCCCATCGGCCCGAACTTGGACAGGGATGGCGCGAGCATCTGCACCGCACCGCTTTGCAGGGCCTCGATCTCTTCGCGGTCTTTGTATAGCTGGCTGTTGGGATAGACCTCGACTTTGACTTTGCCCTTGGTATATTTTTCCGCCAGCTGTTTGAAACGCTCGGCAGCTTGTCCCTTGGGCGTGTCGGGGGCGACCACGTGGCTGAATTTGATGACGATCTCGCCGGCGGCATTCGCCACGCCGCCGACACCCAGAGCCAGAACAAACATCACTGCGGTACGTAGTTGCATGATTACCTCCCTATGGTTCGTTATTGTTCAGCACTGTCCTGTGATGCCAAAAATCAGAAGCGCGGCACGGGGAGGGAATATACGAGCGTTGCGATTTGAACGCCACCCCAAGCGAGATAAAATGCGAAAAATATCTTTTTGGCGCGGTGATGGCCCGGAATGATGGGCTGACGTGCACGGCTGAAAACCAGTAAAATGCCCGCTTTCGCAACTCCCTAGACAACCATGCTTACCTTTGGCTCCGACATAACGCCCGCAAGCGGGCATGAGTCTGCACCGAAGCTCAGTCAAAGACTGAGCTTTCAGCAAATTATTCTGACCCTGCAAAATTATTGGGACAAACAGGGCGCGGCGCTGTTGCAGCCTTACGACATGGAGGTCGGTGCGGGTACCTCGCACACCGCCACGTTCTTGCGCGCGCTGGGACCGGAGCCTTGGAAAGCCGCTTATGTGCAGCCCACACGCCGTCCCAAGGATGGCCGCTACGGCGAAAACCCCAACCGCCTGCAACACTATTACCAATTCCAGGTGGTGCTGAAACCCGCTCCGGCCAACATTCTGGAACTGTATCTGGGCTCGCTGGAAGCGCTGGGATTCGACCTCAAAAAAAATGACATCCGCTTCGTCGAGGACGATTGGGAGAACCCGACGCTGGGCGCGTGGGGCCTGGGCTGGGAGGTGTGGCTGAACGGCATGGAAGTCACCCAGTTCACTTACTTTCAACAAGTCGGCGGCATAGACTGCAAGCCCATCACCGGCGAGATCACCTACGGGCTGGAACGCCTGGCGATGTATCTGCAAGGCGTGGAAAGCGTGTACGACCTGACCTGGACCGAGGGTGTCAGCTACCGTGACGTGTATCACCAAAATGAAGTCGAGCAGTCCACTTATAACTTCGAGCACAGCGATGTGGAATTTCTGCTGGGCGCGTTCGGCAGCCACGAAAAGCAAGCCAAATACCTGATGGAACAACAACTGGCCTTGCCCGCTTACGAGCAGGTATTGAAGGCCGCGCACAGTTTCAACCTGCTGGATGCGCGCGGCGCGATCTCGGTGACCGAACGCGCCGCCTACATAGGCCGCATCCGCAATCTGGCGCGCAGCGTGGCCGCCGCGTATCTGGACAGCCGCGCCAAACTGGGTTTTCCGATGGCGCCCAAAGCCTGGGCGAACGAGGTGCTGGAACAGATCGCCCTGAAGAGCAAGAAGGTGGCAGCATGAGTGCAAAGAATTTGTTGGTCGAGTTGTTCGTTGAAGAGTTGCCGCCCAAATCGTTGAAAAAACTGGGCGACAGTTTTGCCGACGAATTGTCGGCCAGCCTCAAGGCTCAAGGGCTGGCGGGAGCGGATGCCATCGTCACGTCTTATGCGACACCGCGCCGTCTAGCGGCGCATATCACCAGTGTGGCGCAGCAGGCAGCTGACAAACCGGTCTCGCAAAAACTCATGCCCGTTGCGGTGGGCCTGGATGCGAACGGGCACGCCACACCGGCGCTGCTCAAAAAGCTCGCGAGCTTGGGAGCAGATGCGTCTGTCCTGCCGCAACTCAAGCGGGCCGTGGACGGCAAGGCGGAAACCCTGTTCTACGACAATGTGATCAAAGGCGCGACGCTGTCGGCGGGCTTGCAAAAAGCACTCGGCGAAACCCTGCTGAAACTGCCCATCGCCAAGGTTATGACGTATCAACTGGCGGACGGCTGGAGCAGCGTGAATTTCGTGCGGCCCGCGCACCGGCTGATCGCTTTGCATGGCAAGGACATCGTGCCGGTCACGGTATTGGGCCTGGATGCCGGACGCATCACACAAGGTCACCGCTTCGAGGCCAGCGTGGCGCAAGTGGTGGTGAAAGATGCCGATAGCTACGCGGCTCAACTGGAGAGCGAGGGCGCGGTGATCGCCGGTTTCGCGCAGCGTCGCGCCGAGATCGTGCGCCAGCTGAATGCCGCGGCGGACCAAGCGGGCGCTTCGGCCGGCACGGTGTTCAAACCCATAGCGGACGAGGCACTGCTGGACGAGGTGACCGCGCTGGTCGAACGCCCCAATGTGTTGCTCGGCCAGTTTGAACAAGCGTTCCTCGAAGTGCCGCAGGAATGTCTGATCCTGACCATGAAGGCGAATCAGAAATATTTCCCGCTGCTGGATAACGCGGGTCGCCTCACCAATAAATTCCTGATCGTTTCCAACATCAGCCCGGCGGATGCCAGCCTGGTCATAGGAGGTAATGAGCGCGTGGTGCGCCCGCGCCTGGCCGATGCCAAGTTCTTCTTCGACCAGGACAGAAAAACCCCCCTGGCCTCGCGTATCGACGGTTTGGGCAAGGTCGTGTATCACAATCTGTTGGGCTCGCAACTGCAGCGCGTCGAACGCGTGGCCAAGTTGTCGGGAACCATCGCACGCTTGCTGCAAGCCGACAAAGATCAGGCCGTGTTGGCCGCGCGTCTGGCCAAGGCCGACCTGTTGACCGACATGGTGGGCGAATTCCCCGAGCTGCAAGGCATCATGGGGCGTTACTATGCCCTGCACGATGGCGAACCGCTGGCGGTGGGCGATGCCATCGAGGCGCATTATCGGCCGCGTTTTGCCGGAGATGCGCTGCCGCAAGGGCCGGTGTCTTGCGCCGTGGCACTGGCCGACAAGCTGGAGACCCTGATCGGCATCTATGGCATAGGCCAGGTGCCGACAGGGGACAAAGACCCGTTCGGTTTGCGTCGCCATGCTCTGGGTGTCTTGCGCATCCTGATCGAAACTCCGCTGGATCTGTCCTTGTCCGCGCTGATCAAACTCGCCGCGGCGAATTTCCCTGCGGGCATGCTGGGCGCGACCGTGGTGAGTGATGTCGAGCATTTCGTGGCGGAGCGTCTGCGCGGGTATTTGCGCGAGCAGGGCTTCGAGGTGTCGCACATCGAAGCCGTGCTAGCCATACTGAACGGGCGTATCCACGAAGTCTTGCCGCGCCTGCAAGGCGTGCGCACCTTTGCCGCCTTGTCCACTGCCAAGGACCTGGCCGCCGCCAACAAGCGCGTGCAAAACATCATGCGCAAGAACCACGAGGAACTCGGTGTGAAACTGCATGATGCAAGAGTCGATCTCGCGCTGTTGAAGGAACCTGCCGAGCGCGATCTGTACCATGCCATGCAGGACATCACCCCGCTGGCCAGCGACTATCTGGAGCGCCGCGACTACGGCCAGAACCTGAAGATATTGGTGACGCTCAAACCGTTCATCGACGACTTCTTCGAGAAAGTCATGGTGATGTGCGAAGAGCCGAAGCTGCGCCTGAATCGCGCCGCGTTGTTGCGGCAGCTCGGCGGGCTGATGAATCAAGTCGCCGACATTTCCAAGCTGGCGACTTAACCCCAAATGACATTGTAGGAGCGCAATTTATTGCGCGATTACGGTGTCGTTTATATCGCGCAATAAATTGCGCTCCTACACCTGGCACGATTAAAAATGAAACTCATCATTCTCGACCGCGACGGGGTCATCAATTTGGATTCCGATCTGTTCATCAAAAGCCCCGCCGAATGGTTGCCGATCCCGGGCAGCCTGGAAGCCATCGCGCGCCTCAATCAGACGGGCTATCGCGTCGTCGTGGCAACCAATCAATCCGGCGTGGGGCGCGGCCTGTTCGACATGACGACGCTGAACGCGATACACGACAAGATGCACAAGGCCGCGGCGCTGGCGGGCGCGCGTATCGATGCGATATTTTTCTGCCCGCACACTGCGGACAGCCATTGTCATTGCCGAAAACCGAAGCCCGGCATGTTCGAAGAGATCGCCGCGCGATATAACGTCGAATTGACCGGCGTTCCCGCCGTGGGTGATTCCTTGCGCGACCTGCAAGCCGGTGTGTCGATGGGAACCAAGCCCTATCTGGTGTTGACGGGCAAAGGGGGGAAAACCCAAGCCGCCGGGGGGTTGCCGGAAGACACTCAGGTGTTCGCCAATTTGTCCGCTGTGGTGGCGGAGTTGTTAAAAACTTAAGGTGGGATATGCTGCTTATTCGTTCACTGTTCTTTCTGTTGTTGCAAATCCTCATCACGCCGGTTTTCGCGCTACTGTCTTTGCTGAGCTTTCCTTGCAGTCGCTTGACGCGCTACCGTATCATTTCCTTGTGGGCCAAGATGATGTTGCCGATTTTGCGTGTGGTATGCGGCATACGCCATGAAGTGAAAGGCATAGAGAACTTGCCCAAAGAGCCATGCATCGTGATGTGCAAACACCAGTCGGCTTGGGAGACACTGGCCCTGCAGAAGATATTCCCGCCGCAGGTGTGGGTGCTGAAACGCGAGCTGCTCTGGATCCCCTTCTTCGGCTGGGCCTTGGCGCTCACCAGCCCCATCGCGATCAAGCGCAGCGAGGGCAGGGCTGCGGCCAGGCAATTGCTCACACAAGGCAAAGAAAGATTGGCGCAAGGTTTTTGCGTGGTGATCTTTCCCGAGGGCACGCGTGTGCCCTACGGCCAGCGCGGCAAATACAAGATAGGCGGCGCGCTGCTGGCGGCGAGTAGCGGGGTTCCGGTCATCCCCGTCGCCCACAACGCAGGACGTTTGTGGGGGCGCAACGCGTTCAGCAAACATCCCGGCCTGATCACCATGAGCATAGGCGCGCCGATACAGACCCAGGGCCTCAAGGCCGATGAGATCAACGCCAAAGTTGAGGCGTGGATAGAGAACGAGATCCAAACACTGGCGCACTGATGCCCAAGCCGACACGCCACAATCTTCTTCCGCCCGGCGTGGAACAACGCGCCGCCCTGCTTGCCGGACAGCACATCACTTACACCCTGAAACGCAGCAGCAAACGCCGCAGCATCGGGTTGCGCATCGATGCTGGCGGCCTGACCGTGAGCATGCCGCTGCGCGCCTCGGAACAATGGCTGAGCGAGGTGTTGCGGGACAAAGCCGACTGGGTGGTGGAGAAGCTGCAAGGCTGGCAGGATCGCAAGCCGCCGGAAGTGGAATTTCACGACGGTGCGGCACTCGACTGTCTGGGTGATCTGCTCACGTTACGCGTGGAACGCGGAACATTCGTCGCACCGGCGCAACGGCGCGGCAATGATCTGTGTGTGTTTCTCGCCGCCAGCGCCACGGAAAAACATATCGCACGCGATGTGAATATCTGGTACCGGATCCAGGCGTTGCAGATGTACGAACAGCGTGCTGCCCATTACGCGCCGCTGCTGGATGTCGCGCCGCACGAGATCAAGCTGTCCACCGCCAGAACCCAATGGGGGTGCTGCACGGCAGGCGGCACGGTGCGGCTCAATGTGCAACTCATCAAACTTCCGGTGCGCCTGATCGATTATGTGGTGGTGCATGAACTGGCGCATCTGCGCGAGATGAATCACTCCGCAAGATTCTGGAAGTTGGTGGAATCCGTCTGCCCCGATTACGTGAAATTACGCGCCGAGCTCAAAGCCGTCGCGCTTTGATTTTGTTCTCTGGAAAATATCTAGATATTCTTGTTCGCCTCATCAGCCCGTCATTCGGGTATCTTATCGCCTGTTCGCCGCGAAGCTATTATTCGGCCACGGTGTTCGACAAGCGACACAGGTCGCTCTCTAATTTGGTATGGCGCGGGTCGTTTCCTGACCGACATTGGGCGGCAAGCCTGGCAGGTCGATGCAAGACGGGGTGATATGAACAAGTCCGACAAGTTGTACAACACGCTCATCGCGATCGCGATCCTCATCATGATAGGGGTGCTGGCGTTTTTCTACGACAAGACCCAGGCCGTCGATTTGCGCGAGCAGAACGAAGTGCTCGGTTTGCTCAACGAGTTGAAAGACATCGACAAGCGCTGGGACTTCGAGGCGCAGCGCGCGCGTATCGATCTGGGCAAGAGCGAGCTGGCCACACTCAGTCGCACCGATGCGGGCGACACAGCCTTGCGCGACATCACCCGTGTCGCCGAGCACACCACGAGTTCGGCACTGCGATCCGGGCTCACCGAGTTGCGCAAGAGCATCGCCCTCAAGGCCGAGTTGTTCGAGAGGTTCAAAGCGGAGAACAGTCTGAACAAAGACGCGTTGCTGGCAGTGTTCAACAACGCGACCGAACTCAACTCGCAGGCAGCCGGTCAGCAAGGGCTTCCGGCGACGCTGGTGAAAACCGTCAATGACCTGACCGGGCATGCCGCGCAGTATTATTTGCAGGGGCAAGAAACACAGCGTGCCGGCCTGGCAGAAGCTGTAGCCCAACTGCAACTGGCCCCGGAAGACCAGCATGACAAGACCGGGAAGATCGCGGCGGCGGTGCAAATCCTGTCCGGCCATATTCCCGTCGAGCAGGCTGTCTTCAATCAGCTCGAAGCCCTGACTTCGGGCCCCCGCCTGGTCAACATGACCCTGTCCTTCAATAACGAGCTGGATGACATCTTTCAAGAAAAAGAACGCTACCGCATCTACTTGATCTACTACTCCGGCGCGCTGCTGATCTTGCTGGGTTATATGGGTTTTAAACTCAAGGCCACCAACCAATCTCTGGAGCACCGTGTCGTGGCGCGCACCAGGGAATTGTCCGATGCACTCAAACACCTTAAGGAGTCGGAAGCGCAATTGATCCAATCGGAGAAAATGTCGTCGCTGGGTCAGATGGTCGCGGGTGTCGCGCACGAGATCAACACCCCCCTGGCCTACGTGAAGAACAGTTTGGGCCGTGTGGCGGAACAATTGCCCAGCCTGCGCAGCACCATAGACCACAGCGAAAAATTACTCGAACTGCTCAAGGCGGGCGACAACCCCGACGAATTGTCGCGCGAGTTCAGGCATACCTCCATGCAGATCGCCGCACTCAAGCAGCAACATGTGATCGAGGAGCTGGAGAGCCTGGTCAAAGACGGGTTGTTCGGCACGGGGCAAGTCGCGGAGATTGTCGGCAACCTGAAAGATTTCAGCCGCCTGGACCGCAGCAAAGTATCGAAATTCAATCTCAACGATGGCCTGGACAGCACCTTGCTGCTCGCCAAGCATCTATTGAAGGGCGTCGAGGTCAACAAGCATTTTGGCGACCTCCCGGAAGTCACCTGCTCCCCCCTCGCAGCTCAATCAGGTGTTTCTGAACCTCATCACCAATGCCGCGCAGGCCTTGCCGGACGAGCGCGGCATCATCACCCTGAATTCGCGTGCCGAGGGCGACGGTGTCGCGGTGGACGTGGTGGATAACGGCAAAGGGATACCGCCCGATGTGTTACCGAAAATATTCGATCCGTTTTTCACCACCAAAGAAATCGGCAAGGGTACCGGATTGGGCCTATCTATTTCTTACAAGATCATCCAGCAACACGGGGGGCGGATCACGGTCGATTCCAGGCCAAAACTGGGCACCAAATTCACGGTCTGGTTGCCGCTCACCCCTCCCGCCGAATCCGAGGCATAGTCATCCATGAATCATCCCGCGCAGATCGGAAAATACGAAATCCACGGCGAGCTCGGCACGGGCGGCATGGGCGTGGTGCTCAGGGGCTGGGATCCCGCCATCGCGCGCGGGGTGGCGATCAAGTCTATCAACAAGGCCATGCATAAAACCGATGAGCTCGCCGGCGTGCTGAGCCGTTTCCGCCAGGAAGCAAAGGCGGTGGGACGTTTGGTTCATCCCGGCATCGTGCAGATATACGATTACATCGAGGACGATCAGGGCGCGTACATCGTGATGGAATTGGTGAACGGCAAGACGCTGGCCCACCATATTGCCGAGGGAGACCGTTACGATATACATGAGGTCGGGCAGATCATCACGCAGCTGCTCGATGGCATAGGCTACGCGCACCGGCAGGGGGTCGTGCATAGGGACATCAAGCCGTCGAACATCCTCATCAACAAGGATGGTCGCATCAAGATCAATGATTTCGGTATCGCGCATGTCGAGTCGTCCACGCTGACGCAGGCCGGCGACATGCTGGGCACGCCGCACTACATGTCGCCCGAGCAGTTCATGGGCGTGGGTATCGACGGGCAGACCGATCTGTTCGCGATCGGCGTGATCGCCTATGAGCTGCTGACTGGCAAACGACCGTTCACCGGTAATATGGCCACGGTGATGCATCAGGTTATGACCATCGAACCGGCACAGGCTTCAGAATTGAATACCCAGCTCTCTGCCGATATGGATGCGGTGCTGCGCTGCGCAAGGCCATGGCCAAAAAGAAAGTCGACCGCTATCAGACGGCACGGGAATTCTCCGATGCGTTCAGCGTGGCGATACGCCTGTCGCTGCAGTTGGGATCGGGGCAGGCCGCCGTGCCGGACGGCGGGACGCTGATGAGTTTTTCGCGCATGCTGAACACCGAAACGACCCTGTCCGGGACGGGTGCTGCCGGTGCCGTGCCGCGCGCGGATAGCGCGATCAGCCTGGATGCCAGCATCAAAAAAGCGCGTCTGCTGGTGGTGGACGACGACGAGCGTATCCTGGCCGCGCTGAAATCCTTGTTCCGCCAGCGCTACCACGTGTTCGTCACCACCGATGGCAACAAGGCGCTGGAGTTCCTGCGCAAATACCAGATGCATGTGATTATCAGCGACCAGCGCATGCCCATCATGTCGGGCGTGGAGCTGCTGCGCCAGTCGCGCGGGATATCGCCGCGCAGCGTGCGCATTCTGCTGACGGGCTATTCGGATCTCGCCTCTATCGTCGGCTCCATCAACGACGGCGAGGTGTATCGCTTCATCAACAAACCCTGGGACGACCACGCGCTGCACACCCTGGTGGCCGAGGCCGTGACGATCGCACTCGAACTCGCGGACACCCCGTACACGGTAGTGGGGCTGCCCAAAAAGATGAGCGCGGGCATATTGGTCATCGATGGGAACGAGGATGTCTTTCGCGCCGCCCGCGAGCTGATCAGTGGCCTGTGTCCGGTGTTCTATGCGGCCGATAGCGCTTCCGCGCTGCACCTGTTGCAGCAGCACGAGATTGCCGTGATTCTGGCCGATGTCGAATCGGGACAAACCAAACTGACTTCGCTGCTCAAGTTATTGAAGCAAGAGAACCCGCAGATATTAACGATTATCGTCACCAAGGCAGCCGATTCCGAACTGGTGATCGAACTCATCAACCAGGCGCAGGTATTCCGCATTTTGAGCAAGCCGCTGAGTGTCGGTCTGCTCAAGAGCCAGCTGCACGCTGCCCTGCAACGCTATCTCGCCTATAAACAAACGCCGGCGCTGACCAAGATGCACAGGGTAGACCCGGCCACGCTGACCCATAGCGGTGTCGGCGCGCGCATCCTGGACACGCTCAAGGCGCTACGCGGACGATGGTTCGGTGCGGCCTGACCGGGGCGAATCAACCTAGCCGCAACACCACACCCTGCTCCGCGAATAAGCCCGTCAGCCTGCCGAACAACTCGCCGTTATCGCGGCGGCTGTGCCAGGCCCCTTCCTGCCAGGCAAAGTGGAAGCCGCCCGATTTCGCGGCCACCCAGATTTCCTGGTTCACATCGTGGCGGTTGATGATGATCTTCTGGCCGTTGTCGAACTCGACTTCCAGCACGTTGCCGCTGCGATTGCACTCCACATCGCCGCCGCAATGATCGATGGCGGTCTCGATGCGCGCTAGTGCCGCATCGGCAAGTTGGTTGAATTCACTCTCAGTCATTTATAATCGCCTCTTTACAATTTCATGGGTGCAACAATGCAATCACGTCTGTGCATTATCGTGGTGTTGGCTTTGCTATCGCAAGGCTGTGGCAGAAAAGGCCCGCTTTATTTGCCGCATGCTCCCCAGCCGACTCAAGGCGCGCCGGCCGCTTCGGCAGTCCCCAATACACAAGCCAACAAATAATATGCCCGCTTATTTTTCATACCAGAATTCCCGACTATACGCCGAGGGCGTGCCGCTGGCCGATATCGCCGCGCGCTACGGCACGCCTTGCTATGTCTATTCGCGTGCCGCATTGACCGACGGTTACCGCCAGTTCAGCGATGCTTTGCAGGGTCGCGAGCATCTGATCTGCTACGCGGTGAAGGCCAACGCTAATCTCGCCATCCTCAACGTGTTGGCGCGTCTGGGCGCGGGCTTCGACATCGTCTCCGGCGGTGAATTGCAACGCGTGCTGGCGGCGGGCGGTGACCCGCGCAAAGTGGTGTTCTCCGGCGTGGGCAAGACCGCCGATGAGATGCGCATGGCCTTGGCCGCCGACATCCTGTGTTTCAACGTGGAATCCGCCGCCGAGCTGGAGCGCCTCAATGCCGTGGCTGTAGGGCTGGGCAAGGTCGCGGCCATCAGCCTGCGCGTCAACCCCGATGTGGATGCGAAGACCCATCCCTATATCTCCACCGGCCTGAAGCAGAATAAATTCGGCGTGGCGTACACCGAAGCCATCGCGCTGTATCGCAAGGCGCGCGCGCTGGCGAATCTGCGCATCACCGGCATGGATTGCCACATCGGCTCGCAACTGACCGAGACCAGCCCCTTCATCGCGGCGGTGGAAAAAGTATTGGCACTGGTGGATGCACTCGTTGCCGAGGGCATCCATCTGGAACATCTCGATCTGGGCGGCGGCCTGGGGATATGCTACGACGACGAGACCCCGCCCGCCATCGCCGACTACATCGCCGCGTTGTTGAAGGCGTTGGGCGGACGCGCGCAAAAGCTGATACTGGAGCCGGGCAGGGTGCTGGTCGGCAATGCGGGCGTGCTGTTGACCCGCGTCGAGTATCTCAAGCATGGCGAGGAAAAGAACTTCGCCATCGTCGATGCGGCGATGAACGACTTGATGCGCCCGGCTTTGTATGATGCCTATCATCGCATCCTGCCGGTCGAGCAGGAGGACCATCCCGCGCAGAACTTTGAAGTGGTCGGGCCGATTTGCGAAACGGGCGACTTCCTTGGCCATGACCGCACGCTTGCGATCGCCCCGCGCTCCCTGCTGGCGGTGTGTTCCGCCGGGGCATACGGCATGAGCATGAGCTCGAACTACAATACCCGGCCCCGCGCTGCCGAGGTCATGGTCGATGGGGAGACCGTGCATCTGGTGCGGGAACGCGAGACGGTTAAACACCTGATGGCGGGTGAAAGCCTGCTTGCTTGAGCAAAAATACAATAAATGAAATTCGGGTTGAACATTCTCCAGGTATTCGGTAGAATCCGCCCTCTTTTGAAAATCCGGTTGGAGTAGAACCATGGCACGTGTCTGTCAAGTTACGGGTAAAGGCCCGATGAGCGGGAATAACATTTCCCATGCGAACAATAAAACCAAGCGCCGCTTCTTGCCGAATCTGCAACGCCGCCGGTTCTGGGTCGAGGGCGAAAACCGCTGGGTCAGCCTGCGTTTGAGCAATGCGGCACTGCGCACCATCGACAAGAATGGTATCGAATCGGTGTTGACAGACATGCGCGCCCGTGGCGAAAGCATTTAAGGAGATTAGGAAATGGCTCGCGAAAAAATAAAATTGGAATCAAGTGCCGGTACTGGTCATTTTTACACCACGACCAAGAACAAGCGCACCACCCCTGAAAAGCTCGAAATGAAGAAATTCGACCCCAAGGCCCGCAAGCACGTCATGTACAAAGAAACCAAGCTGAAGTAACACGCTGGTATCCGATACTGAAAAAACCCGCTACGGCGGGTTTTTTATTGCAGGGATATCCGCAGCGCCAATGACGGCATCCAGAATCGGAGTCTGGAATCGAATCTTTCAGGGGATATACCCCGCAGAAAATTCAATGAGCGCGGCAAGATTCATCGGTTTGGCAATGAAATAACCCTGCGCCGTATCGCAGCCCATGCTTTTCAGCGTGTCCCAATCCTGCTGTGTCTCCACTCCCTCGGTTACGCTCT
>JABEVF010000060.1 GCA_013043965.1 Gallionella sp. | reverse complement strand
GGCTTCGCCACTGTGGACGTGCACATGAGCGACATCATCAGCGGTCGCGTCAAACTTGCCGACTTCAAAGGCGTGGCGGCATGCGGCGGATTTTCTTACGGCGACGTGCTGGGTGCGGGCGAAGGTTGGGCGAAATCCATCCTGTTCAACAACCGCGCACGCGACGAGTTCGAAGCGTTCTTCAAACGCAACGACACCTTCGCTTTGGGCGTGTGCAACGGTTGCCAGATGATGAGCAAGCTGCACGAGATCATCCCGGGTGCCACACACTGGGCGCACTTCGCGCGCAACCAGTCGGAGCAATTCGAGGCGCGTTTCGTGATGGTGGAAGTGCAGGAGTCCCCGTCCATCCTGTTCGACGGCATGGCGGGCAGCCGCATGCCCATCGTCGTGTCGCACGGCGAGGGCTACGCCGATTTCGGCAACGCCGCGAAGCTGCAAGCCGCCCAGCCTTTGGTCTCGCTGCGCTACGTCGACCACGCTGGCCGCGCGACCGAAACCTACCCGCTCAACCCCAACGGTTCGCCGCAAGGCATCACCGGACTCACCACGCCGGATGGCCGTTTCAGCATCATGATGCCGCACCCCGAGCGCGTGTTCCGCGCCGTGCAGAACTCCTGGCATCCGCGCGACTGGCAGGAGAACGGCGCGTGGCTGAAGATGTTCCAGAACGCGCGGAAGTGGGTGGGGTAGAGAGAATATCAACTCTTTCCAACACGACGCATGGACGACGACAGCGACAAACTGCGTATCGACAAATGGTTGTGGGCCGCGCGTTTCTTCAAGACGCGCAGCCTTGCTGTCGATGCGGTGGAAAGCGGCAAGGTGCTGGTCAATGAAGTGCGGGTGAAACCCGCCAAGACGGTGGGCGCGGGCGACAAGCTGGACCTGCGTCTCGGGCGATACCAGTTCTTGCTGGAGGTCCTGGCGATCTCGAACCAGCGCGGACCCGCACCGGAAGCGCAAAAGCTTTACCGCGAAACCGATGCGAGCCGCGAACAGCGCGCATTGCTTGCCGCGCAACTCAAAGCGGAGCAGCCGCTATTCGCCTTCAAGGGCAGACCGACCAAACGCGACCGTCGGCTGATAGCAAAATTCAAACACGGCGAATAAGCTCTACGCTTCCCCTAGTCCTCGATGTGATTCAATTTGCGCAAGGTGGTGACTTTTGCTTCGCGGCGCAGGGCTTTTTCGGTCTTGCTGTGCGCGCCGGATTTTTTGAACAGCACGAGGGCGACCAGCGGGTTGCGCGGCCCAAGCAGGCGTTTTTGTTTAGCGCGTTTCATTGTCCAGTTGGCCGTCCACCAGGCGCATGCGGCGCGGCATCCGCGCGGCGAGTTCGAGGTCGTGGGTGACGACGATGAAGCTGGTGTGCAGTTGCTCGTTGAGTTGCTGCATCAGGTCGAACAGCGATTGCGCGCTGTTGCGGTCGAGGTTGCCGGTCGGCTCGTCGGCCAGCACGCAGGCGGGTTCGGTGACCAGGGCGCGCGCCACGGCGACCCGCTGGCGTTCGCCACCCGATAGCTCGGAGGGCTGGTGATGCAGGCGGTGAGCCAGCCCCACTTGCTCCAGCATGCTTGCCGCGCGCGGCTCGGCATCATTGCGTTTCATGCCGCGTATCCGCAGCGGCATGGCGACATTTTCCAGTGCGGTGAATTCGGCCAGCAAGTGGTGGAACTGATAGATGAAACCCAGCGACCGGTTGCGCACTTCGCCGCGTTGCGCCTCGTTCATCGCCTGCACGTCCTGGCCAAGGATCTCCACTTTTCCGCTGCTGGCGTTATCCAGTCCGCCGAGTAGATGCAGCAACGTGCTTTTTCCCGAGCCGGACGCGCCCACGATGGCGATGCGCTCGCCTCGCCGCACTTCGAGGTTGACGTTCTTGAGCACCGGCACTTGCTGTTTGCCCAGCGTGAAGGTCTTGCATAAATCCAGACAGGCAATGACCGTATCTGTCTTCTGTCCTCTGTCCTCTGTCTTCTGATCATTCATAGCGCAGTGCCTCCGCCGGTTGGGTCTGCGCCGCGCGGTAGCTGGGATAGAGCGTCGCCAACAGGCTAATCAAGAAGGAGATGCCCGTGACCAGCAGCACTTCGTGATAACGCAAATCGGAGGGCAGCTCGCTGATGTAATACACGTCTTTGGCGAGAAACTGCACGCCGAACAGATGCTCGATGAAGGGCACGACCACGTCGAGGTTCAATGCTAGCGCGATGCCGCCTATCCCGCCTAGCAACGTGCCGACCAGACCGATCACCACGCCCTGCACGATGAAGATCTTCATGATGCTGCGCGGCGATGCGCCCAGTGTGCGCAGGATGGCGATGTCGGCCTGCTTGTCGGTCACCGCCATCACCAAAGTCGAGACGATGTTGAACGCCGCGACCGCGACGATCAGCGACAGGATGATGAACATCATTTTCTTTTCCATCTGCACCGCTTTGAAATAATTGCTGTTCTGGTGCGTCCAGTCGTTGGCATACAAGTCCGGCGGCAACTGGTGTTGCAGTTCGCGTGCCACGCGCGGGGCCGCGTCGATGTCGCGCAACTTGGCACTGATGCCGGTCACCGCATCGCCGAGCTGGAACAGCTTTTGCGCGTCGCTGATGTTGATCAGCGCGAGGTTGTTGTCGTAGGGGGCCATGCCGATCTCGAATATGCCCACCACGCGGAATTGTTTGAGGCGCGGCACCATCCCGGCGGGCGTGATTGAACCTTGCGGCGCGATCAGCATGACTTTGTCGCCCAGGCGCACACCCAGCGCGCGCGCCAGATCGGAACCCAGCACGATACCGAACTCGGTACTGCGCAAATCGGCGAGTGAACCGGATTTTATTTTATTGGGCAGATCGGTGATGGAGGTTTCCAGCGCGGGGTCGATGCCGCGCACCATCACGCCTTGCACGCTCTGCCCGAACGACAGCATGCCTTGCCCGGCGACATAGGGCGCGGCGGCGGAAACTTGCGGGTGTTGCGCGACCTTGTCCATAACAGGTCGCCAGTCATTTAGCCGCCCGCCATCGGCGACCACTTCCAGATGCGGCGACGCGCCCAACATGCGCTCGCGTATCTCTTTCTGGAAGCCGTTCATCACCGACAACACCACGATCAAAGCCATCACGCCCAACGCCATGCCCAGCATGGAGATCAGCGAGATAAAGGAAATGAAATGGTTGCGCCGTTTGGCACGGGTGTAGCGCAGACCGATGAACAGTTCGTAGGGTTGCAAGATGGTTGGATGTGAATTTAAACGGGCGCAAGTGTGCCACAAAGCGGAATGGCTATGGCGGTAAAACTGCTATCGAGCCGGTATTTCCAAACAATATTTTTGATTGCAAGAAATTCTGAATAGCCATTCGGCGGGAAATTTTAATGCGGCTGGTTATACGACAATTTTTATCAGGTATACTTTTTTCCGGCTTGGATATTCGCTTTGCAAGTCTGATGCGGGGGCGGAAAACTGGCCCGGCATACATCGCTTGCAATAAATCTGTCTATTTACTAAACGGGGAATTTGATATGAACACATTCGACCAGAATCGGCGTCGGCTCCTACTCGCAGCGGCGGCAGCGGCCCCGCTGGCATTGTTTGGCAACAGGGTGTTCGCGCAAACGGCCAGCACGCTGAAAATCTCTCACCAGTTTCCCGGCGGCACCCTTACCAAGGGCGACTTCCGCGACCGCTTGTGCCGCAAATTCGCGGCCGAGGTGGAAAAGCGCACCCAGGGCGCGCTCAAGTTCGAGGTGTATGCCGGATCCTCGCTGATGAAGACCAACGCCCAGTTCTCGGCGATGCGCAAAGGCGCGCTGGACCTGAGTCTGGTGCCGCTTTCCTACGCCGGCGGCGAAGTGCCAGAGACCAACATCGGCCTGATGCCGGGGCTGGTGCCTTCCTATGCCCAGGGCGCGGCATGGAAGAATGCCGAAGTGGGCAGGCTGCTCACCCAGGTGCTGAACGATAAAGGCATCGTCGTGGTGAGCTGGATCTGGCAGGCGGGCGGCATCGCCAGCCGCACCACGCCGCTGGTCTCTCCCGACGATGCCAAGGGCATGAAGGTGCGCGGCGGCAGCCGCGAGATGGACATGGTGCTCAAGGAGGCGGGGGCATCTGTGATTACGCTGCCTTCCAACGACATCTATGCGGCGATGCAGACCGGTGCCATGGATGCCGCGATGACCTCGTCCACCAGCCTCATCTCGTTCCGTCTCGAAGAGGTCTCCAAACACCTGACCAGCGGGCGGGGAAAATCTTACTGGTTCATGCTCGAACCGCTGATGATGTCCAAAGCGATCTTCGACCAGCTACCCAAGGCGCAGCAGGATGCCATCATGGCGGTGGGCGAGGAGATGGAGAAATTCGCGATAGAAGGCGCAAAGGCGGACGACCAGGCCGTCGCGGATATCTACGCGAAGTCCGGTGCCAAGGTATACGACCTGGATGATGCGATGGTCAAACGCTGGCAGGCGATCGCGCGCGTTACCGCATGGAAGGACTTTGCGGGCCGGAGCGAGAGCTGCGCAAAATTACTCAAGGCCGCCGAGAAGTTCGCATGAGTCACGGTTTCGACCCGGTGTCATCACAACCGGAACATGCGGGGGCATCGGGTTGGGCCGGCCTCGTGATAGACGCGGTCAATCGCTGGGTCATGCGCCTCGGCATGCTGGCCCTGCTTGCGGCCGCGCTGATCCTCACCTACAGCGTGTTCTCCCGATACTTTTTCAAGGCCTCGTCCGACTGGCAGGATGAGGCCGCGATATTTTGTCTGGTGGGGGCGACTTTTTTGTGCGGGGCGTATGTGCAGTCGTGTCGCGGTCATATCGGCATCGAGGCCTTGGCCGGTGTGTTGCCCGGCTGGGTCAATCGCGCCCGCTTGTTGATCATCGATATTTGTTCCGCCATGTTCTGCACTTTTTTCGCCTGGAAATCCTGGACGCTCTGGTATGAGGCGTGGGCCGAAGGCCAGACCACCTCGTCGTCGTGGGCCCCGCCGTTATGGATACCATACTCCCTGATGGCGGCAGGTATGTCGTTGCTCGCGCTGCAGATCGCGCTGCAGGTCATTGCGAAGATACAACCAGTAAGGATAGCCAAATGAGCCTGCTTGCCATCGGCCTGTTGTTCGGCGGCGCGACGCTGACCATGTTGTTCTCCGGCATGCCGATCGCCTTTGCGCTGGGCGGGGTCGCGGTGACCTTCATGTATTTCTTCATGCCTGCGGCCTCGCTCGACACCGTCACGCAGAACGTCTACGAAGAGTTGGCGAGCATCACGCTGCTGTCGATCCCGCTGTTCATCCTGAAGGGGGCGGCCATCGGCAAAACGCCGGCCGGCAGAGACCTGTATGCGGCGATGCACGCGTGGATGAGCCGTATCCCGGGCGGGCTGGGTATCGCCAATGTGTTTGCCTGCGCGCTGTTCGCGGCGATGGCCGGGTCCAGCCCCGCGACGTGTTCGGCGATCGGCAGCGCGGGCATCCCGGAGATGCGCAAGCGCGGGTACTCGCCGGGTTTCGCGGCGGGCATCATCGCGGCGGGCGGCACGCTCGGCATCCTGTTGCCGCCGTCGATCACGATGATCTTGTATGCGGTGGCCGCCGAGCAATCGCTGGGCCGGTTGTTCCTCGCGGGCATCGGCCCCGGCATTTTGTTGGTCACGCTTTTTTCCGGCTACGCGATGTGGCGATTCCGCCGTGAATATCGCCATGCCCAGAAAAGTTTCGCGCGGGACGGCACGCGCTCAGCCTATCTGGAGCAGGAGCAACTCACGCTGAAACAGAAAGTCGAGATGCTGCCGCGCGTGGTCCCGTTCGTGCTGCTGCTGACCGGTGTCATGGTGGCGCTCTATGGCGGTTTCGCCACGCCGTCTGAGACCGCCGGACT
>JABEVF010000059.1 GCA_013043965.1 Gallionella sp. | reverse complement strand
TCCCGTCAACCGATTGATCCACCGCTTTGGCTAGCAAACTGGCAGAGATGTCGGGCAGGAGAGCCATGGCTGGATTACTTAGTCAACGCGGCATCTAAGTTCTTTTCCAGCTCTTCCGCCGGCAAGTAGCCGGGGCTCTGCACTCCATTCGCGAAGATCAGATTGGGCGTGCCGTTGATGCGCAATCTCTTGCCCAGAGCCAGTACTTTTTCGATGGGGGTTTTGCATGTCGCGGCAGCGGGCGTCACGCCACGCAGCATCCAGTCGTCCCAGGCCTTGACCGGATTTTTGGCGCACTGGATGTTGCGCACCATCACGTCCGACCCCTGGAAGATCGGGTACAAAAAGATATACAGAGTCACGTCGCTGACCTTGCTCAACTCTTTCTCCAGCTTCTTGCAATAACCGCAGTTCGGATCGGCGAAATAGGCCATCTTGCGCTTGCCGTTACCCTTCACCTGTTTCATCGCCAACTCGAAAGGCAGCTTGTCGAAATCGATCGCGAACAATTGCTGGGCGCGCTTCTCCGTCAGATTGGTGCGCGTCGCGATATCGATAACGCTGCCGTCGAACAAATACGTGCCAAGCTCGTCGGTGTACATCAGCTGTCCGCCGATGACGATCTCGTACAAACCCGAGTATGGCGTTTTAACGATGTGTTCGATCTTTTCCAAATTGGGGAATTTGCTCTCGAACGACTGGCGTATCTCCGCCTCCCCGGCTTGCGCCAGAGTCGCAAAAGCGCATAACAACAGGATAATAATCTTGCTCATAATAGGGTTTTGTATGGTCGCAGGTCGCGCACTATAACCCAAACCAAACCCAAAGTTTTTACCCCGTGGTGCCCATCAATGCGCCTCGTCCCAATTCTTGCCCACCCCCAACTCCACCAACAGCGGCACCTGCAGCTTGGCGACGCCGCACATCAGCTGGGGCAGTCTTTCCTTTACCAGCGCCAGCTCCGCATCCGGCACCTCCAGCACCAGTTCGTCGTGGACTTGCATGATGAGACGGGTGGCTAGCGGTCCCAGCAAAAGTTTTTCGGATTCCAGCCACGACTGCACGGCGATCATCGCGAGCTTGATCAGATCGGCCGCCGTGCCTTGCATGGGCGCGTTGATCGCGGCGCGTTCCGCACCCTGACGCTTCATGCCGTTGCTGGCGTTGATCTCCGGCAACCACAGGCGGCGGCCGAACACGGTCTCGACGTAGCCCTGTTGCTTCGCCTGTGAACGGGTGCTGTCCATGTAATTCTTCACGCCGGGATAGCGCGTGAAATAACGGTCTATGTACGCGGTGGCCGCGCTGCGTTCCACGCCCAGCTGTTTGGCCAAACCGAACGCGGACATCCCGTAGATCAGGCCGAAGTTGATGACCTTGGCATAGCGGCGCTGCTCGCTGGACACTTGCTCGGGCGTGGTCATAAAAATCTCCGCAGCCGTCGCTCTATGGATATCCTCGTTGTTGGCGAAGGCCTTGAGCAAGCCTTCGTCGCCCGACAGGTGCGCCATGATGCGCAGCTCGATCTGAGAATAATCGGCGGACACGATGTGATTGCCGGGCCCCGCGATGAAGGCCTCGCGTATGCGCCGCCCCTCGGCGGTGCGCACCGGGATGTTCTGCAAATTCGGGTCGTTGGATGCCAGGCGCCCGGTGACCGCGACGGCTTGCGAATAACTGGTGTGCACCCGGCCCGTGGCGCGATTCACCGACAGCGGCAGCTTGTCGGTGTAGGTGGACTTGAGTTTCGCCATGCCGCGATATTCGAGCAATATCTTGGGCAGCGGATAATCCAGCGCGAGCTCCTGCAACACCTCCTCATCGGTGGACGGGTCGCCGCTAGGGGTTTTTTTCTGCACCGGCAATTGCAGCTTGTCGAACAATATCTCTCGCAGCTGCTTGGGCGAGTTGAGGTTGAACGGCTGTCCGGCGGCCTCGTGCGCCCGCGCTTCCAGCGCGACGAGTTTCTCGCCCAGCTCGCGGCTCTGAATTTGCAGCAGCGCGCTATCGAGCAGTACGCCGTTGCGCTCCATCACATACAGCACATGCATGCCGGGCATTTCGATGTCGCGATAGATATGCCGCAGGCCGCTCTGCGCTTCGAGTTGCGGGGCCAGTGTGCGGTGCAGTTGCAGCGTGATGTCGGCATCCTCGGCCGCGTAGCGCGTGGCGATGTCCAGATCGACCTGGTCGAAACACAGTTGCTTCGCACCCTTGCCGACCACTTCCGCATAGCTGATGGTCCGCACATTGAGATGGCGCAACGCGAGGCTATCCATGTCGTGCGGCTTGTGCGATTCCAGCACGTAGGATTGCAGCAGCGTGTCCTCGGCAATGCCCGCAAGCGCGATGCCGTGATTGGCGAAGATATGCCTGTCGTATTTGAGGTTCTGCCCGAGTTTCTTGTGTTGCGGGCTCTCCAACCAGCCTTTCAGTTTCTGCAAAGTCGCGTCGCGCCCGAGCTGGTCGGGTGCGCCGGGATAGACATGCGCCAGCGGCAGATACGCCCCCTCGTGCGGGGTGATGGCGAACGAGATGCCGACCAGCTGCGCGTTCATCACATCCAGGCCGGTGGTCTCGGTATCCACACAGACGAGGTCGGCGGCGAGCAGTTTTGCCAGCCACGCGGCCAGCTGTGCCTCGGTGAGCAGCACTTCGTAATGCGCACCAGATGTGTTGCCAGGCGAGTCTCCAAACGGGTCTTGCAACACATCCCCCCTTGCCTGCGAAGCGGGGCGGGGCTCTGCATGCGCCTGGCTTTCAATCAGGAACAGCGAAGACTGCCCTGAGGCATCGCCCTCCCTGGACGGACCTGCGACAATTCTGTCTCCATGCTGGGGCACCGGTGGCGCGGCTGGCGCACTGCCGACCTCGCGCAGCCAGGTTCTGAACCCGTAGCGCTGATACAACTCGCGCAGGCATCCGGGGTCGGCTGCCTGCGCGATGAGCTGATCGTAACGCCTGTCCAGCACCACATCGCACTTCACGGTGATCAAGCGGCGCGCCTGCGGCAGCCAGTCTAAGGCCTTGCGCAGGTTCTCGCCGACCACGCCGCCGACCTCCGCCGCATGCGCGATGATCTCGTCCAGCGAGCCATATTGGGCCAGCCATTTCACCGCCGTTTTTGGCCCGACCTTTGCCACACCCGGCACGTTGTCCACGGTGTCGCCGGTCAGCGTTAGAAGGTCGACGATGCGTTCCGGCGGCACGCCGAATTTGGCGATCACGCCCGCGACATCCAGCGTCTCGTTGCTCATCGTGTTGATCAGCGAGACATGCTCGTTGACCAGTTGCGCGAGGTCTTTGTCGCCCGTCGCGATGATGCACTGCACGCCATCCTGCCCGGCTTGCACCGCCAGCGTGCCGATCACGTCGTCGGCCTCCACGCCGTCTATCATCGCGATATTCCAACCGTTCGCCGCGATGAGTTGATGCAACGGTTCGATTTGCAAAACCAGGTCGTCCGGCATGCGCGCGCGCGTCGCCTTGTATTCCGGATACCAATCGTCGCGGAAGGTTTTACCTTTTGCGTCAAATACGCACAGGCTATAATCCGCCGGGTAATCGGCGCGCAGTTTGCGCAACATATTCAGCACGCCGTACATCGCACCGGTCGGGAAGCCTTCGGCATTGCGCATGTCCGGCATCGCGTGGAACGCCCGGTACAGGAATGACGAGCCATCGACCAACAACAGTTTTTTAGCTGAACTCGCTTGGTTCGTTTTCATTTTTTATTTTTAATCAAGAGGTATGAACATGAACACTCCGCCTAAACTGCCCGTCCCGGCAATGCCCGATGCGTGGAATTCCAAGGAGGCCTGGCGTGTGTTCGGCATTATGTCAGAGTTTGTTTCCGCCACCGAACGCCTCAACCGCATCCATCCCGCCGTGAGCATATTCGGCAGCGCGCGCACCAAACCCGACAACCCCTATTACAAACTCTCCGAGGAGATCGCGCGCCTGCTCTCCGACGCGGGATTCTCGGTCATCTCCGGCGGCGGCCCCGGCATCATGGAAGCCGCCAACAAGGGCGCGTTCTACGGCAAATCGCCCAGCGTGGGGCTGAACATCCAGTTACCCCACGAACAATCCGGCAACTCCTACCAGAACATCAGCCAGACTTTCCAACACTTTTTTTCGCGCAAAGTGATGTTCGTGAAATTCGCCAGCGCGTATGTGGTGATGCCCGGCGGCTTCGGCACACTGGACGAACTGATGGAAGCGCTGACGCTGGTGCAGACCGGCAAGACCCGCCGCATCCCGATCATTCTGGTCGGCAAAGAATTCTGGGCGGGCATGCTGGACTGGTTCCGCACCACCCTGATAGCCGAAAAAGTCATCAGCCCGGAGGACATGGATCTGATCCAATTGATAGACGAACCGGCGGCGGTGGTAAGCGCGATATTCAAGCATTACGAGACACGCGGCTTCGAGCCGTCCGAAGCCGAACGCGAACGTCAGCTCTATTTGTAAAAAACCTACTGCGCGACTTGATTGCGGTGTCGCGCGGTACTCGCTTCATCGCCTACCTATTTGGTATGTCTCAGTCGCTCCGTTCCGTGCTCCTTGCACTCAAGCCGCTCGCTACGGTTTTGCGAGTTCCACACATATTTAAGTTAAAATGCGCGCGTTCCTAACTTTCCGCATCCCCACTTACGATCCACTAGAGAAAACCATGCGCCTAATCACATTCTTGTTACTGAGTGCCTTTTCTCTGAGCGCGTGGGCGGACAAACCGCTGCCGCCCAACCTGCAACCGCTGCCCTCGCCGCCGCCCCTGGACACATCGGGGGAATTGGATGAACCGGAAGTCAACATCACCAAAAAAACCGAACAAACGGTAGAGGAATATCGCGTCGGCGGCAGACTGTATATGATCAAAGTCACGCCCAAGAATGCCCCCCCGTATTATCTGGTGGACGACCAGGGCGACGGCAAATTCGCCCGCCAGGAGTCTCTCGATTCGGGGTTTCGCCCGCCCCGCTGGGTCCTGTTCCGCTTCTAGACTATGGCCGTTTTTACCAACGTATCCGAGGCGGAGCTGTCCGCGTGGCTGGCTGACTATTCTTTGGGCCAGCTGCAGCAGTTGCAGGGCATCGCCTCCGGCATCGAAAACACCAATTATTTCGTCACCACCGGCAATGGTCGCTTCGTGCTGACGCTGTTCGAAAAACTCACCGCGACTGAACTGCCGTTCTATCTCAATCTGATGGCGCATCTGGCGCGGCACGGCATACCCTGCCCCGCGCCTGTGGCGAACCGGCACAACCAATTTTTGGGCGAGCTCAAGGGCAAGCCAGCCTGCATCGTCAGCCGTCTCAGCGGCGCATCGACCGCCGCCCCCACCGCCGCGCAGTGCGCGGCGGTGGGGGCGATGCTGGGGCAGATGCACCTAGCGGGCTTGAGCTTCGCGCACAACATGCCCAACCCGCGCGGCGCAGCATGGCGCGCGGTGACCGCGCCCCAAGTACGCCCGTTCCTGGGCAAGGAACAAGCCGCGCTGCTGGACAGCGAGATCGAACTGCATGCGCGACAGGGCTTTGCCGCGCTGCCCCAAGGGGTGATCCACGCCGATCTGTTCCGCGACAACGTGCTGCTCGAAAACGAACGCGTCGGAGGCCTGATCGATTTTTATTTCGCCTGCACCGATGCCCTGCTGCTCGATGTGGCCATCACGGTCAACGACTGGTGCATGCATCCCGGCGGCACGCTGGGCACCGCACACGCGCAAATCTTTCTGCGCGCCTATCACGCGGTGCGTCCGCTGCACACCGATGAAATCGCGGCCTGGCCGCTGATGCTGCGTCTCGCCGCACTGCGTTTCTGGCTGTCGCGCCTGTTCGACATGCATCTGCCGCGCGACGGCGAGATGGTGCACGCCCACGACCCGCGCCACTTTGAACGCATACTCGGGCATCACATCGCAACGCCTCACCACATGGAGCTATGAAAATCATGCAGCCAAAACAGTTACCCGCAGCAAACGGTTGGGCATGGATCAAACAGGGCTACGCGTTGTTCATGAAAGCCCCGCTGCTGTGGATTGTGCTGCTCGTCATCATCTTTTTCGCCGCCATCGTCCTTTCCAATGTGCCGCTGGTGGGCGAACCGCTGGTGAGCTTGCTGATACCCGTGGTGTTGGCGGGGCTGATGGCGGGCGCGCGCGACTTGCAGCAGGGCGAAGAGCTCGAGCTGGCGCATCTGTTCAAAGGCTTCCAGCGACACACCACCCAATTGGTGACACTGGGCGGCATGGCGCTGGTCGGACAATTCATCATCTTCGGCGTGATGCTGATGGTGGGCGGCGGCACGCTGGTGACCCTCCTGATGAGCTCGGAGCCCATCACCGACCCTGACGCCATGACGGCAGCCCTGGCCGGCGCGGGCTTCGCCGCGATACTGGGCGCGCTGCTGTTCAGCGTGCTGATGATGGCGATGCAATTCGCCCCCGTGCTGGTGTATTTCAACGGCATCGCGCCGCTGGAAGCGATGAAACTCAGCCTGCGCGCATTCCTCAACAACATGAGCGCGATGCTGGTGTATAGCGTGACCGTCATCGCGCTCGCGATATTCGCGAGTCTGCCGATGATGCTGGGTTGGCTGGTGCTCATGCCCATCGTATTCACGTCTTTGTACGCCAGCTATTGCGACATCTTTCCGGTGGTCACTGCGCCCCCGCAGACCGTCACCAACGATTTCTCGCCCGACGATCAGTCGCAGTTCTAGGCAGCCCTACAACGCCTCCAACTTGGCGTATTCCAACGACAACCACTTGCTGCCGGCGCGTTTGAAGTTGATCTGCACACGGCCCTCGTTGCCGCTGCCCTCGGTATCCGTCACCACACCCTCGCCGAACTTCTGATGGAACACGCGCTGGCCGATACGCCATAGCGCGCCAGCCTCTGCGGGCCGGGGAGCCGCCGCATAGATTTGGGCGGCAGGGGCGGGGTAAGCGTACGAATTGCGCTGCACGAACCTCGGCGACAGCCACTGCAACAGATTCTCCGGCAACTCGCGCAAGAAACTGGACACCATGCCGTAGCTGGTCTTGCCGTGCAACATGCGGCTCTGCGCGAACGTCATGTACAGGCGGCGTCTGGCACGGGTGATCGCCACATACATCAGGCGGCGCTCCTCATCCAGCCCGCCGTCCACGTTGTCGCTGTTCTGGTGCGGGAACAATCCCTCTTCCAGCCCGGTGATGAACACGGTGTGAAACTCCAGACCCTTGGCCGCATGCACCGTCATCAGATGCAGCGCGTCATCCGAATCGCCCGCCTGATGCTCGCCCGATTCCAGCGTGGCGTGGGTCAAAAATGCGGTGAGGCTGTCGTCTTCATTCTCATGCACGAACAGCGTCGCGGCGTTGATGAGTTCGTTCAAATTTTCCAGCCGCTCTTCCGCCTCGCGTCTTTTCGCGGGAGAGAGTTTTTCGCTTTCGTAATGCGCGATCAGCCCGCTGTGTTGCAGCATGTGGTCGATGATCTCGGGGAGCGGAAGGGTGCGTGTCGCACCGCGCAACGCCTCCATGAGCCCGACGAAGACCGAAACTTTGCCGCCCGCGCGCGCTGCCGCATCCCACAAAGTCGTGTTGTTAATTTTTGCCGACTCCTGCAACTGTTCGATGCCGCGCGCACCGATGCCACGCGTCGGAAAATTGATAATGCGCAGCAGCGCGTTGTCATCGTCGGTATTTTCCATCAGACGCAGATAGGCCAGCGCGTGTTTGATTTCCTGCCGCTCGAAGAAGCGCAGCCCGCCGTACACGCGGTACGAAAGTCCGGCGGAGACCAGCGCATGTTCCAGCACGCGCGATTGCGCGTTAGAGCGATACAGCAGCGCTATCTCGGTGAGGTTCACGCCCTCGCGTTTGAGCTGCTGGATCTCCTCGACAATGAATTTGGCCTCGTCCACATCAGTCGGGGCCTCGTACACGCGCAACTGCTCGCCGCCGTTTTCCGAGGTCCACAGGTTCTTGCCCAGACGATTGCGGTTGTTGCTGATCAGCGCGTTGGCCGCCTCCAGGATGTTGCCGTGCGAGCGGTAGTTCTGCTCCAGTTTGATGACGCTCTCGACGTGGAAATCGCGCAGCAACTCCTGCATGTTGCCGACGTTTGCGCCCCGGAAGGCATAGATGGACTGGTCGTCGTCGCCCACCGCAAACAGCGCATTATTTTTTCCCGCCAGCAATTTCAGCCAGCGATACTGCAAGGGATTGGTGTCCTGGAATTCATCCACCAGGATGTGCTTGAAACGCTCCTGGTAATGCTCGCGCAATGACTGGTTGCGCGACAACAAGTCATAGCAGCGCAGCAATAATTCCGAAAAATCCACCACGCCTTCGCGCTGGCACTGCGCGTCGTATTCGGCAAATATCTCCACCTTGCGTTTCGTGTACGGGTCGTAGGCTTCCACCTCCTGCGCGCGCAGCCCCAGCTCTTTGCTGCCGCTGATGAAATTCTGCACATCGCGCGGGATAAATTTCTCGGGGTCCACATTCTGCGCTTTCATCACCCGCTTGATCGCCGAGAGCTGGTCGCCGCTGTCCAGGATCTGGAACGTCTGCGGCAGGTTGGCCTCGCGGTGATGCGCGCGCAGCAAGCGGTTACACAGGCCGTGGAACGTGCCTATCCACATGCCGCGCGTGTTGATGGGCAGCATCGCCGACAAGCGTGTCACCATCTCCTTGGCCGCCTTGTTGGTGAACGTCACCGCCAGCAGACCATGCGGCGAAACCTGTCCGGTGCTGATGAGATAAGCGATGCGCGTGGTCAGCACGCGCGTCTTGCCGCTGCCCGCCCCGGCCAGAATCAGCGCGGATTGGGCGGGCAGTACGACGGCGGCACGTTGCTCGGGATTGAGGCCGGAAAGCAGGGAAGAATTCATGGGCGAATTATCCCACAGCCAGGCTTGCAACTAACGCTGCGTGAAATCGCCCTGATACAAATAGCGTTGGAAGCCGGAAAATAAATCGCGGATCTGCGCGATGTCGCCGCCTAAATCGCTGGCCGCATCTGGTACGGAGTCGTGATATTTCAGGCGTAGCAGCTTGGTCAGCTTCTCCTGCTCCAGCTCTTCCACACCTTCCTTTGTGCCGGCACGAAAGTCGAGAAGGACTTGTTGCTTGTCACCAAAGTGGTGTGTATTCGCGCATCACCCGGCTGTCTTGCAATACTCCAACCCGTAGCACGCAGCGCGGGGGGCGATGTGTTCGGCACGGATTTCGGCTTCATTCATCGTTCAGGCTGATTTGCGTCAAAAGGTTAAACAGCGGTCGGTTGATATAGAAATTCGTACGCCCGATTTTCTTTTTTTCTACAAAGCCATTTGCTACCAGCGTATCCAGGTGCCTGGCAGCCGTAATCCGCGAAACACCCAAATCCTTCTCGACGAACTCGATTTTTGTATAGGGATAGCGGAACAAATTATTCAGCAATTCCTGACTATAAATTTTGGGCAACTCTTTGCGCAGCCGGTGTTTTGTATCCTGCATCAACTCGCGCAAATTCTTGATCAGCCTGATCTCGCTCCTGGCGGTGATCGCCACACCCTTCACGATGTAAACGCACCAGCCCGCCCAATCCCGGGTTTCCCGCGTTGACTGCAGCAGCTGATAATACTGGCTCTTGGTCGAGGTGATATACCGGCTCAGATACAGCACGGGCAAATCCAGCAAGCCATCGCGCTGCAACATCAGCAGATTCAATATGCGCCCGGCGCGACCATTGCCATCGTAAAACGGATGAATACTCTCGAACTGATGATGCGCAATCGCCATGCGCAACAAGGGATCAAGCTCGTCATCCGCATGGATGAAATCCACCAGTTGCATCATCAGCTTGGCTATCAGCACCGCATCTTGTGGGGGCTCATACACCGTCGCACCCGTTGTCTGGTTTTTCAGCACCGTGCCTGGCACCTTCCTGAATCCGGCGTTGTTCTGCTCGACCTCCTCCTGCACGCTCAAGATGGTACTCATGCGGATCAAGCCGGAATTCACCACGTCAGTAAATCCCACCTTCAAGGCAGCAATATAGTTCTGCACTTCCTTTGCCGCAGGCGAGGCCGAGCTGCTTTGGTCGTACGCATACAGCTCATCATGCGTGGTGATGATGTTTTCTATTTCGGAGCTGTCTTTCGCCTCCTGGATGGCGAGCGTGTCCAACAAGATGGCGCGGTTGGGCAGCGATTCGCACAAACCCTTAAGCTCTGCCAAATAACGGTGCGCCTCGGCCAGGCTTTGCCATACGGCTTTAACTTCCAAACTGGCGGGGCTGGGAATATCCAGTTCTGTCATACCATCCTCTGCAAAAACGTGATAAGAAAATGCAAATATCTTAACACGTCACCCGAATATGTATCAATAACTGGATATTCTTATCACGTCGCAAAATATGCGTTCAAAAAAGACTCATTTTTAAACACATTGTGGCAGGCTACAACTCACCCGTGAAGGTCTGATGCGGCAACGACTTTTTCAGTTCGTCGAGCGTGGGCAGCCGGCCTAATATCTGCCGTGGATGCAGTAAAGATAATTACTCATCTCTTCTTTTTCGGTGTTGCTGCGTCTGACCACGCCGTGCATGTGGCGCACCAGATTGCGCATCACGTAATAGGCGATGGCCGGATGGGAGATCAGCAACGTCTCCAAAGCCGCACGCTTGAGCAGCAACACGGCGGTATCGCGTTTGACGCTGATGCGGGCTTGTATGCTGACGTTGCCGCCGACGAAGCTGATGATGCGCGCCAAGTCGCCGGGAGCGTCAAGATGCAGGGCGACGTGCTCATGGTTGACCTTCGCGGTGATCTCGATCTCCCCGCCGACCAAAATCATCAGCGCGTCTTGCAACACCACACCGTCCAGCTCCAGCGCGGCGCCTTTGACCTCGTAGTGTTGCAGGGTCATCAGGTTTGCCAGCACCGCGATCTCGTAATCGCGTAAACCCTCCGCCAGCTTGCTGTGTGCTATGGTCGTCAATACCTGTTCATTGCTGTTCATCGCTTCATCCTTCTCAATCCATGCCGCCTGCACAGTTCACAGCTTGATATCAGCAAGCTTCATGCCACACACCTGATCCACGTCCAACCCTAACTCCGCTAGGGTTGGACGGGAGCGCACTCCCTCGGACCCGGCGCACGCTATGGATGCGCGCGCACCATGCCAGTGCGCCGTCTCGCGACCACCCGGACAGCCCGTGCCCGAGTGATACAATCCGCGCCTTTCAATTTGGCAAAGGCTTGGCGATGCACACACTGATTTGCGGTTCGATGGCTTACGACACCATCATGGTGTTCCAGGATCAATTCAAAAAACACATCCTGCCGGAAAAGATCCACATGTTGAACGTCGCGTTTCTGGTGCCGGAGATGCGCCGCGAGTTCGGCGGTTGTGCGGGCAACATCGCTTACAACATGAAGCTGCTGGGCGGCGATCCGCTGATCATGGCGACCGTGGGCGATGATTTTTCCACCTATGCGCTGCACCTGCAAAAGCTCGAAATATCGCAGGCGCACATCCGCCACGTGTCGGGCAGCTACACCGGTCAGGCCTTCATCACCACCGATCTCGACGACAACCAGATCACCGCCTTCCATCCCGGCGCGATGAGTTTTTCCGAGCAGAACAAAGTGGCCGATGCCAGCAGGGTCAGCCTGGGCATCGTGTCGCCCGATGGCCGCACCGGCATGCTGGAACACGCGCAACAATTCGTCGATGCGGGCATCCCCTGGGTATTCGATCCGGGCCAGGGTATGCCGATGTTCGGCGGCGAAGAATTATTGAATTTTGTGCGGCTCGCCGACTACGTGACGGTGAACGATTACGAGGCGCAACTGCTGCAAGACAAGACCGGCAAGAAAATCGAAGAATTGGCCCAGGGAAAACGCGCCCTCATCATCACGCGCGGCGGCGAGGGTTCGACCATCTATGCCGATGGCAAAGAGATCGCCATCCCGTGCGCCAAGGCGACCGCGTTACTCGATCCGACCGGATGCGGCGATGCGTATCGCGCCGGGCTGTTGCACGGCATCCAGCAAGGCTGGGATTGGGAGACCACCGGACGCGTGGCCTCGCTGCTCGGCACGATCAAGATCGCCAGTCGCGGCGGCCAGAATCACGTGCCAACACGCGACGAGATCAAGGCGCAATTCCAGCAACACTTCGGCTACGCGGTTCCGCTGTAAGCGACTGGGATAGGCTCAAGCAAGCTGGATAATCTGATTCAAGCGTTCGCACACTTGGGCAAACAACCCGCTCGGCAATCCGCCCAAGGGATGGGCTTTGGCCTTGCGCAACCGCCAATCAAACGACTTGGGTTGGTGACACAGGACATAGCTGACTAGCCCCGCTTTACGCCCTGTTGCCTTACCCACCCCGATGGCAAACGGATTGTCGGCGTTGTATTCGGCCGTACTCATGGGTAAGCCGATGACCAGCGAAGTCTTGTCGTTGAAGCTGTGCGGTGAAAGCACCAGAAAAGGATGGACATCGCGCATCTCGCGCCCCACCTGCGGGTTGCAATCTATCCAGATGATGTCTTGTCGATCCGGCACCCAGCGTTTGCCGCGCACCGCCGGTTTGGCCGCTACCAACGCTCCGCTCCCAGGGTTTGCGTCGTGACCATCTGCTCGCCGCCGTGACGCTCGGGATCATATTGTGCCAAGCGTTGCTCCAAGGTCAGCGGCGCATCCACGACGGGCGTGATGATGACTTGATCGCCTTGAACCGTTACTCGCACGCGCTGATCCGCGTACAGGTGCGCCGCCCGCGCCACCGCCACGGGCAGACGAACACCCAGATTGTTGCCCCACTGTTTAATATCCAAAACGGCTTCAGCCATGATAGCCTCCTTGAGAAAAAGTATAGACGCAGTCTAAACATTATGGTGCAACCAGTCAATTTCCAGTTAATCACTCGCCGAACCAGCAGTCTTTAGCCGTGAACCTTCATCACCAAAATGCTGACTGACGAGCTGCATCGCCTGGTCCGTCGCGCCGCGATGGGCGGCGACGAAGCCCAAGCCCGCTTTGCGCATCTCGTCCAGCGCGTCCTGATCGCCGAGCAGGCTCTGCTGTACGGCCACTAATTCGCCCGCATCGCTCACGCGTTTTGCCGCGCCCGCCGCGACGGCCAGGCGCGTGGCATCCGCGAAGTTGCGGGTGTGCGGACCGGTCAGCACCGGCGTGCCGACGGCGCAGGCCTCGATCAGATTTTGCCCGCCGAACGGCAGCAGGCTGCCGCCGATAAAAGCCGCGTCGGCTGCGGCATAGTAAGCGAACATCTCCCCCATGCTGTCGCCCAGCACCACTTTCACCTCCGCCGCGACGGGCCGGTTTACGCTTCTGCGCTGCATGCGCCAACCGTGCCGGACGACGAGCTCGGCGACCTCGCCAAAGCGTTGCGGATGGCGCGGCACGATGACTAGCAAAGTGTCGTCTGATACGGCCTGCCATGCGTCCAGCAGCAGGGCTTCCTCGCCCTCGCGGGTGCTCGCCGCGAGCAACACTTTGCGTGTCGCACCGAATTGCGCGCGCAACATCTTGCCCAACTCCAGCATCGCCAGCGGCGGTGCGATGTCGAATTTCAGATTGCCCATCACCAAGACTTTTTCCGCGCCCAACGCCGCAAGGCGTGCCGCGTCGGCATCGGTCTGCGCCGCGATCCCGCCCAGGGCTTGCAATGCGTCGCGCGTCAGACTGCCGAAGCGCGCATAACCGCGTGCCGACTTCTCCGACATGCGCGCATTGAGCAGCAACAGTGGGATATTATCCTTTCGGCAGCCGCGTATCAGATTGAACCAGATCTCGGTCTCCATCAGCATGCCCAGTTGCGGCCGGAAGTGGCGCAGGAACCGCCGCACCGCGAACGGATAATCGTATGGCAGATAAACGCGCGTGACCCGGTCGCCATACAACTGTTCGCTGGTAGCCCGCCCGGTCGGCGTGGTGTGGGTCAGCACGATCCGATGATGCGGGTATCGGCCGCACAACTTCTCGACCAGGCTCACCGTCGCGCGCGTCTCCCCCACCGATACCGCGTGCAGCCAGATGACGGGGCTATCGCTGCGGTGCGCATAGATTCCGAAACGCTCGGCGACATGCTGCAGATATTCCGGCTGCAAGCGCGCGCGCCACAACAGCCGCAGGAAAATATACGGCATGAGCAGAACCAACATCAGCGTGTAAAGAAATCTCGCTGCCAGCATTTTTGCACACGTCATATGTTGGTTTACCTTCTTAATTTTGCAACTCAGTTTTAACCCAAATAATCCGTTAGGACACGAACCCCTGATGGGAGCGCAATTCATTGCGCGATTGTTATCAACGAATCGCCCGATAGCTTTGCATAAGCAATCGACGAAGCGACAAATCGCTGGTCGCTGCTAAATTCGGGCTCCCACAGGCCAATGGATTATCTGGGTTTAACCCAAAAATTCATAAGCACGTCATTCCCGCCTTCGCGGGAATGACGCAACACTTGGTCTCATGTGCATCAGGATCAATGATGATCGGCCGCGACGGGATTGACACTCGGCACCTGGAACACCCGCCTGTCCTCCAGGCGTATCGCCGTCAACGGCCCGCCCCACAGGCATCCGGTATCCAAAGAGATGAGATTATCCTGCACCACCAAACCCAATGCCGACCAATGCCCGAATATCACCGTAGCCGATTTGCTGGCGCGCTGCGGCACATCGAACCAGGCCATATAGCCCGACGGAATCCTGTGCTGCTCGCCTTTGAACTTGAATTCCATCTCGCCGTGCGGGGTGCAGGTGCGCATGCGGGTCAACGCATTGGTGATTACCCGCATGCGTTTATAACCCGTCAAGTCGTCATGCCAGGCATTCGGTTGATTGCCGTACATATGGGCCAGGAATTTCACATAGTCGTTGCCGCGCAATTCGCGTTCCACCTCGCCGGCCAGCTGCATCGCCCGCGCCACCGTCCAGCCGGGCAACAGTCCGGCATGCACCAGCACGTAATGATCGGCGACATGCAGCATGCGCTGATTGCGCAACCAGGCAAGCAACTCTCCGCAATCCGGCGCACCCAGAATCTCATCCAGCGTGTCGCCCGGATGCCTCTCGGTGGCGCCCTCCGCGACGGCAAGCAGATGCAGATCGTGGTTGCCAAGCACGGTGATGGCTCTATCCCCCAGCGACTTCACCAGGCGCAACACCGCCAAAGATTCCGCGCCGCGATTCACCAGATCGCCAACCAGCCACAGCTGATCCCGCGCCGGATCGAAAGAGATTTTTTCCAACAGGTGCACCAGTTCGGTATAGCAGCCCTGCACATCGCCTATCGCGTAGATAGCCATCACGGTTCCCAAGTGTTTATCTGTAAAATAGCGTATCAGATTTTTATGCGATTCAGATGAAACCTATTCCATCCAGCATGTGCCGCCCCGGACCATCGACACAAAGATAATCGATGCTATTCAATTCCTACGGTTTCATATTTTTGTTCTTGCCTGTCGTGCTGCTGGGGTTCTTCCAGCTGGCGCGCATCCACCGCGCTTATGCCGCCGCCTGGCTGGCGGCCTCGTCATTGTTCTTTTACGGCTATTGGAATCCGGCGTATGTCGGCCTGTTGCTCGGCTCCATCGTTTGCAATTACGCATTCGGGATGTGGATAGGAAAGGCAGGATTCAGAATCCAGGATTCAGAATTGAAAAGCGGGTGTCGCAGGATTAGTAAAAAACAGATGTTGATCTTGGCGGTCACCGCCAACCTGCTGTTGCTGGGCTATTACAAATACGCGAATTTTTTCTTGAGCGCGATCGATACGGTAACGGGTGCGAACTGGCAGATGGCGAACATCATTCTGCCGCTGGGCATCTCGTTCTTCACCTTCACCCAGATCGCGTTTCTGGTGGACACCTACCAGGGCAAGGTGAAGGAATACAATTTCATCCATTACCTGCTGTTCGTGACCTACTTCCCGCACCTGATCGCCGGGCCGGTGTTGCATCACAAAGACATGATGCCGCAGTTCGCCCATGCCCCGACCTACCGCATCGACTGGGATAACGTCGCCACCGGCCTGCTGCTGTTCACGCTGGGGCTGTGCAAGAAAGTGCTCTGGGCGGATACGCTGGCGCCGTTCGCCACCGCCATCTTCGACGGCACCCAGCACGGCATGGCGATGGGCACATTACCCACGATCTACGAGGCATGGTCGGGCGCGCTGGCCTACACCTTGCAGATCTATTTCGATTTCTCCGGCTACACCGACATGGCGCTGGGCATCGCGCTGATGTTCAACATCCGCCTGCCGGTCAATTTCAATTCGCCGTACCGATCCACCAGCATCATCGAGTTCTGGCGGCGCTGGCACATCACGCTGTCCGTTTTTCTGCGCGACTATTTGTATATCCCGCTGGGCGGCAACCGCCACGGCAAACCGCGCCGCTACCTCAACCTGCTCGCGACCATGCTGCTGGGCGGACTGTGGCATGGCGCGGGATGGACGTTCGTGATCTGGGGCGCGCTGCACGGCGTGTATCTCACCGTCAACCATCTGTGGCGCGAGCTGATCGCCGAAAAATATCTGCGCTGGATACCGGTGTGGCTGGGTGCATTGGCAGGCGGCACACTCACCTTTATCGCCGTGGTCGCGGCCTGGGTGGTGTTCCGCGCCAGCGACATGGGGCTGGCGGTCACGCTGCTCAAGGCGATGTTCGGTATCGCCGCGCGCCCGATCCCGTTTGATGCCGTGCAGCATGGCAATCTGCTGCTGGTCACCGACATGTCCGGGCGCGATCTGTTGCGCCTGCTGGTTCCCGGATTGCTGTGGGTATGGTTACTGCCGAACTCGACGCGCCTGCGCTTCATCGGCGGCAATAGCGCGCTAGTCGTGCTGCAAGCGGCTATCGTGCTGGCCATGTTGTATCTGGCCATCGACCAGTTCGGCAGCTACAGCCCTTTCCTCTACTTCCAGTTCTGATATGAAACACGCGAAGATTTTTTCTGTTTTTATATTCGTCGCACTGCTCGGCTATGGCGCGCTAGGCTTTTATTTTCTGCCGCTGGCGACCTTCCAAGGCGAACTGACACGCATGGCCCTGCTGCCGGAATCCTTGTTCGGCTGGACCAAACCGCAGCCCGCCATCGAGGCAAAATGGATGCGGCAGGCCACCCTGCAAGAGGCCGATGTGCTGGTCATCGGCGATAGTTTTTCCGATGGGCGTGTCTGGCAAACCGTGTTGACGCGGCAAGGACTGAAGGTGCGCACCGAGTCATGGGACAGCATGCGCGGCATATGCGGCGACTTTGCGCCCTGGTTGCGCGCGCAAGGCTTCGTTGGGAAATACCTGGTGCTGGAATCCATCGAACGCAATCTGGTGGATGACTTGAACAAGTCGGTCGCCTGCCAGCACATGCAATACCATCCGAACCCGAAAACCGATGCACCGCGCTACCCGCCCGCCGTGTCGTTCGATGTGCACCGGGGCAACTATGACGGCAAACTGTCGACCGGCATCAAAACGCGACTGAACGTTTTGCAATATGAACGGTTGAGCCGCTCCCCCGACTTCAAGAGCTGGCTGATGTCCAACGATGTGAAGATGGCGCGCGTGACGAACGGTTGCGAATTGTTCAGCCATGCCCGCTGCAACGATGCGCTGTTCTTGGCTAAAGACCGGGCTGAAGAAATCGATGCCATTGCCTTGCAGGACATCGAGACACTGAATGCTCGCCTGCACGGCATCACGCCGACCTGGGTGTTCGTGCCGAACAAGTCCACGGCCTATCTATACCCGGACAAGCAATTCTGGAACGAAGCCGGGCGACGTTTCCACGCGCCCGATCTGCTGCGCATGACACGGCACGCCATTCAAGAGAAGACTGTCGATCTTTATCCCGCGAACAATACGCATTTCTCAACCACGGGATATTTATTGATGGGCGAGACGATCTACCAAACCATGCAGCAAACCGGGCCGCAATAGATGCGCTAATTCCCTTGCGTCCACTCCCCGCTTCCCGGCAGCGCATCCCATGCCTCGATGCCTTCCAGCGGATAGTTGTAGCGCAAGGCGTATCCGACACGGCGCAATTTTCCCAGCCATGTGCCGCGCACGCAATTGTGCGGGTTGCTTGCTGTCTTGCCGCCATCTGGCTTGCGCAAAGAAGGCAAGTACCGGCGATGAAATTCGATCTGCGTGATGCCCCACTTCATCACAAAAATGCGCCCGCCCAGATTGTGTTTGATGCGTCCGGTACTCTTGCAACCGAAGTGATAAAAGCGGCTCGCTCCCACGATGCGAAAAGTACGGCAACCCGCCACGCAAAACTTCATCAGCAAATCGTCGTCGCTGCTCATGCCCGGCGAAAACTCCAGACTGTAGCCGCCCACCATGTTCCACCATTTCTTATGGAACAAAGTCGGCTGCCCCCCCGCGCCGTCCTTGTCGCCGCGGCCATCCCGTGAAAAATTTTGCAAGAATCCCGCCTCATCGAAAGTCTCGGGCGACGTGCCGAAATCCTGTTTGATGATGATGTCGTTACCACCGTTCTCCGGCTGGATCAGCGTGCCGAAAAACAACGCGAGGTCGGTGTCCACGGTCTTGAGCGCATCCGCAAAAGCCGTGTCCCAACCGGGCGCGGCCACCATATCGTCGTTCATGAACAGCACCCAATCGTGCGCGGCCTGCACCACGACATGATTGAGCGCCAGGCACACCCCGACGTTTTTCGCCGACTGCGTGTATTTGATGCCCTGCGCTTTTACCCATTCCAGCGAGCCATCCGAACCGTCGTTCAGATGCACCAGAATCTCGTGCTCGAACCTGGAGTGTTTGCGCACACTTTCCACGCAGAGCTTGAGATAGGGAAGATTGTTCCAGCTCGGGATGACGATACTAAACATGATGCTCCTTGTTCTTTCCGGCAAATTGCCCGCCGTGATGGATGTTGTAACTGGCCGCCAACAGCACGGCAACGGTAAAGCTGTAGAACGCACTCGCCATGGTCAGGCTCAATATCTCCGCCGTCAGCCCGAACACGATAAATCCGCTCACGAAGGCAATACCCAGTATGCCCGCCTGTCTGCTTTGGGCCGATGCCGATTTCGTCGCCCGCCAGAACAAGCCAAACGGCACGAAGTAGATGGCGAGTATCGCGATCAATCCGAACACCCCCATGCCCGCAGTTTTGGACAAAATGTCGTTGTGCACTTCGCCTCGCCCCAGATCGGCGGCCAGCGGCGTGAGCTTGCCCGCCTCCATCATGGGTTTCATCTCCCGCGCAAACCCTTCCGGCCCCACGCCGAAGAGCGGATGGTGTGAAAATATCTCCACTGCCGCCTTGTATAACTGCCAGCGTATGCCGGTGGAGGTGTCGCGGTTGCCATTGCCATTACCGAATACAGTGACATCGTTTGCAAAGTCGTGCGCGCGCTGCTGCAATGTGCTGCTCCCGAAATAGGTGATCGTGATGGCAAGCAATGCCGCCAATAAGCTTGCCACCACCATTTTCAAGGAAATGCCGGACGCCTTGAAATACACGAAGATGGCAATGAACACCGGGATCGCCAGCCAGCCGCCGCGCGAACCGGAGGCGACCGAGGCGGCCAGCCCTGCGAGCAGGCCCGCTATTTTCAAGATGCGCAACGGCAAACTATCGCGCCCGAACCAATCCATACTTAACAATGACAGCACGCCCAGGATCAATTCAAAGTCGCCAAAGTGGATCAGATCCAGCGTCCCTATCCCCGATCTGTTTTCCGCCCACGCTCCCAGATTCTTCGCCATCAGAAAACCGGTGATGGCCGCCACCGGAAAAGCGAATTGCAACACCGTAAAGACCTTCAATTCCAGACGCTGCAATAACAAAAACACCGGGACTGCCAGCCAGTAGCGCGATGCGGCATCGTGAGGGTGCGCGCTCAGATCATGATTAAAGCTTTGGCTGATGAAAATCGCCGCCGTCAGCCCAAACATAGCGGCCGCGTAGATCGTCCATTCGCGCCGCCACGCCACGGCATGCAGGCCCGTCGGCCGCGCTAGCGACACCGCCAGGGCGAGCAGCAACATCAACAGGAATACCCCGTTCATGCCGCCTTTGACGGCCAGCATCAATGTCGGATAAGCCAGCAGCAGCAACATGGCGAGCTTCTCGACCGATAAAAAATAACGCGTATGCACCCTGCTCATTTTGCCGTTCCCAGATTGACGTTGTTATAAACAGCCACAGATTCCCGCGCCACGAGATCCCAGCCGCGCACGAAAGCGGGGGGAGGCTCCGTGCGGCCCAATTGCGCCTCGACCGCCGCAACCCACTGCCGCACCGGCGCATCCAGCGACAATACCGCTCCCGCATCGCTCGTCACTTGCGGCGCGGCACCGCACACCTCGGAGATCACCACCGGCACGCGCGCCGCCATCGCCTCCGAAATGACCATGCCGTATGGCTCGGCCAGCGCGGGATGCAGCAACACATCGAACTGCGCGTAATGCGCTTGCTTGCTCCATCCCAACAACTCGTAACCGTCTTTCCAACCGGCAAACAGATGTTGTATTTTGGCGGCTTCGGGGCCGATCACGATGAATCTCAGACGGGGCCGCGTGCGGCGCAGTTGTCCGGCGATCTCCGCCGCGAAGGGCAGTCCCTTACGCTTCCACTCATGCCCGACAAAACCGATCACGCCGCCATCATGCGGCACGCTGCGCGGCTCGCGCACCGCTCCGGCTGCGACACCCGGCAGTATCGGCTCGACCAGCTTGTGCGCGAACCCCGGGTAGTAATACGCCAACTGTTGTTTGATGATTTGCGAATTCGGAATGATGAAGCGCGCATTGCGCAGTTCGCGCCGCTCCAGCAAGAGTTGCATCAGCACGCGTATGGACATCCATCTCCACCAGGGTTTTTCAAACACCGTGGCGAACGGCGGACCGTGTATGGTCGTCACGTGTTGCACATTCACGCGCTCATTGCTGTGTACCAGCGCGCCCGGCTGCGGGTGGCGCTTGAACCAGGCGGAGACCCTGCGACTAAAGCGCAGCGAGCCGATCCAGCGCGGCCGTATCGCTATTTCGCCCAACTCCACGACGTGGATCCCGGCAGGCTTTTCGACATGGCAACGCTGGCAGAGCACCGTCACGAGATGACCCATGTCGCGCAACTGTAAGGTCAACTCCCAGACGTAACGCTCCATACCCCCGACCGGCCCGTAACGCCTCACGATGTGAATTATTTGCATCCTGCCTCTGAAATAAATAGGGGGTCGTTTAGAATAGGCGGATCAAACGATACGACCGACATCCTGTCATGGCGATTATAACAAGCAACCCCCAACCTTTATGCGCCCTGTGTGGCTCGGCGGGCAATGTTGTGCAAACCGGAATTTCCGACCCGGACGGCAATCTCGACGGCACATGGGGATTTCAGCGCTGCGCCAATCCCGAATGCGGGGTGTGCTGGCTCGACCCCGCGCCGCCGCCCGATGAGCTGTGGAAAGCGTATGCCACCTACCACACGCACACGCGCAAATCCGGCAATCGCGCCGCCCGAGCGGCACTCAGTCTGGTGCACCGTCTCATCAGGCTTGGTCTGCTGCCGCTGTGGATCTGCAACGGCTTGAAACGCGAAGCGGACTATCTGCGTTTTATGACCTTGGCAAACGAGCCCACCGGCACATTGCTGGATGTCGGCTGCGGCGGCGGACGCTTGCTCAATCGCATGAAAAAACACGGCTGGCGGGTCGAGGGGACGGACTTCGATGCACAGGCGACCCAAAAAGTGACGGCGCGCTACGGTATCAAGACCCACGTCGGCGACCTCGCGCGATGCGGGCTGCCCGCCAACAGTTTCGATGCGATCACGATGAGCCAGGCCATCGAGCATCTGTACGATCCCGCCGCCACGCTGCGCGAATGCCTGCGCATCCTGAAGCCGGGCGGCTTGCTGGTGATGACCACACCCAACGTGGACAGCCTGGGCGCGAATGGATTCGGCGCGTTCTGGCGCGGCTGGGAAGCGCCCCGGCATCTGCACCTGTTCTCGGTCGGGTCGCTGCGGCGGCTCACGCAACGCGCGGGCTTCGAGGTCATCGAGGCGCGCACCTATTCGGCGGGTGCGGCGGTGGTATATCGCGTGAGCCGTACCCTTCAGCGGGCCAAAAATTTGTCATGGCTGGACCAGCTCGGCCTGTTGTTGTGGGGCTACCGCAAGGAATCACAGGAATATCGCGCGCAAGCCCTGCAGCCGAACACGGGCCAAAATATACTGCTACGGGCGCGCAAACCGCTTAACTGAACGGGACACCACATGTTTTCTATCATCATCCCCACCTGGAACAATCTCGATCTGCTCAGGCTGTGCGTGCGCAGCATCCGCGAGAATTCCGCTTATCCCCACCAGATCATCATCCATGTGAACGATGGCAGCGACGGCTCGCTGGCATGGGTGCGCGAGCAAGGCATCACGCACAGCGCGTCGCCGGAAAACATCGGCATCTGCCTCGCGGTCAACGAGTCGGCGATGCATGCCACGCAGGATTACATCTTGTATTTGAACGACGACATGTATTGCTGCCCCGGCTGGGACACCGCACTGGTCGACAAACTGCGGGGGTTGGACACCGACCTGTTCATGCTCTCCGGCACCATGATAGAGCCGCGCGACACCGGCAACCCCTGTGTGATCGTGCGCAATTACGGCACGGATGCGGAACATTTCGACGAGCAAAAACTGCTCGCGGAATTGCCGCAACACCGCAAGGCCGATTGGGATGGCGCGACCTGGCCGCCCACGCTGGTGAGCCGCCGCTGGTGGCACAAAGTGGGCGGCTACAGCAGCGAGTTCTCGCCCGGCATGAGCAGCGACAATGATTTTTCGATGAAGCTGTGGCAGGCCGGATGCCGCGTGTTCCTGGGCGTGGGCGACTCGCTGGTGTATCACTTCCAATGCAAATCGACCGGCAAGGTGAAGAAGAACGACGGCGGAAAAATGTTCCTGCACAAATGGGGATTGCGCCAATCGGTGTTCGACCGCTATTACCTGCGGCGCGGCAGAGTGGCGACGGGTGTTACTTTGGATGAACCGGAAGATACCCGTGCGCTGCGCTGGCAAAAATTCCGCAGCGAGCTAAAGCGTCGTTTTTCTTGAGTGCCGATCACTCCTTTTCCGGCATGAGGACGCGCAACAATACTCTCCGGCACTGCATACTCAAGCCGCTTGCAACATAAAGTCAACATGGACTGCATCAAACGGAAAGATGATCTTGCCCTCGTCGGTCTTGTCCAACAGCCCCGCGTTAAGCAAAATGTGGACATCGGTATGCACGCCCTTTACATCGCGCTCTAGCCGTCTAGCCAGTTCGCGCAGCGACAATGCTCCGGCCCCTGTCATCGCTTGCAATACCAACCAACGTTTGGGCGATATGGTCTGCCACAGCTCCGTCGTACTTTCAAAGCTGCGATACGCGCCTTGCGCTTTGCCTGTTTCTACGGCACGCAAAAACCGCGCATTCACTTCGGCGCGACTCGCCACCCCGATAACAACGACATTTTTCATTTTTTCCACTTTTCGACTAGCCTCCAGAAGTCATCCAACAATACCGGCAGTGTGCTAAAGCGATAAGCCACTTCCTTTGCGCCAAAATGATAGTGATCGCCTTTGCCTGCTTCGTTATCAAAGCGCAGCACACAGACACCGTCCACCACCAAGGACAAACTATATTTGAACAGGTGCGTACTACCTCGCACCGAGCCGGGAACACGTAACACGCGTAACCGGGCAAAACTGTGTTCGCCTTGCTTGACTCGTTCATCCAGTAATACATGCGCTTTCATTGTTGGAAATTATAACAACGTAAAGCAGTGTTGTCAATTTTTACAACACTCACGGCAAGCCGGGAGGCGTCCCGTTTAATTGGTGTAATTGCCGATACTTCAGGTAGGTCGTTCTGGCATTCATGCGCGCGATGTTGAAACCCGCCGCACCATCCAAAAATCCGGCCCGCAACACATAAGTTCGCACGAACGCCCACGCCCCGCGCACCGGCGCATCCCAGGCGTGCGCCCGTTTGCCGCGCGCAAAACTCTGTTGCGCGCCCGCCGTCGCATATTGCAAGGTCTTGCGTTCCACATCCGCCCGGTTCAAATACGTGTAGTGCAACAAAGGGCTGCGCAACTTCGCGCTACGCCCCGACAGGATCACCTGCTCATGCACCGCATCATCGGAGAATCGCGCGTGCGATCGCCTGAAAAGCCGCAACACATAGTCTGGATACCAACCGGAATGGCGAATAAATCTGCCGCAGAATTGCGATAGGCGAGGGACGAAATAACCGTCGTACTCGCCACGCATCGCGGACTTGAGCTGGGCTTCCAGCTCGGGGGTCACGCGCTCGTCCGCGTCTATCGCGAACACCCACTCATGGCTCGCGTAACTCAGCGCGCGATTTTTTTGCGGGCCGAAACCCGGCCAATCGGCATGCGCAACAACCTTCGCCCCCAGCTCGCGGCAAATCTCCACCGTGCCATCGCTGCTGCCCGAATCCACCACGATGATCTCATCGGCAAACGCGACCGAGGCCAGGCAATCGCGCATATTCGCCGCCTCATTCCTGGTGATGATGATGACCGATAGTTTATCCATGTCTTCTGATACGCAGAGTGCTGAACAGCAGCGCGACCATCCACGCAAAGAACAGGCCGTCGGCATGGTCGTGCAAGGCCGAATTCAACGCACAATTCACCACGTAAGCCAGAACCAACCCACGCGCTGCGTCTTGCCCGTAGGCGGTGTCCAGGCGCGGCGCGGTGCGCCACAGCGTGGCAAACAAATAAACCATCAACGCCAAACCGATCAAACCTGTCTGGGCGGAAATCAGCAGGAATTCGTTATGCGGATTGGGTGTGGTCGAAAGATTCGTGCCCTGGATCTGCCCGGTGAACGCCGCTTCAAAACCGCCCGTGCCCACACCCAGCAACGGATGTTTGGCGACGATCTGTATGGCGTTGTAGTAGAAATTCAAACGCGTACCCGTCGAGGAGCTTTGGTTTTCCTGATTGGGCTGCCACGCCTGCATTTCTGCGGCCACCAGACTCACCCGCTCATGCAGACGCGGCGAAACAAAATACGCGCCCGTCACCAAAAAAATCGAGGCCAGCATCACCATCGCGCCTTGTTTCCAGCCCCAGATTTTTCCACGCTGGCGAGAGTAACGCGCCAGGCTGGTCCAGGCGAACCAGCACAACAACAGCGATAAAATAATATAGCCGGTGCGCCCCTGCACCATGAACAGCACGTTGGCGATGGCGAGAGCGGCGAACGCGAGCCACGCCAGACGCGACCGGCCGGTCAGCGCATCGCGGCATTTCAACAGTGCCAAAAATGCCGCGTAAGCCATCATATTGTTTTGCGTGATATGGCTGTGGAATATCACCGGGTTGTCCGCGCTGGAGATGCCGCTCATCCACGTTTGCACCGCGAGCAGTTTGAACCCCACCAGACAGGACAGGAACAGGGTCAAGCCCATCGCCCCGATGTAAGCGCGCTCCGCCCAGACACGGGTTTTTTCTGCCGCGAACATCAGCATGAACAGCGGGACGAACGCCAGGTCGATATATTTGCCCAGCACACCAAAGGCCTCGCCGGTCGGCGTAGCCCCGTAAAAAACCGCGAGCGCCAGCATCCCGAACAACAACCATGCGGCGCGGGCAGCCGGATTACGCGACATGTTTTGCCAGACCGCAGGCGCGTTGAACAACAGCCCCAGCAACACCACTGCCAGCAGAAAATTATCCAGCGCGGTGGAAATCGGCACGGTCAGCCCGATCAGTATCGTGCTGACACGCAATGCGGGCATGGCCCGGCGTTGCAGGGGGTGGCTCATCGCGTCCCGTCGGTTTCCGAATAGGGTTGATATTCGGGCAACCATCCGGTCAGCTCCAGGCGTACTTCGACATCGGGTTTGGCAGTCGCGGCAGTCCATACCAACAAGCGCTCCAACCAGGCCGCATCGGCCTGACAGGCCTGCGCGATGCGCAGTTTGGGATGGGGGGTGGGCAAAGTGTGCTCACCGTCGGCGAGCAATTCTTCGTAGAGCTTCTCACCCGGGCGCAGACCGCTGAATTCGATCTTGATATCGTCGTCGGTCAAACCCGACAGGCGGATCAGCTCCTTGGCCAGATCGACGATCTTCACCGGTTCGCCCATGTCCAGCACGAAGATCTCGCCGCCCTGCCCCATCAATCCGGCCTGCAACACCAGTTGCGCCGCTTCGGGGATGGACATGAAGTAGCGGGTGATGTCGGGGTGCGTGACGGTGATAGGGCCGCCCTGTGCGATCTGCGCGCGGAACTTCGGGATCACGCTGCCGGTACTGCCCAGCACGTTGCCGAAGCGCACCATCACGAAACGCGTCGAAAGTTTAGAGGTGATTTTCTCGTTTGCCCTTTCTCCCGCTTGCGGGGGAAAGTTGGATAGGGGGTTACCATGCGGAAGCGAATCAGCCTGAGTTGCCGATGATTGCAAGGCCTGGCACACCAGTTCGGCCAGCCGCTTGGATGCGCCCATCACATTGGTGGGATTGACCGCCTTGTCGGTGGAGATCAGCACGAATTTTGCCACGCCATGCTGTTGTGCCGCCCGCGCCACCGTCCACGTGCCCAGCACGTTATTGCGTATCGCCTGCCAGGCGTTGTTCCGCTCCATCATCGGCACATGCTTGTAGGCCGCCGCGTGAAACACGCTGGCCGGACGATAACTTTGCAACACCTCGGCCACCCGTGCGGCATCGCGCACATCGCCCACGATGCACACGAATTTCAATTCGGGGAAGGTCTGTTCGAGTTCTTGCTCCAGCGTGTAAAGCGCGAATTCGCTCTGCTCGAACAACACCAGCCGGGCGGGTGAGAACTGTGCGATCTGCCGGCACAATTCCGAACCGATGGAGCCGCCCGCACCCGTGACCATGACGGTTTTATCGGTGAGCAGTTCCTGCAAACCGGCTTTATCCAGACGCACCGGATCGCGTCCCAGCAGATCATCCAGCTCGATCGCGCGCAACTCCGACACGCCGACTTTGCCGCTCGTCAAATCGTCGAAGGAGGGCACGGTCAATGCCTTGACGCGCGCGGCCCGGCACAGTTTGATCGCGCGCTGGCGTTGCTGGTGGGAGCTGGAGGGCATCGCGATGATGACTTGCTCGATGCTGAAGTGCTCGACCCAATGTTCGAGGCTATCCAGATCGCCCAGCACCTTCACGCCATTCAGTATGCAATCCTGCTTGTTGGCATCATCATCCAGAAAACCCACCAACTGCCAGGCCGGATTCTTTGCCAAGTCCTTCGATAGACTCACCGCCGCATCGCCCGCACCCAGCACCAGCACCGGCTCGGACGCGAGTTTCAGGTGCGCGCGCCCACGGGTCTCTTTCCACATGCGGTAGAACAAACGGCTGCCGCCCATCAGCAGGATCAGCAGCATCGGGTTCAGGATCAACACGGAACGCGGCACGATCAAATGGGAGCGCAGCATCCACAGCACGAAGGGAATAATCGCGGCGGCAAGCAGCACCGCCAGGACGATGCGCCGCAGATCGGGCAGGCTGGCGTAACGCCAGATCCCGCGATACAAACCGAACCGCCAGAACACCGCGAGTTGCAAGGCGACCACCCACAACACCGTGTGCTGCAACTCGGCCAAAAAATGCACCGGCAACTCGAAGTTAAAACGCAACAGATAGGCGAAGACCCATGCCAGCAACGCCGCCACGGCATCGTGCGACATCGCCAGCGCGGTTCGGGTGTTGGATTTAGCCAGCATCGTTGCCTCGCGGTTGCGCCTGAAATTTGCGCCAGCGTTTATCTATCCACATCGACACGCCCAGATAGACCGCGCCCCACCAGGCCAATAGATTGGCCTGCGTCGAGCCATCCTGAGTGATGCCCCACACGGCTGACGCCCCGACCAGGAACATCAGCAGATACTCCAGCACGGCGGTATTTTTATGACCCCAGCCGCTCAGCACCAGGCGTTGGTAATAATGGCTGCGATGGGCCTCGGACAATCGTTCACCACGCCGCAGACGCAGCAACAGCGTGACCGTGGCATCGACCACGAAAGGCGAGAATACCAGTGCCGGAAACCAGAACGGCCAGTAGCCCTGCTGCCACCCCCACACCCCCAGCGCTGCGGCGAGGAAGCCCAGCGGGATCGAGCCCGCATCGCCCATGAACACTTTGGCCGGATAAAAGTTGTAGTACAAGAACCCCAGTGCCGCCGCGCCGATGGAAAAACACATCATCGCAAACACATCGCTGCCCACCATGCCGCTCTTCAGCGCGGCAAAACCGTACATCGAGAAACCGAACACCGCCATCCCGCCGGCCAAGCCATCCGAGCCGTCCATGAAGTTATACAGGTTGGTCATCCACACGATGAACAGCAACACCGGCACCCACCAGTACCAGGGCAGCCCGGCTCCCAGCAACACCACGGTGGCCGCGATAAAGTGCCCGATCAAACGCGTCTTGGGCGACAGGCCGCGCATATCATCGACGATGGACATGGCGAACAGCCCGAGCATGGGCAGCACGATCCACCAGTACAAATCATGGAGCAGAAACATCCAGCCGGCCAGGATCCCCGCCATGATGCCGAGCCCGCCGACACGCGGCACGGGCTCGCTGTGCAATGACCGTTCATTGGGAATATCTTGGATCGTGCCGTCTTTGTTGAGCGTCAGCAACAGGGTCAGCAACAAAGTGACCAGCGCGGAAACGATGGGGGGGTAATGGGACATGCGGCTCCGGGCAAAATAAAGGTCGCGCATTTTAGCATCAGCCGCACGCTATCTTGGGCTTCCTATAGTCGCGCTTCATCCTTTAAGATGCGTGCCTTGAAAAAAGTTAGCCCGCCTATTTTGCCGACTCCCACCGCACCGCGCATCCTGCTGGTCAAAACCTCGTCACTGGGCGATGTCATCCACAACCTGCCCGTGGTCAGCGACATCGTGCGGCACTTCCCCGAGGCGCAAATCGACTGGCTGGTCGAGGAGAATTTTGCCGCGCTGCCCTTGCTGCACCCCAACGTGCGCAAAGTGATCCCCGTGGCGGTGAGACGCTGGCGGCGCACCCTGTTGCAAGCATCCACCTGGCGCGAAATTCTAGCATTCCGCCGCAACCTGGCAGATCGGCGATACGACAGAGTGATCGATACGCAGGGCTTGTTAAAAAGCGCGCTGCTCGTGTCCAACGCGCACGGTGTGCGTTGCGGCTTCGACCGCGATAGCGCGCGTGAACCCCTCGCCGCGTATTTTTATCAACAGACGTTCTCGGTAGCAATCGACCAACATGCCGTCGAACGCAACCGTCAACTCGCCGCACTCGCCTTGGGCTACGCGTTGTCCGGCCCCGCCTGCTACGGGATTCAAACGCCGCAAACACCTCGTCCTGACTGGCTTGCAGAGGAGGCCTATGTGGTGCTCCTGCATGCCACCAGCCGCGACGACAAACTTTGGGATGAAGCCAAATGGGTGGCATTGGGCCAACATTTCCGGCAACAGCACATCCGCAGCATTTTGCCCTGGGGCAGCGCGGTGGAAAAATCCCGCAGCGAAAGACTCAGCGCGCAGATTCCCGATGCGATCTGCCCGCCCAAGCTGAGCCTCAATGAAGTCGCCGCGCTGCTGGGCAACGCCCACGCGATCATCGGCGTGGACACCGGCATCGCCCATCTTGCCGCCGCGCTGAACAAGCCCACCATCGGCATCTACACCGCCACCGATCCGGCCTTGACAGGACTATATGCGGGAGCGCGAGCGATCAATCTGGGCGGAAAATACAATTCGCCTACCGTTGCAGAGGTGGTCGGAAGCTTGGCGAATGTTGGCGTGCGGTTAAAACCCGGTTATTCCGGGGCGACTACATAGCGTGTTTTAAGCGCGACATAGATTTATGCGTATTCCAATTAAAACCGCCACCCGTCCCGCTACGGTTTCGCCAACAGGTTTTCCTTGAAAATCTATTGCCGAACATTTACAAGCGTAGTAACGTTACTACATTGCAACAAGTGGAGACAATTATGACTATCACCACATTATCCAGTCGAGAGTTTAACCAGGATACCAGCCGGGCAAAGAAAGCAGCCAGTTCCGGTCCCGTGTTCATTACGGATCGTGGTCGGCCCGCGCATGTGTTACTGACCATAGAGGAATACCAGAGAGTCACACGCAGTCAGGCAAGCATCGTTGAGTTGTTGGCGATGCCTGGCGTTGCAGACATTGATTTCGAACCGCCTCGGTTGGGCGATGATGTTTACCGGCCAGCGGACTTGTCCTGATGTACTTACTCGATACCAATGTTGTTTCCGAATTGCGGAAAGCAAAAGCTGGTAAGGCGGACAAGAACGTCACAGCATGGGCAGATAGCGTTTCGGCGACGAGTTTGTTCTTGTCGGTCATCACTGTTCTGGAATTGGAAACGGGGATACTCTTGATCGAGCGGCGCGACCCGACGCAAGGGACTGTGCTTCGCACCTGGCTCGATAGTCATGTATTGCCAGCGTTCTCCGGTCGTATTCTCGCGATTGATGTTGCCGTTGCGCAGCGGTGTGCAAAACTCCATGTGCCTGATCCACGAGCCGACCGGGATTCGCTGATAGCGGCAACGGCACTGGTTCATGGAATGACGGTTGTAACGCGGAACGTGGCTGATTTTGAGCCTACCGGGGTTGAGATATTCAATCCTTGGTGAGCGTGGCGCGCCCTAAACAATTAAAAATCGAATCCATCTGAGTGGCGGTTTTGCGATTGGAATCGCTGGCGGGTTTGGGGTGGAATACGCACTGCGACCCGGATTGCCGAACAACAAGCCCGATACACGGGCTTGAGCCTTGGAAAACAAGGCATCGGACAGACTGACAGGTTGATTTTTCATGCGCACATGATAATACCCGTTATGGGATTGATGATTCCCATAACGGGTATTATTTATTCACGCTGCAGAAACATTCTGTAAACGCGCCACCGGTAACGATGCAGTTCCGCCAGTGGCGGCATTCACTCTTGCCGCTGTTTTTCCATGATCAGCTTGGGGGCAGTCGAATTTATGCGGCCATTCTTTCGAGTGGCTTGATTTTAGGACTTGGCTGTTGCTCGGCTTGCCACAAGTCCCACTGTGTTTGCATTCCAAGCCAAACATCAGGGGAAGTGCGAAGCCATGCCGCGAGGCGTAAGGCCATGCCCGCCGTTACTCCAGCCTTGCCGTTCAGCACCTTAGAAAGCGTGACACGGGAAACCTGCAATGCCTTTGCCGCGCTCGTTACCGTCATGTCTTCCGGTATCCACTCCCGTAATACTTCGCCGGGATGCGATGGGTTATGCATTCTGCTCATTTCAAATATCTCCTAATGATAGTCCTGATAATCAACCAGCTCGGCATCACCACCTTCAAAGGTGAAGGTCATACGCCAATTCCCGTTAATCGTCACGGAATAATGTCCTGCAAGATCGCCAGTCAGCGGGTGAAATCGCCATCCCGGCGCGTTCATATCATCCGGTTGCTTCGCACTGTCCAACATGGTCAGCATGATGCGAGCTTGCCAGCATGGTGCGGCTGTATGCCAGCTTTGCTCCCTTTTCGGAAGAATGTCTCAAGCCCTTTGTGATGAAACGTCTTAATCATGTCGCGGACTGTAAGCTGTTAATTAACGCATGTCAATAAAATACAGTTTTTTGCTTTGGAAACGCTGGTAGGTTTGGGATTGGAATGTGTGGCGGCATTCACCCTTGCCGCTGCCTTTCCATGATCCGTTTGGGGGCAGTTAAACCCTATGCGGCCTTTCGAGTCAGTCGCACATTTTTTGAGCCAAAGCCTCCCTCACCAATTTTGAAATAATGTAACCCGCAGAAACATTCTGCAAACGCGCCAACTCCTTGGTTGCAGCCAGCACATCATCCTCAATATCAATTGTCGTCCGCATAACTCCGCCTTGGTGAAATCGCATCATGATGTCAACGCATCATTTTATCAAAACGGGTTTTTGCTCGTCACCGCTGAGTTTGGCGAGGCTATCGGTGAATGTGTCGGCGATGAGGAAGTCCATCAGATGTCATCCCATAGGCTGCGTATTGGCACAGCAAATAACTTATCGCCAAATGTGGCTGTGACTTCGCCGTCGTACAAAACAACACCTCCGGCAAAGCGCTCCCCCGTGCTTTCCTTCAATTTTCGCAATCCACGAAAATCGTTTGCCGTTACCGTAGCAGCGGCTTTCACCTCAACACCGGCCACACGCTGCCCACTCCCCTCCAGTACGATGTCCACCTCTGCACCATCTTTGTCTCGGAAGTGGTAGAAAGTGATCGGGTCGTCCCGCCAACTAGCATGGCGGCGCAGTTCCTGGAAAATAAAAGTCTCCAATAGCTGTCCCAGCAGGGTGCGATCCGCCCATAACGCTGCGGCATCTACACCAAGCAAAGCGCAGGCAAGCCCTGTATCACCCAAATGCAGCTTGGGGGTTTTGACCAGCCTGCTCAGACGGTTGTTATGCCAAGGCGGCAACTCTTCCAGCAAGAATACGCGCGCCAGTAATGTCACATAATCGCGAATTGTCGGGCGGCTCAATTGGAAAGGCGACGCTAGGTCAGCCACATTGAGCAACCTCGCAGTCTGTCCGGCTGCCAGTGTAAGCAAACGTGGCAACACATCCAGCGAACTGATGCGTGCCATATCTCGCACATCGCGCTGCACCAGCGTTTCGATGTAATCACGATACCAAGTGACACGCCTGCGTGATGACGGTCGAGCAAGCGCGGCGGGATAGCCGCCAGCGGCAATCCGCTCGGCTAGCTCCTTGCCCAATCGTGCCTGTTGCTTCGTCTTAAAACCATCTCCAAACAACGCATCCAGAAAGTCCGGCTGCTGTGCTGCCAGCTCAGACTGCGCGAGTGGATGGAGTCGCAAAATTTCCATGCGCCCTGCCAGCGAGTCTGCCAACCGTGGCACCAACAGCACGTTTGCCGAGCCAGTCAAAATGAATCGTCCCGGTCGCCGATCACGATCTACCGCGACTTTCAGCGCAGTAAATAATTCAGGAACCCGCTGCACCTCATCCAGCACCACCTTGTCCGGCAAATCTGCCACGAACCCCACCGGATCGGCCAGAGCCGATGCTCGCAACACATCATCGTCGAAACTGATATAGGCATAGCCAGCCGCATCACCCACCGCGCGGGCGAGCGTGGTCTTGCCGCATTGGCGCGGGCCGTGAACCAGCACCACAGGCGTATCTTGCAGCGCCTCGGTCAGGCGAGGAAGGGCAAAACGGGGATGGAAGGTTGGACCGGTCATGCGGCCAAGTGTAACTTAATATATCGTCTAGTTGAAATGTTTTGATACGTCCAAATGAAATTAAGAGCAATATTCAGTCAAAGGACAAGCCTCGCAATATCTACCTGCCCAAGCGTTTAATGCACCTACGTCCGGTTTTGTAAACTCAACTGACTGTGTACTGGCACCACCAGTACACACAACTCTCATAACTACTGGTGAATCATGATGCCGGTTCAAGCAAACCGAAGCCGCCTCAAAAAACGTACCCCCTAATGATGCTGTCAGGCCAGTATGTCGTTCATGCAGCGCATCTAGTCAACGCATCATTTTGTCAAGAATGGAGGCTGCGATACCAGCTGGCTGTCTCGCGCAGGCCTTGTTGCAAAGTGTAGGGCGGAGTCCAGCCCAGTTCGTCGCGTATCTTTTGGCTGTCGATACGCAGCGAGCCGAACAATCGATCCACCTGAGCCGACTTGCCCAACAGGGCTGCCATCGCACGCAACACGGCAGGGGGAAAGTAAAAAGTACGGTCCTTGCGCTGCAACGCGGCGGCGATCTCTTTGGCCAACTCTGCGGTGGAAACCGCCGCCCCATCGCTGACCAGATAAGTTTGCCCGGCGGCATCGGGATGGGTCGCACACGCGATCAGCGCGTCCACCAGATTGCCCACATACACCAAGCTGCGCGCGTTATTGGCCCCCGCCAGCGGCAAGGGTATGCCTTTATCAATTGCCGCAAACAGACTGATGAAATTCCCCTTCACGCCCGGCCCGTAAACCAGCGGAGGACGCACGATCACGATCTCCAAACCGGTCTCCTTACCCACGCGTTGCAACGCCTGCTCGGCCTCCCACTTGGAAACACCATAAGGATCTTGAGGAGAGGCCGGGTCGTGCTCAGAGTAAGGTGCGGCAGTGGTTTGTTCGCCGTTGACTTTGATGGAGCTGACATACACCAGCCGCTTCACACCGCTCGCTGCCGCAGAACGGGCCAGATGTGCGGTGCCCTCGGTGTTAACTTTTCTGAACTCGGTTAGCGGATCGCTTGCAGTCTCGTGCATGACATGCACGCGGGCAGCCAAATGGATCACAACTTCAACGCCGTTGAGCGCCGCAGACCAATCGGTAGCCGGGCATATTTCGCCAACCGGAATATAGTCTGCCGTGCCAGGCTGCTCATCCGGGACGACCCGGCGGATTGCGCCAAGCACGCAATCGCCTTTGCCTAACAAGGCAGCGCAAAGCGACTTCCCCACAAATCCGTTCGCGCCGGTTACCATGACTTTCATACCAGAACCCTGCCTGCCCTTAAAATTTATCACCACCACTTGCACACGGCCGACTAACTGGCATCTATGGGATTATCTGCAAGCGGTTTCTGTCTGGCGATTCTGGCAGGAACCCAACCGCCTGCGTATTCCGATGAATTCCGCCACCTGTTCCAATCTCAAACCCGCCATCAGATACACGCGTCGACCAAGGAGTGGCAAACCCAACATACGCACTACCAGGGGCAATTCAGAATAGCCTTGTGGGTAAAAACGTCATCGAATTCCCCCTAATGAATTAGATAAATCGGCACACCAGCTTTTTTCGCCGCTTTACGTAGATCCTTGTCCAGAGTCGCTAACGGCAGATTACGTCGGCGCGCCAATTCAAGGTACTGGGCATCATATCCCGAGAGCTTGAACTCTCTGGATATCGCGGCAACAGCAAGCTGAGTTCCAGAAGGAGCGGCAGAGTCGAGAGTAATGGGTAATTGCGCCAGACGATACACAAATCCCGTCAACGCTGATTCGCCAAGCTTCCCGCTATCCTCCGCACAGCGAAGAACATGAATCGTTTCGGTATACCACAATGCCGGAACCCAGGCGGGAGCGGCACTGAAGGAATCGAGAATTTGGTCGGCGTAGACCCGGTCAGACACTGAACCATCTTGGAGTGCCCAGCGAATTGCCACGGACGCATCAAGCACGAAACCGCTCCCCATCAGCGCCGTCCCCGCTGCCGCATTTCAACGAATTGCGCCTGATTAATTGTTCCAGTCCGCATGGCCTTGATTGCTTCGATAGCTTCCATCGTCTGTTGCGCAACCCGGCTGGCACTCGGCACCAAATCCGCCACAGGCTCGCCCCGGTTGGTGATTGTGACTCGCTCACCTCGCTGAACTTGCTTGATCAAGTCCGGCAATTTTGTCTTTGCTTCATACACCCCGTATTCGCGCATAGCCATTCCTTGGTATCAAAATTAACATAATCTAGTCTATACACTAGACCACACTATGGCAAGTCAAAAATACCAACAAGTCCCGTTCAATGTGATGGCCTTTGCCGGAGCTGCCGATATACGTCCGACAAGAAAAATCTCAACATACTGGTCGAATGCAAACGCATGTA
>JABEVF010000058.1 GCA_013043965.1 Gallionella sp. | reverse complement strand
TTTGGCTGAGCGCCGCTGGAGCGGTTTTCCCTTGGTCCGGCAACTACAGCAGCTTGATGCACAGGAGAGCCACGCATGAAAAAGATTTTCGCAGCGTTGATGTTGGTCGCGTTGCTGGCGACAGCGGGAATCGGCTTTTTCGCCTTGCAGCTTTTGCCGTTGCCCAGCACCCCATTCGAGTTTTCATTGCAAACAGGCAGTAGTTTGAAGAGTGTCGCGCACCAACTGGAGTCAGCGCAGTTGCTCCGGCAAGGAACGCTGTTCGTGTGGCTGGGGCGCATGTTGGGACGATCGGGAAAGATCAAGTCTGGCTCATACGTGCTGGAGCAACCCGTGTCCATGCTGGAGTTGCTGGATATCATCAGCAAAGGCCGGGTGAGCCAGAGTCAAGTGAGTGTCATCGAGGGTTGGACATTCAAGCAGTTTCGGGCGGCAGTCAATGAAAATCCCGATTTGAGACACAGCACATTGGCGTTAAGCGATGCGGAGATATTGCAGCGTATCGGTGCGGCCGAGACACAACCCGAAGGGCTGTTCTTCCCCGATACTTATTTCTTTGCGGCGGGTAGCAGTGATGTGCTGATCTTCAAACGCGCTTATCAGACCATGCAGCAAAAGCTGCAAGCCGCCTGGTTGGATCGTGTGGCGGGTCTGCCGCTGGGCAATCCTTATGAGGCGTTGATACTCGCCTCCATCGTCGAGAAAGAAACCGGCACGCCGGGTGACCGCAGCATGATCGCCGGTGTGTTCGTGAACCGTTTGCGCAAAGGTATGTTGCTGCAAACCGATCCCACGGTGATCTATGGTATGGGCGAGAAATTCGACGGCAATATCCGCAAGCGCGATTTGCTGATCGACACCCCGTACAATACCTATACCCGAGCCGGGTTAACGCCGACCCCGATAGCCTTGCCGGGAGCGGCTTCATTGCAGGCCGCGCTGCATCCCGCACGCACCGATGCCTTGTATTTTGTGGCGCGTGGCGATGGTAGCTCGCAATTTTCCAGCACCTTGGAGGCGCATAATCGCGCCGTCAACCAATATCAAAAGTAAGGAGCAGTAGCCGCCGGTTGGAAGCCTCAAGTCCTTAGTTGAAACGCTGTGCAGTGGCATTTCAACTTGCGCCTTACGCCCGATGCATTACGACTAAAAACATGAAAAAATTTATCACATTTGAAGGCATGGATGGAGCGGGGAAAAGCACTCATCTCTCATGGTTCGCCGAGGCATTGCGTCGACGCGGACAGGACGTGGTGGTGACGCGCGAGCCGGGCGGCACGCCCTTGGGCGAGCAGTTGCGTGAGATCTTATTACGCCAAGCTATGGGTATGGATACGGAAGCGCTGCTGATGTTCGCCGCGCGCGCCGAGCACATCGAACAAGTCATCAGCCCCGCCTTGCTTGCGGGCAAGGTTGTCCTTTCGGACCGGTTTTCCGATGCGAGCTTCGCCTATCAGGGCTCGGGTCGCGGCATGGGCTGGGAAAGATTAAAGCAACTCGAAGCATGGGTGCATAACGACCTCCAGCCCGACCTGACTCTGTTTTTTGATGTGCCGGTGGAAGTGGCAAAACTGCGCCTGGCAAATAACACAACACCGGATCGTTTCGAGCAGGAGCACGGCGATTTCTTCCAGCGGGTGCGTGCCGGCTACCATAGACGCGTGCAAGAAAACCCGCAGCGTTATGCCGTGATCGATGCGGCGCAGTCGCTGGAAAAAGTCACCGCGCAACTGACCGCGATCTTGGCAACAATCCAAACATGAGCGAACTCTATCCCTGGCAACAGAACGATTGGCGGCGTTTGCAGGAACTGTCCAAGCGCCCGCCGCAAGGCATGTTGTTCAAGGGTGGCAAGGGTATAGGCAAGCTTGATCTGGCGGTGAATTTTGCGCATTCCCTGTTGTGCCAGAGACCGGAGGCATCTGGCCTCGCCTGTGGTGTCTGCCCGGCATGCCATTGGTTGTCGCAGGGTTCGCATCCCGATTTCCGTCTGTTGCAGTCGGATGCATTGAGCCTCGCCGGCGAAGAGACCGAGTCCGGTAAAAAAAACAGCAAGCAGATCACCGTCGAGCAGATACGCGAGCTGGCCGATTTTCTGGGACTGTCCGCGCATCAGGGCGGCATGCGTGTCGTGGTGATATTCCCAGCCGAATCCATGAATAGCAACGCGGCGAACGCCTTGTTGAAAAGCCTGGAAGAGCCGCCACGAAACATGCTGTTCATTTTGGTGTCGCATAAACCCCAGCAACTGTTGCCCACCATATTGAGCCGCTGCGTGTCGTTCACCCCATCCGTGCCTGATGCTCCCACGGCCATACGCTGGCTGCATGAACAAGGAATAAAAAATCCGGAACAGACGCTTGCCTCCGCCGGATTCTCGCCGCTGTTGGCACTGCAGGGCGATGCGCAGGCTGGCACGGACGAGCGCGCAAAATTACTGGCCGCTTTGCGCCAACCGGCATCGTTGGATGTGTTCGCGCTGGCGGAGATGCTGCAGAAGACCGAGCAGGTGTTGGTGGTGCAGTGGTTGCAGCAATGGAGCTATGATCTGGCGGCGATGAAGCTGGCGGGCAGCCTGCGCTATCACATGGGTGAAGAAGAGGCGATCAAGAAACTGGTCGCACCCGTCGCACCGCTGGAGCTGGCCCGTTTGCAGAAGTTGTTGCAGACCGCCAAACGCGAGGCGCAGCACACGCTTAATCCGAAATTATTTTTTGAATCTTTATTGCTGGCTTATCGCCAGCTACTCACAGCCTGACGCTATGCCTTTTATCGATTCCCATTGCCACATCAACTTCCCCGATCTCGCCAACAATATAGAGGATGTCTTGGCGCAGATGAAACATAACGACGTGCAAATCGCCCTGTGCGTGGCGGTGAATATTCCCGACTTCCCGCAGGTGTTGGCACTGGCCGAACGCTTTGAAAACATCTACGCGTCGGTAGGCGTGCATCCCGATTACGAGAACGAGATCGAGCCCAGTGTCGCGGACTTGGTCGCCTTGGCGCAGCACCAGAAGATCATCGCGATAGGCGAGACCGGCCTGGATTATTTTCGTCTGACGGGGGATCTGGAATGGCAGCGTGCGCGTTTCCGCAACCATATCCGCGCCGCACGGGCTTGCGGCAAGCCGCTCATCATCCACACCCGTTCGGCGGCCGCGGACACGCTGCGCATCATGGAAGAAGAGCGTGCGCATGAAATCGGCGGCGTGATGCATTGCTTCACCGAAAACTGGGATGTGGCACAGGCGGCTATCGCGATGGGTTTTTACATCTCATTTTCCGGCATCGTGACGTTCAAGAATGCCACGCAGCTGAAAGAGGTCGCGCAACGTGTGCCGCTGGATCGCATCTTGATCGAGACCGACTCGCCCTATCTCGCACCGGTGCCGTATCGCGGAAAACTCAATCAGCCGGCCTACGTGAAGCATGTGGCGGAAGAGGTCGCGCTGCTGCGCGGTATCGGCGTAGGCGAGGTCGGAACGGCGACGAGCGAGAATTTTTCACGCTTGTTCCGCGTCCCTCCCAAATAGCAATAATTTGTGCATAATTGGGTTGACAGAATTTCCTCTATCCCTATAATGCGCACCTGTTTCGCGGGAATAGCTCAGCTGGTAGAGCGATACCTTGCCAAGGTATAGGTCGAGAGTTCGAACCTCTTTTCCCGCTCCAAATCCGAGGGAAAGCATAATCGCTTTCCCTTATTCGTTTCCAGCACGGTATCAGCGCATAACGGCGAGATAGCAAAATGGTTATGCAGCGGATTGCAAATCCGCCTATCCCAGTTCGATTCTGGGTCTCGCCTCCAAATATAAGCCAGTTTAATCAATAGATTAGCTGGCTTTTTTCTTGCCATTAAAATCTTTATGGTTGCTTTTATCACCCATAAACCTCCATAATCACCCACAATCCAATCTAAAAAATTGGCAAATCCAAGTTTGTATCGGATTGTTGGGCGTACAGGTGAGTTAATCTGGGGTGGCTATGGCATCGAAAAGAAATCGCGGAACATCATGGGAATATATCGTTCAGAAAAAGGGTGTATTGGCAAAGCCCGTCTCGTTGTCATTTCCGACAGAGAAAGAAGGGGATGCGTACTGTGCTCACCTAGAAAAATTACTTGATGCTGGCATCGTGCCGGAAGAATTCAAAGTCAAGACCAAAGAGCCTGCGACACTGGGTTCGTCAATCAGCGATTACATCAAGTCCGAACATATTACCGATGATGACATCGGTTGGTTGCGAGCGATGGAATCTGTTATTGGCTCGCGTACATTAGACCGAGTCAATTATCTATGGGCAGATGGGTGGGTTAAGGACTTAAAGGTAATGGGTGGCGCACCGTCTACGATACGAAAGAAGGTTGGCGCACTGGCTCGATGCCTAGACTGGGTCGTGCGACGTAGTGACACGATGCTGGCCGCGAATCCGCTGCGCATGTTACCTAAGCGATATGCGACAACAGCGACAGGGCGCAAGGACGTGGAGCGAGACAGGCGGCTTTGTGAAGGTGAAGAGGCGCGTATTTTGTCGATCCTAAGTAAGGAAAAACCAGAAGGCAGAGAGCGCGCATTGACGTTGAAGGATGCGCCTGAATTGAGGTTGATGTTCATTCTGGCTCTGGAGACGGCAATGCGCATGCGCGAGATATACACGCTCACCAAAGATCAGATTGACTTAGGGTGTCGCACGATATTTTTAGAGAAGACGAAGAACGGCAGTAAACGTCAAGTTCCAATGTCAAGCGTTGCGATTTCAGTTGTTAAAGAATACCTAACGGCTCACAGCGGAGATAGACTATTCACAATTTGGAATGGCGACGCATCTCCGGCGCATCTGCGCTATCTGTCTAACAAGCTCTCATCGCAGTGGTCGCGGATATTTTCTGCTGCCGGTTGTCAAGATTTGCGCTTCCACGATTTGCGCCATGAGGCGGTCAGTCGTATGTTTGAGCGCACGAAGTGGTCTGATGTGAAGATTGCTAAGGTAAGCGGGCACACCAGCACCAAAATGTTGATGCGATATGCAAATTTGCGAGCGAGTGATTTGGCTGAATCGATGTGGTAGATTTTTAAGTTAAGAGTTGAGCGCGGGCAATTCTGGGTTTCCTTTTCTTTTCCTGCGTACTCCGACAGCCTCGGCCCATGCCGACAACACAGGCTCTCCGCCTAACCCCTCACGTCGGCGTTGAGTTTGAGTTCGCACTTGCTCGGCAAGATAAGCCTCCAAGTCAACGCCGCGTATTACCCAGCATCGACAGATTTTTGCGGCAGGTAAATTTCCAGACAAAATTAAATCACTCAAATGACTGGGTGAAATATTTAGATACTGCGCAGCCTCTTCAAGGGTATAGGTGGGAGTGGTCATGTGCGTTTGCCCAATGAGTTATCAACTAAGCAAAAGTCTAAAACACTACACTACAAAAAGTCAAGAACACTTGATAAAAAATTTATTTTTAGTGCTACGAGTGGGTGAGTAGTAAAGTTTTTAGAAAAAATTAACGGAGATTTTATTTTCCACTTGATGGCAAATTTGACTGAGGTGTGATGTTGAAACATGAACAGCGAAAATAATTTTAGCTGTATTTGAAGTTGGATGACGTTACTGAATGCGACGTTTCTGGTGATGGGCTTCGCCGTCTCCGTCGTTGCCGTCTGGTTCAGCAAGCGGAGTAATGATTTTGACGGCGACTTTCCTCTGATGCTCCCCCATTGATTCCATTATCTTCTTTGCTTGGCTTATAGCCTTGTCTTCTCGCATCGGGCCTTCCCCAAGTTGAATCCACTTGGCGCAAAACTCAGTGTTTTCTTCGAGTTTGTAGGCGTATCGAGCGGCAAAGGTTTTTACAACGCCAGTCTTGAGTTGGCCAACAACAGTCTTATTCATCCCGCACAAGCGACCGAATTCGGCATCGGTAGTTATGCCAAGTTCGCTTTTCATAATAGCGATGCGTTCTGGAATTGTTGGTTTCATCATCTTTACATCATAAATAAATTTAAGTAAAAAACTCTTGACTTGAAAAAGTGAAATGTTTTAGACTTTGTAAATGACTGATCGAGACTTAATCAAAAAAATTGGCACAAAAGTGAGCCTCTTGCAAAACTCTGTGTACGAGTTGAATTTATGAGCTAGAAAGCGGTAGAAGTGGGCCGCCATTGCTGGCAAGATCAAGGTTCTGAAGACT
>JABEVF010000057.1 GCA_013043965.1 Gallionella sp. | reverse complement strand
TCAAAGTGATGCGAGCCGATGAAAACAACCAAAAATGACCCGAACAGCGTCAATGCATTACATTGACTTCTATTGCACGGGGAGTTTTGCAAGAGGCTCGTAACTAGTTGTAAATAAATTTTCTCGGCATCGTAATCAGGTGGCGGGATGGGTTGGAATGCGTAATATGTCCGAAGCAATTTACATAATCCGTGCGCAGCAGATCGCTTAGTTGCGCTGAGGTGCTAGGCCATCGGTAGATGGCACACCGGGCCAGCATTGTATAATGCCGCGCAACACACCATCCCGTGGCCGTAATGATTCTTTTTCCCCGCAACAACTGGAAACCGACGCCCGCCATTCATCTCTCCTGGCTGGTGTTGGCCTGCTGTCTCGCCGTCGTCTTGTGGCGCCCCGGTCTGTGGATATGGGCGGCAGGTCTCGTCTTCGCCAATCGTCTGATTCTTGCGATGGCCGGACTGATTCCGCGCAGCACGATACTGGGGCCGAACATCACTCGTTTGCCACCGGATGCCGCGCAGCGCGGGGAGATGGCGATCACCATCGACGACGGCCCCGATCCCGAGGTCACGCCGCTAGTGCTGGACATCCTGGACCGTTACCAAGCCAAAGCGACTTTCTTCTGCATCGGTAAACTGGCGGCGCAACATCCCGATCTGTGTCGGGACATCATCCGGCGCGGCCACGCCATCGAAAACCACAGTCTCTCCCATCAGTGGTTTTTTTCGCTGCTAGCTCAGGGGAGCATCTACCGCGAAGTCGATGACGCGCAACGGCTGTTGCGCGAAATCAGCGGGCAAACACCGCGTTTCTTCCGTCCTGCTGCCGGTTTGCGCAGTCCCGGACTCGAACCCGTGCTCGCACGCTGCGGCCTGCGTTTGTGCAGCTGGAGCAGGCGCGGTTTCGACACCTGTCTGGGCGACGCCGACGCGGTGCTGGCGAAGCTGGCTCGCGGTCTGACGGCTGGCGATATCCTGCTGTTGCACGACGGCAATGCCGCGCGTACCGCCGCAGGCAAACCCGTCATTCTCGACGTGCTGCCGCGTTTGCTGGATGCGCTTGAACAGTCGAATCTTCGTTCTGTCACGTTGTGTTCTGCCATTCCTTGATTCTCGCCTGTGCATGGAGAGCCCGTCATGAATGAGGGCCGCCGACAGATGCCTTGGTATCGTCAAGCTGCGGCGGTAATCTTCAGGCATATGGTTATCAAAGGCATCGGCACGACGCTTTTCATCGGCGTGTTCTTCGGGGTTTACTTTTATTTGCTCAAGCATCCGGCCTACCAGATCACGGTCATGCCGATCACTTGGCCGGACAGGCTGATCGGCTTCCAGCCGCAGGCCTTGCCCCTGTACCTTTCACTGTGGGTCTATGTCTCCCTGCCCCCGGCCTTGCTGGCGACGCGGCGCGAATTGTATGGCTACGGGTTGGCCATCGCGGCCACCTGCCTGGGCGGGTTGATCGTCTTCTACTTCTGGCCGACTGTCATCCCCGCAGTCGATATCGACTGGTCCCGCTACCCCGATGTGGACTTCCTCAAAAATCTGGATGCCGCAGGCAACGCCTGTCCTTCGCTGCATGTCGCCACTGCCGTCTTTTCGGGTGTCTGGTTGCATCACTTGCTGCGCCGCCTTGGCGCGCCGCAATGGGTGCTCATATTCAATGGGCTATGGTGTATCGGCATCCTCTATTCCACTCTGGCCACCCGCCAGCATGTGGCGGTGGATGTGCTGGCCGGACTCGTGCTGGGTGCGCTCACAGCCGGCCTGTCGCTGCGGCATCACACCCGCGACTCTCAGCAGCAGGAAAATCCTTCACGAAATGGCTAGCGTGACGCCGGACCGCTGCTTTAGAACCATTTGCGCCGGATCAACAGGGGTAGACGAACAATGAATCCCGTGAATAAGCGCAAGTGCATCCCGGTCAATAGCAGGTTGTCGCGCAGGTAGTTGAAGTGCGACACGCCGCCTTCTTCCGGCAGCAGATATTTGACCGGTGCAAGAATATTGACCGGACGCACACCACGCCAGCACAGTCGTACCGCCGCTTCTGGGTCGAAATCGAAGTGGCGCATCCAGTGGCTTTGCTCCATCACATCCATCAACAGATGGGCCGGGTAGACGCGAAAGCCGTACAAGGAATCGCCTATGCCCTGCCACAGCGTTTCCAGATTCGCCCACCAGTTGGACACTTTTCGCCCGCGCACGCGCAACGCCGGCGCACTGGCATCGAACACCGGCACACCCAGCACCAGCGCGTTGGCATCGTCCAGCGATGCGGCCATGAACTCCGGTATCTTCTCTGCCGGATGTTGTCCGTCTGAATCCATGGTCAGCACATGCGTGAACCCCGCACGCGTCGCCTCACGCAAACCGTGCAAGACCGCCGCCCCCTTGCCTTGATTGCGCTCCAGCAAGATGACGCGCAGGCCGGGATCGTCCTGTGCCATGCGCAACAGCTCGACTTCGCTACCGTCCGTGCTGCCGTCGATCACCACCCACACCGGCGTCCATTGCCCGCGTGCGGCGCGCACGGTGGGGCAGAGCGCAGCCCCGGTGTTGTAACTGGGAATGAGTACTAGATGCGAGGTCGATGTGGCGCTCATGGGTGCTCTCTATTTTGCTGTGGCTGCATTTCACGACGGTAATAGGCTTCCAGATCGGCGACGAAGGTCTTCACATCGCCCGTCGCTTCGAAACGTTGACCCAGACGGACGCGATACGTCAGCGGAAACTCTGGTTTCTTCAGCAACGGCCAACCTTTGCCCAGAAACGGACTGTTGGTCTCGATGAACACCGTCTGTATCGGTACACCGGCTTTTTTCGCGACTAACCCAAAGCCGCCTTTGAACGGATTGATCGGCTCCGTGATGGTGCGTGTGCCTTCAGGGAAGATCAGCAGCTGGCTGCCTTCGTGTGTCGCGGCCGTCACGCTGCGGATCAGGTTGCCGATGGAATCGTTGCGTATATAGCCAGCCATGCTGGCCCCGCCGCCCAGCATCGGATTGTCGAGCAAGGTCGCTTTCAACACGCACACCATGCGCGGCAAGCGCGAGCCGATGAGTACCACATCGATCAGTGACGGATGGTTGGTCGTGATGATGAGTGTTTCGCCGCGCAAGACATCCAGCGCGTTCAGGTCGCACTTTACCAGGCCGCTGGCGCGCACCACGAGCAGATAAGCGCGAAATCCCAGCATGATGGTGTATTGCCCGAGCGACACGGCGATGCGCTTCGGCAACAGATGACGCAGCACGGCGGCGGGCAAGCTCCAGGCCAGACAGATCAGCGCGAAGAACAACAGGCTGCCGTACAGCACGAAGTATTCGTACAGGGATTTAAATTGTCGCCAGACCCACATCCGTTTATCGTCCCATTGAATTTATTTCGAGCTATCCGGTACGAGCACAAGCCTAGCACAGGGCCGTATCGTTTTTATGATAGCCACAAGGCAAACCACCGTGCGCTTCTGTCGATCTCCCGGGTATTTTGCGTTAGCGTGCATCAATGAAATAGGCTCCCTCGATCTCCAGCAGCAAATCGGAGCGGCAGATGTTCGAATGCAGGTAGACGGCTTCGCAGGCCATACCGAATTCGGCCTGCACCTTGCTCCGCACCATGTCCAGATCGCCGGCATGACGCAGGTAGACCTTGAGTGACATATGCCCCTGTGCGGCGTTGTAGTGGGGGATCTGTTGCAACAATATGCGGATATTCAGCAAGGTCTCGGCGGCCTGTTTTTCCGCATCACCCCGATGCAGTGTCTCGTAGCCGACGATACTGGCGGTGCCTGAGACCAGGCAGCAATACTGTCCGCCCAGGGTCGCTGACATGGCGCGCGCGAAGATCGGGCTGCGCGGGCCGAACAGTTTGGGATAGCGGTACGCGCTGATCTGGCGCGGGTTCTCCAGCGCCTTGCCCGGCTGTTTGCCCGCGATGAAATAGATTGTCAGCGCTCCGCTGTCGCTGCCCAGCGCGCTGGCCGCCGGAACGTTCTCTGCGCCGATGCCGCGCCCGCTGGCGACAAATGCCGTATGCCGACCGATGTTGAAACCGCGATAGCGTTCCAAACCGTTCTCGTCGTCGTTGATCTTCGGGAAGTAGTGCCAGACACGCAGCAGGTTGGGATAGTCGTGGTGGTCGATGAAGTCGAAAATACCGGTGTAAGCTTGCGTAGCCAGCATCTCCAGGGTCTCCCCCGCGCGCTGCTCCAGCGACAGGCTGGCGAAGAGCACATTGCCGTCGCTCGCGCCGACGAGGCCCTGATACGCGAGTGGCTCGACCGGCGCATTGCTGGTCCACACTTCAACGCTGGTGCCGAGCCCGCCCAGCACCGGGATGTCCACCCAGACCGGCGTATGCGCGACCGTCGCGCGATGGCCGAAGCCGACCACCCCCAACACGCGACCGTCGTGTTGGGCCAGATAATCGCCCGCTTCGGAAAGGCCGAGATAGGCCAGCCCGAATTGCTTGTTGTCATTCCGCATGTCAGCTCGTCATGCCCATTTCGACGACCCGGATAGCGCTTTTACGCTTGCGCCAAGCTGCGACGGTGCCTTTCAGGTCGGACAGGCTCAACAGGTAGTACATCACCTTGAACATAAACAGCCAGAAGGCATGGTGTTTTTTGCCGAATACATCGCCGATCAGCACCGAGATCAACGCCTTCTTGATTTTGCTCTCGGAACCTGTGTACATGAGCAGGTTGCGCATAGCCGGGGTAGTGATGCGGTAGATGAACCAGGAGAAGATTCGCGGGCCATGCGACATCGTTTTGTTGAAGCCTTTCAATGCCCGCGCCGCTTGCTGTGGCTGGCTCAAACAGGCCTCGACCGCCTCCGCGCCGACAAAGGCACTGTTCATCGCCAGAAATACGCCGGAAGAAAATACCGGGTCGATAAACGCGAACGCGTCGCCCAGCAAGAGGTAGTTCTCGCCGGAAGCGCGTTCCGAGAAGTAGGAGAAGTTGCCGGTCGCTGTCACCGGCGATACCAGCCTGGCGTCTTTCAAGCGCTCGACCAGTGCCGGACACAGGGCGATCGTATCCATCAGGAACTGTGTGGTGTCGGTCTTGCGTGTCTTCATGTAATACGGCCAGCAGGTCGCGCCGACGCTGGTGTTGCCGTCGGATAGCGGGATGAACCAGAACCAGCCGTGATCGAACCAGAACAGGCTGATGCAGCCCTCGAATTCGCCTTCCAGGCGCTTCGCGCCGGAGAAATGGCCGAAGATGGCCGCACTGTTGTGTTTCTTGTTGCGGTGTTTCATGTCGAAGTGATTGGCGAGAAAAGTGTCGCGCCCGGAGGCATCCACCACGAACCTGGCACCGACGCGTTGCGCCTGCCCGTCCTTGCCCATGGACATTACGGTAGCTCCCGCACCTTGATGGAACTCGATGTCCGTCACCTTGCATTCTTCGATGGTGCGCGCACCTTTGCTGACCGCGTTCTTGAACAGGATGTCGTCGAATTCGTCGCGGCGCACTTGATAGGCGGAGGGGCAGGTGTTGTCCCACGCATCGTTAAAGTCGATCATCACCGGCTCACCATGCCAGGGAGAGACGAATTCCGCGCCGAGCTTCACGATGCCGATGCGCTTGATCTCCTCTGCCACGCCCAGTCGGTCGAACAGCGGCATGTTCATCGGCAGCAACGATTCGCCGATGTGAAAGCGCGGGTGTTTGGATTTTTCCAGCATCAGCACATCGTGCCCGCGCTGTGCCAGCAAGGCGGCGATGGTCGACCCGGCGGGGCCGCCACCGATGACCAGCACCTCGCAGGTGTTCTCTTGCACAACCATGATGATCCTTTCGCCGCTTTATTTTGCAGGTGCCGATTTTGCGAGAGGCATATTTTCAGGTGGATTTGTTCGCGTCAGACGCGCCAGGTATGCGGTCCCGGTAAGCTGGTCGTGCGCCATTCATTTCGGTGTCCGTTTTGACGCGCAAAACGATATCGCCAGACTCCCCGGGTCACCGGTGCATCTTAACCGACACCCCAACGCCAGGCAACCAGCGACGCAACGCGGGAGCGGTGATCACGGTGCTGAAAATGGCCATCAGCACCAGCATCGTGAACACGTTTTGCGAGATCACGCCGATATCGAAACCGACGTTGATGATGATGAGCTCCATCAGCGCGCGCGTGTTCATCATGATGCCGATTATTTTCGATTCTTGATGGTTCATGCCGGACCAACGCGCCGCCAGATAACAGCCCCCCAGCTTGCCTATCGTGGCGAGCGCGATCAACAGGGCGCACCAGCCCCACAGTTCCCAACGATCCAACGCCCCGATGTCGGTGCGCAGCCCCGTGTAGGTGAAAAAAATCGGCAGAAAGAACACGCTGACGAATTCGCCTGCTTTCTTGCGCCAGGCACGTACCACCTCGTGCTGGTCATGCAGCAACACGCCCATCATGAAACCGCCGAAGATCGCGAATATGCCGATCCTGTAAGTCGCCATGGCCGACAGGAAGATGGTGGCGATGAGCAGCCCGAGCAGGTTGTCCGAGAAGCGATGCTCGGTCACCACCGAGTGTTTCACCGCGCGATGCAGGGCGGGACGAATCACCAGCCAGCAGACCGCAATATACAGGGCCAACAAGCCCAGCGTCTGCGCGAACCTGCCCAGCGAAAAATCCGACAACGAGACCGCCGTCACCACCGCCAGCAGCAACCAGCTCACCACATCGGTGATCGCGGCGACGCTGATGCCGATCACGCCGAGCCGGGTGCGCGTCATGTCGAACTCCATCATGATGCGCCCCAGCACGGGCAACGCGGTGATACAGAACGCGGTCGCCACGAACAGACCGGAAGCCAGATGGTCGGCCTGCGGCGAAAGCAGTGGCGCAGTGTAATGGCCGAACGCGAAACCCAGGCCAAACGGGAACACGATACCCGCCGCCGCGATGCGCAGCACCGCCCGGCGATTCGCGTGCGCGGTCAGGTGCGAAAAGTCGAATTCGAGCCCGATCTGGAACATCAGCAACACCAGCCCGATCTGGCTCAGGATGAACATGGGCTGCGGCGAGCTGGACTTGAACACGTAGTGGAACATATCGGGTGCCAGCAGTCCGAACAGAGACGGCCCGAGCAGGATGCCGATGACGATCTCGCCCACCGCACGCGATTGCGAGACGCGCGTGGCGAGTTCGCCGCCGACGCGGCCCATGATGACGATGACGACCAGTTGCAGCAGGGTGAGAAACAGCAGGGCCTCGTTCTGGTGAGTGGCCGATTGGGCCAGGGTCGCGCCGGTCATTCTTTTCTCTCGACGATCAGGATGGCGGAGAAGACCAGGCTCAATACCGCACCGGACGCCACGGTGGAACCGATGGCATTAAGCACTGGTGATTGCGAGAACGAGAGCAGGCCGAAACCCAGCACGGTCGAGGCGTTGGCGAACAGCAGCGAAGCCATCGTGCGTTCGCGATCTTGCGGCGAGATGCACCGGTGATCGAAGAACAGCGCGTAGTTGGAGCCGACCGCCACCACCAGCAGTAAACCGATGAGATGGAAGATAGACAGCGCGTGCCCGGTGAGCATCAAACCGGCGGTGACGATGATGACGGCGGCGACTAAAGGCAGGCAGACATCGAACACGCGGCGCACCGAACGCAGGCTGATGAACAGCAGCGCGACGATGGCGAATGCGCCAAGCAGCGCGTACCGGCTGGCTTCACGGCGATAATCATGGAACATCTGCTCGGACTCCCGCTTCATATCGAGCAAGATGAACGCGGTTCCGGTCGCATTGCGGATGCCACGCTCGATGCGCCCGCCATCCCGCACGCCACGCAGCGGCAGCATCAGCACCCAGCCGGAGTCGCGGTGCAGCAGGAGGGTATCCAGCTTCAAACCAAGATTGCTGCCCTGCAGTGCCGACCTATCCAGTGGCGCTTGCTGTTTCGCCAGCGCGATCTGTTGCGGAAATGCCGCGAACGTCGTGCTGCGGAATGGCAGATCGCGCAACGCCAGCCTCAGGTTCGCGCTGAGTGCCGCCGCGTCGGGTAAGGCTGCTTGGCGCGCCAACTGGGCGCGGTGGCTGGGCAGTAGCGGCACATCAAAACCTTCCAGCGCGCCCGCTTGCACCTGTAGTCGCAGGATGGCCGCGACTTCCTCGCCCTGCCGCAACACGCTTTCCTGATCGCCCGCATGGAGTATCAGCATGTAGCGCACATCCGGCGCGCCCATGTCGTCGCGCAGTTGCTGGTCCAGCGTCTGCAACTGCTCCGATAACGGACTCATGCCCGACAGGCTGTCGTTCCATAAGCTGTCGCGCCTGACGAACAGCAGCGTTAGCGCGGCCAAGACCAGCACCGCCAGGGCGATGCGCGCACGCGGGGCATGGCGCACCACTGACATCACCGCCGCGCCCAGCCGGGGCGAGGCATGTACCGAGAATCCGGCGGGCAACAGATTCGGCAACACCCAGCGCGTGGTGCTGACCGCTGCCAGCAACCCGGCGATCGAGAACAAGCCGAGTTGCGCCAGCCCGGTAAAGCCCGAGAACAGCATCGCGCTGAACCCGCAGACCGAGGTCAACACCCCCAGCCGCAGTGTCGGCCAGATGCGCCGCAACGTGCTTTGTGGTGTGTCATGCTCCCCAACCTGGGTGAACAGATAGATCGCGTAATCGACACTCTCGCCGATCAGCGTGACCCCAAAACCCAGGGTGATACCGTGCACCGAGCCGAAACCCACGCTTACCGCCGCTATGCCCGCCAGCGCGCCGCTCGCCACCGGGAATAATCCCAGTGCCAGCACGCGCGGCGAACGGTAGAGCAGCAGCAACATGGTCGCGACCAGCAGCGTGGCGATGAGCGAAAGCCGCCAGGCATCGTCGCGTATGGAGGCGCGCGATTGCACCGCGAACACGCCGGGGCCGGTCATCTGCACACGGGCATGGGCCGTTTGTGATCGTTTTGCGGCCTCGTCGAATGCGGCCTGGATATGTTGCATGGCGTGCTCTTGCGCGTCGATGTCGGAACCGGAACCCTTGGTCTGCACCAGCAGCATGGCGCGCGAGCCGTCGCGCGAGAACCACACATCGTCCCGAATCGCCGGATGCGCCTGTCCTTCCACCCGTTCCAGCAGGTGGATCAATTCGCCGCTGGGGTCGTCGGGCAGCACGCGCTGCGCCATGGCGCTCATCGGCGTGCCTAACAGTTCGAGATAAGCGGAGAGGCTGTCGTGCAGGCCTTGTGCGGTGAAACGTTGCGGCGTGACCGCATCGCTCAATACGTAGCGGTTGCGCCACAACAGCTCGAAATCTTTTTCCAGTCCGACGCGCTCGCCGTTGTTGACCGCCACGAATTCGCCGTCGCCGCGCAGCCGTGCCGCCATGGCTTTGCTGATCTGCGCCAGCGCGGGAGCCGGTGCGCCGTCGATGCCGGCCAGGATCAGGCGCGACACCGCCCCGTCGCGCATTTGCTCGACCATGATCTGCTGTGTCGGTGTGGGCGAACGTGGCATGAAAGCCGACATGTCCGTGTTGAAGACGGAGCGGCTGATGATGAATATGCACAGGGCAACGAATGCGAGCCAGATACCCGGCGCGCCGTAGCGTCGGAGGTTCACGGCGCATCCTCCGTCACTTCCATCAGCGCGTGGTCGCCGTTGGGTTCCAGCGTCTCGATACTGTCCACCCGGTTGCCGCGCCCGCTGATGCGTATCTCGCGCAGCACTTCGCGCGTCCTGGGTTCGAGAGGCGACAGGCGCAGCTTCCAGCGCGCGGCATCGCCTTCCAGTTCGGTCTGGTAGAAACGCTCCAGCGTGGGCAGGTCGCCCGCCAGGGTGGAGCGTATGCTCTCGACGAAGGCCCATACCGATGGATACTCTTGCAACACCAGCGTGCGTTTGATGTTGCGCGCCTTGCTGTCTATCGTGAGCACACCCTGGTCCAGCACCAGACTCTCCACCTTGGGTTTGAGCGTGTGTTTCTCCAGATGACCGGGGGCTTGAAACAACAGCGTGCCGGAAGATTCCAGAGGCCGGCTGAGCACGCTCAGGAATTTGCGCTCGGTGAACGTGGCTTGGGCTGTTTTGGTTTGGGCAAGGCCCTGCATCAGTTGTGCCACCCCCCATGTCGGGGTCTCGGCCCGGCAAAGCGGCGGCAGACATAGCAGCAGGAAGATCAGGGCGCGCGGCATCATTTCCAGAAATCGTAAAAGTTGAACCAATTGTACGGCGCATTGCGGCAATGCCGCTCGATCCCGGCCACGTAACGCTGTAATGCCTGGCGCAACACCTCTTCGCGCGGCATCCCTTGTTGCATGCCCATGTCGGCGAGTTGCTCGAAATATAGATCGTAGCGATTGCCGCCCCGATACGCCCCCACCATCAGCAACACCGGGCTTTTCAGCATGTAAGCCATGCGCAAGGGGCCGGTGGAGAACTGCGCCGGTTCACCCAGAAAATCGCAGCTCACGCCGGTTACGTCATGTTCCAATCCACGGTCGGCGAGGATGCCGATGAACTCGCCGCGCTGGAGTGCCTGTTCCACTTTGAGCATCGAGTCCACCTTGCCCAGCGCGATCACCCGTTGCGCAAGCACGGGGTTGATCGCGCGCAGCACCGCGTTGAGCTTTTGCGCGTTCTCCTCATACATCACCATGCTAGCGGGTGGTCCTTGTATCTGGTGGGCGTAAGCGCGCGTGATTTCAAAGCTACCCAGATGTGCGCCGAACAGGATACAGCCTTGTTTGCTGTCGATAGTCGCCTGCGCCGCCTCGTCCAGATGGGTGCGGACATCGAATTGATCGAAGCGGCCGTTGAGCAGGAACACCCGGTCCAATATCGTCGCGGCGAAGGTGTGTATGTGTCGGAGGCCATCGCTGATACGCGGTTCGCGCCCCAGCACTTTGCGCAGATACTGCTTGGAGGCGGCGCGCGCTTCGCCCGCGAACACAAAGAAGTAAAGGCAGATCGGGTACAGGAACAGGCGCGCGGTGCGCCGCCCCAGCGTGAGCGCGATCCAGACGATGAAGCGCAGCGCCGCCATGTTGCTGCGCTCGGGCCTTTCCACCCATCCCGGTGCGGCGGGTTTGTCGGCCGGGTCAATTTTCCGCACGGATGACTCCCGAGAGCACTCTGGTGGCAGCGACCGTACATTGGAAGTCGATCGCGCCCGATGCCAGATAAGAATACGCGATCACGACGCTATCCCCGGGGCGTGCGGGATGATGGAACTTGGCCGAACTCACCTTGCAAGACACGAAGCGGCTGCCGGTCGCCTCCCCGATCGAGCGCAATACTTCCGCCAGCAGCAGGGCGCCGGGGATGATGGGGTTGCCCGGAAAATGTCCGATGCCGGTGGGATGGTCCGCCGCTAGGGTGAAGGTCAATTGCTTCATTTTTTTGCGCAGCGTTCCAGCAGTTGTGTGAGTGCCGTACGGGTCAATTTTCCGCTGCCGTCGCGCGGCAGTGCCGCCACGAAATACAGGGGGCGGGGCAGGAACACCGCATCCACGCTATGGCGCAACGCAGCCAGGATGTCTTCGCCGCGCAGTCCGGGTGCGACCACGAAAGCCAGCGGACGTCTCGTTGCAACGCCGCTATCGTCCGGCATGAAGAACACCCCGTCCCGCACCCCGGGTATCTCGTTCAGATGGTGGTTGAGGCTGGACAGCGAGGAGCGTTTGCCCGCGATATTCACCATGTCCGCCGAGCGTCCGTGCAGGGTGAATGTGCCATCCGGATTGCCTGCGACCACATCGCTCAACGGGGCTTCGATCTCGACGTGACCGCCGACCATGCGGCTGCCGTTCTCGTCCTGCACCAGCTCGACCCCGGCCAATAAATGCCAGGCCGCGCCGCTCGTGGTGCGGCGGCTCGCTACCATGCCCGCCTCGGTGTAGCCGTATATCTCGTACAGCGGGGCGCCGAAACGCGCCTCCGCTTCGCTTGCCAGTTGCGGTGCGAGCGGTGCGGTGGCACAGAGCACGAACGCCACGGCGGGAAGGTGTCTGGACTCGGACAGCAATGAGCGCAGGTGTATCGGCGTCGTGACCAGGCAACGCGGTTGCGGCAGGGCGGCCAGTTGTGCGCAGATGTCGGCGGGATAGAACGGTCGTTCCGCGACCAGTGCCAGCCCGTTCTGCATCGCGATCAGCATGCTCGATTCCAGACCGTACATGTGTTGCGCCGGAACCGTGCCCAGCACCGCCATGCCTGAGTCGCGCGTGATGTTCAGGCTCGCGGCTTCCGCTACCGCGCCTTTGCACAGACTACCCCAGGATTTCGGGTGGGCGACCGGGTGTCCGGTGGAGCCGGAAGTGAATACCAGAGCCGCACGCTGCGCCCCCGGTATCGCGGGAACGCTCGGCATGACGTTCCCACCCTTGGCCGGCACTTGCGGATATTGCATCACCTCGACATCCGGGAGTTGCACCTCGCCATCGGCAAGGCAATACATATCCGGAAAACTTTGCCCCAATCGCGCGACGAAACTGGGCGTGTAGTTGGGGGGTAGCAAACTGGTTTGCCCGCGTAACAATGCCGCAGAAAAGCCGACCGCGAAACGATAACGGTCGGCGCACAGATTCAGGATGTGGCACCGGTCAGGCAGGGCACGGGCCAGGCTTTCCACTTCACCCAGAAACTGCGCGATACTGACCGGCAGGCCTGCGCGATACGCGAACACCTGGTCGGGTTTGCTGTGACTGATGAGCGGGTAAGCTGCCATGAACCGTGCCTTAGCGATTTTTATCCGCCTTCTTGGGCAGGGCGAAATCTTTGAAATAGACCTCGATTGCTTTCAGGATAGACGTTCTGCGGTGATCGGGGAAGCGCGCCGTCCGATAGCTGTGCTCGCCGACGAACATGATCACCAGCAACGGAACATCCAGCACGTTGATGAACAGCGACCAGACGGCGACGGGGGCGAGCAGGTACAGCGACAACGAGGTGAGCACCTGCAACAGGAAGAAGACGCACCATGCGATGGTCACCTGGCGCGTGTAGACGACGATCTCGGGTTGCAGGGGGCCGGTGATGTGGCGTGCGATCTGCGAGATCAGCGGTTCGCGGTCGCGCAACAAAGTACGCCCGAACAGCCACAGCAGGGACAGATTGAGCGTGGCATGCGACAGGCCGTTTACCGCCAGCAGCCCCACGCGACCATGATCGCTGCTCACGACGTAGTAGATCAACGCCGCCAACCCCGACGCGGCCAACGGCCACCAGATTTTTGCCAGTGTGCGGAAGATCATCCAGGCCGCGACCAACAGTAACGGTGCAAACACCCACAACAGACGTGACACCTCCACATCTTCTTTCAGGATGTAAGTGTGCAACAGGATGGGATAGGCGATGAATACCAGCACGACCAGCCCTTTGCCCAGATTCCCCAGCATGTCAGTGGCTCCGCTTGCTCAGAGCATGGTGATCCAAAAAAACTCGCCGGCGACCGTGCGCAAGGTCGCTCTCCCGGTTGCCGGAGGACTGCTGCTGAGGGTGGCTAGACGTTGGACAGGACACGATCATTTCTAGAGGCATGTAAACCGAAATCGCGGCACCCGTGTTCGGACCGCGCGTTGGTAACGGATTTCAAACCGGCATTCTAACCGTATTCATCTTTAATCGCCTGGCTTGTTGGCCTCCCCTGCCGCGTCTGGCCGCGAAATCAGTTACCATCCGTAACTCATCGATAGCCATAGACACAACCTCCATGCCCACGCACGACCATGAAGCTAACCACGGGGTCGTTCATGCCCCGCACCCGCCGCTGACCGAGTACTACCAACGCGAAGCAGACCGCCGCGACTGGGTAGGCGCGCAATTCGAACAGACCGCTCCCGACTATGACCGGATGGAGAACATATTGGGACTCGGCACGGGCTCATCGTACCGCCGCAGGACGCTGCTGCTGGCGGGACTGAAGCCGGGCATGCGGGTGCTGGATGTCGGTATGGGTACCGGATTGGTGGCGCGCCACGCTGCCGGCATCGTCGGCGATCCGAGACTCGTCACCGGCGTCGATCCCAGCCCGGGCATGATACAGAGCGCCAAGCTCCCTGCGGGTGTGACGGTCATCGAGGGCAGGGCGGAACAGATCCCGTTGCCGGACGGCGGGTTTGATTTTCTCAGCATGGGTTACGCGCTACGGCATATATCCGATCTGTCCATCGCGTTCACGGAGTTCCATCGCGTGCTCAAACCGGGCGGCAGAGTGTGTATCCTGGAGATCACACCACCCAAGGGCAGGATCATGTCCGTGTTGCTCAAGTGGTACTTCAGGAACGTCGTTCCGGGGCTGGCCAGGCTGGTCGCCAAAGACAAGAACACTTCGCAGTTATGGCGTTATTACTGGGATACCATCGAGGCCTGTGCCGCACCCGAAGGCGTGATGGCCACGCTTGCGGCGGCCGGGTTCGTCAATGTCCAGCGCCACATCGACATCGGCATCTGTTCGGTGTATCTGGCGGACAAGCCTGTCTAAGCCCGCACCTCCAGATGTTGGGCGCCACTCGCCGCAACGCGGGTGGCGACAGCTGGCAGTGTTCGCTTTATTTGGCGCGGTGTGTCTGGATGTGCTGGCTCAGGCTGCGCAGTGAACTGAATATCTCACTGTTGTTCTTGTCATCCGATTTCAGTTGCATGCCGTAGGTCTTGGAGATGGCCAGTGACAGTTCGAGAATATCGATCGAATCCAGCCCCAGGCCCTCACCGTACAGCGGCGCATCCGGTTCGATTTCGTTTGCCGATACTTCGAGATTTAATGAGGTGACGATGAGTTGTGCAAGTTCTTTTTCTGCCGCGCTTACTGCCATGATGCTTCCTATCGTTTCAATTTTGCGCGGCGATTCTACCACGCCGGCCATGTGGGCTCTAGGTCATCGCACCATTGATGGATATGATCTGGCCCGAGATATAGGCCGCCCTGTCCGAGGCGATAAACGCGACCAGATCGGCCACTTCGTCCGGTGTGCCCGCGCGACCGGCCGGAACCAAGCGTTTGACGGTGTCTTTGTCGAACACTTTCGCTGACATCGCCGATTCGATGATGCCGGGTGCGACGGCATTGACCGTGATGCCGCGACTCGCGACTTCCAGTGCCAGCGATTTGGTCGCGCCGTGCAGTCCGGCTTTGGCCGCCGCATAATTGGTTTGTCCGCGATTACCCGTGATGGCGGCGATGGAAGAGATGTTGATGATGCGCCCCCAACGCTTGCCTATCATCGGCAGCAACAACGGTTGTGTCACGTTGAAAAAACCGTTCAGCGACACGTCTACCACGCTATGCCATTGCTGCGCGTTCATGCCCGGCATCACCGCATCGTCGTGGATGCCGGCATTGTTGACCAACACCTGTATTGCGCCTTGCGCCAGCACGATTTGCAGCGCGGCATGGGTCTGCTCGGCATTGGCCACGTCGAAGGTTATTGCTTGCGCGCTGCCGCCCGCCGCGATGATCTCGGCGGCGATGTCTTCCGCTTTTTGTAAGCCACGGTGAGCATGCACATAGACGTGGCAACCATCGGCCGCGAGTTTGCGGCAGATCGCCGCGCCTAGGCCGCCGCTGCCGCCGGTTATCAGCGCGCGCTTCATGCCGAGGCGAGGCCCGCGTCCAGTACCACCGTCGCGCGCCCGCTCATGATCTTTGTCGTGCCCGCATGGATGCTGAACTGATAGATGACGCGCGCTGCGTCGCCCATGATGCGCTCCGCTTCGATGATGAGGTCATCGTTCAGGTTGTCCAGACGCATCGTGTGACAGGTGACATCGCGTACCGCAGCCAGGTAGCCGGCGCGCGGCTTGGTGTCGAGCCGCGCATCCCACGCACCGTGTACCGCCATCGCCTGCGCCGCATATTCGATGCCGCACAAGGCGGGCAATTCCTCGCCGGTGCGCATCGGATTGTTGGTGTCGCGATGCGAGCTGCTGACGCAACGGATGCGCTGTGTGTCGCGCGTCAGCACGCCGTCGAGCAGACACATGCCGCCGGTGTGCGGGATGACTCTGGCGATCATGGTCTTGTCCGCTAGCATGGTGTCACACGTACGTTCAGATGATGGCCGGAAAAATAGGCGATGCGGATCTGTGCAGGCCCGCCAACGGTCAGAGCCGCCAGCAGCGGCAAGCCCCGCGCCGCCGGGACGCCGATGCGCAATGCCTCCAGTGCGGCATCCTGCATCGCGGTCTCGTGTGCTGTGCCGGATACGAAATCCACTTCCAGCATCGCCAGGGATCGCTCGTTTCTCCGTCCGGCCAGAATCAGCCCCATACCGAAGGGAGCAGCGATAGGGCGCTCCCTATGCATCGGCTCGGGATGGGGATGGTCATACGCGATCAAGGCCACCACGGCATCGTCCACCGTCACCTGCACTGCCGACTCCAACAGGCCCGCTGCGAAACTCGCGTCGTGCGCGCACAGGCTGGTAGAGGGCTCATGAGTGCCCGCCGCGATACACCAGTATCCCGCCGCCGCGTTGTGCACGGAATTATGAAAACGGGTCGGCGATACCTCGCGCGGAGCGGTCGCGAGTATGCTGTTGATGGCATGCACATTGTCGTTATCTCCGCCGGAAGAGGTGAATACCGTCGCCACCGTTGTGCTGTCGCGCCCGGCCTGCAAGATTGCCTCCTGCCCGACCGCCAGAGCCAGCTTGATCGGCCCCCCCGCACGGCGGCGTTCCGCGGCGGGCAGCATGTTGCTGGTACGCAGATTGGTCGGCGCGGCAAGATAGACCGCGGCCCCGGACAGAATCGCGCGCCCAGCCATCCAGCCATCTAGCCCCGGGCCGAGCAAGCCTATCCCTTCGACGTATAGGCGCATCACGCCTGCCTCCCCAGCACGAGACTGCAATTGCTGCCGCCGAATCCGAAGGAGTTGCTCAACACCCGGTTGATGCTCCTCGCGCTGTTTTCGATCAGGTAATCGATCGCCATAGCCGGGTCGACGCGCTGCGTGTTCAAGCTGCCCGGCACAAAACCCTGCTCGACCGCCAGCATGCTGATGATGGCCTCGGTGATGCCAGCCGCGCCCAGCAGATGCCCTGTCCAACCCTTGGTCGAGCTGCACGATACCAGATCGCCGAACACATCGGCGACTGCGCGGGCTTCGCTGGCATCGTTGGACTTGGTTGCGGTGCCGTGCAAGTTGATGTAGTCGATCTCGCCGGTTTGCAATCCGGCGGAAGCGAGCGCGCGTTGCATAGCCAGTCGCGCGCCCAGCCCTTCTGGGTGCGGCGTGGACATGTGGTAGGCATCGGAACTTTCGCCGATACCCAGCAGCAGTATCGCGCCCGGTGTGTTCGCCGCCGTTGCGCGTTCAAGCAATACAAAGCCCGCCCCTTCGCCGATCGAGATGCCATCACGCTCGGCATCGTAAGGCCGGCACGGGAAGCGCGACATCAGCCCCAGCGAGTTGAAGCCGTACAGCGTGCTCAGGCACAGGCTGTCCACCCCGCCGACCACGGCCGCGTCGCACACCCCCGCCGCCATCATGCGCGCCGCATTGGCGAACACCTTGGCACTCGATGAGCAAGCGGATGACACGACGAAGGAGGGGCCGTGCAAGCCCAGATAACGCGATACGAAGCCCGCGAGGGAATAGGTGTTCTGTGTTTCCGCGTAATGAAAGCTTGGCGGCAATGCGCCGGTCTGGGTGTCCAGCCGGCGGTAGGCTAATTCGGTCTGCAATATCCCGGAAGTACTCGTCCCAAGAAAGAGGCCGATGCGGGCCGCGCCGTATTTGCTCTTGGCGGCGGAGACCGCATCGGGGAACCCGTCCTGCTCGAGGCACAACTGGGCGAGACGGTTGTTGCGGCAATCATAGGCGGACAGATCGAGCCGCACTCGGTAGCTGTCCAATGCTTCGATCTTGGCGATATAGGTTTCCAGATCGACATCCTCGAATGCGCACGGATTCAACCCCGAACGGCGGGCACGCAGCGACTCCATGGTTGCCGTCAAACCCAGCCCCAAGCTATTGGCTATCGTTTTGTGACTGAGGACTAGAGCTTGCAAGATGTGTGAATTACCGGTTTAAATTAGTGACGCAACTGACTCGATACTGCGCAAAATTTTATCACACTAAGCCAGCCCGAATCAGGTCAATGCAGCGATCAGTCGCCCAGGTATGCGCGTTGCACCGTCGCGCTTTCCAGCAGTTCTTTGGATGTTCCCGACAAAGCGATCGCCCCGCTTTCCATCACATAGCCGCGGCTGGCGACTTGCAGGGCGAGTTTGGCGTTTTGTTCCACCAGCAGGATGCTCATGCCCTGTGCGGAAATGTCGCGCACCGTCTGGAAGATATTTTTCACCATCAGCGGGGCGAGTCCCATGCTGGGTTCGTCCAGCATCAGCAAACGCGGGCGGCTCATCAGCGCGCGCGCCATGGCGACCATCTGCTGTTCGCCGCCGGAGAGGGTTCCGGCCAGCTGTTGTTTGCGTTCATGCAGGCGCGGAAACAGTGCGTACATGCGGGTCAGGTCGGCGGCGATCTCGTCCGAATTGCCGCGACTGTATGCGCCCATCAGCAGGTTTTCACTGACGCTGAGGTGGGCGAAGATGCCGCGACCTTCCGGTACCAGGGCCAGACCCATAGACACTCGCTGATGTGCGGCGACCCCATTCAGGCTGTTGCCGTCGTAGCGGATTTCGCCGCTATTGGGTTTCAGCAAGCCCGCCAAAGTCTTTAGCGTGGTGGTCTTGCCCGCGCCGTTGTTGCCGATGAGCGCGACCAGTTCGCCGGGCGCGATGTCCAGGTGGATGCCTTTGACCGCGCGTATGCCGCCGTACCCCACATGCAGATCTCGGATTTGCAGCAACGGATCAGTCATCGCTGGCCCCCAGATAGGCGGCGATCACGGCGGGATGGTTGCGCACGTTTTCCGGCGCATCCTCTGCGATCTTCTTGCCGTAATCCAACACCGCGACGCGGTCGCACAATCCCATGATGAGCTTCACGTCGTGCTCGATCAGCAGCACGGTGATGCCGGTGTCGCGTATGGCCTGCAGCAAGGTTTTCAGGCTTGAGGTCTCGGTGGCGTTCATGCCGGCGGCCGGCTCGTCGAGTGCCAGCAACAAAGGCTCGGTCGCCAGCGCGCGGGCGATCTCGAGGCGGCGTTGCTCGCCGTAGGATAGATGTTTCGCCAGCGTATGCGCAGCCTGGGCGAGGCCGACATACTGCAACAGTTCCTGGGCGCGCTGCGCGATCGCCCGCTCCTCGTCGCGGGTCTTGCGGGTGCGCAGCAGGGCCCCGCATACGCCGGATTTTGTCCGCACATGGCGGCCTATCATCACGTTCTCCAGCGCGCTGAGGTTGGCGAACAAGCGAATGTTCTGGAAGGTGCGCGCAATGCCCGCTTGTGCCAGCACGTGCGGCTTGCAGGCTTGATAACGATGGCCGTCGAACTCGAACTGTCCGGCACTCGATTGATACAGTCCGGTGATGATGTTGAACAGCGTGGTCTTGCCCGCGCCATTCGGGCCGATCAAACCGTAGATCTCGCCGCGCCGGATGTGCAAGGACACATCGCTCAGCGCGTTGAGCCCGCCGAATCGTTTGGATATGCCGGAGAGTTGCAGGAGCGGGGTGTTCATACTGTCTCCGCCGTTTCATCGGATTGCAGTTCACGGCGGCGCAAACGCGACGGCAACAGTCCCGCAGGGCGATACAGCATCATCGCGATCAGCGCGCCGCCGAACAGCAGCATACGCAGGCTTTCCGGGTCTATCCAGGTTTTGCCGAACAGGGCTTGTTGCAGCGGCACCACGCTGTGGCGCAGCATCTCCGGCAACAACGCCAGCAATATGCTGCCCAGGATCACGCCCGCGATGTTGCCCATGCCGCCCAGCACCACCATGCACAACACCATGACGGATTCCATCAGGCTGAAGCTTTCCGGGCTGACGAAACCCTGGAACCCGGCGAACAGCGCGCCGGATATGCCACCGAACATCGCGCCCATCGCGAACGCCAGCAGCTTGAGGTTGCGCGTGTTGATACCCATCGCGGTGGCGGCAATCTCGTCCTCGCGTATCGCCATCCAGGCACGCCCGATACGCGATCTTTCCAGGCGGTGCGAGATAACGACCACCAGTGTGGTGCAGGCCAGGAACAGATAAAAATACAAATGCACCGAGGGCAGCGTGATACCGAACAGCGTTTGGGTGTTATTCAGCGACACGCCTGCCACGCTGATAGGGTCGATGCGGCTGATGCCTTGCGGACCGTTGGTCAGGTTGAGCGGCGCATTGAGGTTGTTCAAGAAGATGCGAATGATCTCGCCGAAACCTAGCGTGACGATGGCAAGGTAGTCACCGCGCAAGCGCAGCGTGGGCGCGCCCAGCAACACGCCGAAGCTGCCCGCCACCAAGGCCGCCAGTGGCAGCACGATCCAGAATGGCAGATGCAGGCCATCGGGGAAGATTGCCGGGAAAGCCAGTGCCAGATGCGGCGAGCCGGTCAGCGCGTAGCAATACGCGCCCACCGCGAAGAACGCGATGTAGCCCAGATCGAGCAAGCCCGCGTAGCCGACCACGATGTTCAGGCCGAGGGCTAACATGATGTAGAGCATCGCGAAATCGGCGATGCGCACCCAGCCGCGACCGAGCAGCGCGTCGGTGGCGAAGGGCAACAGCAGCAGTGCGAAGGCGAATGCAACGAGCAGCAACTTGGATTTTAGATTGGCTTTCATCTTGGGAAGTCAGTTAGCCGCATAACCGGCAGCCAAGTCGCAGGTCTTTGGCAGTGTAGTCGAATGGCCAGGGGTTGCATCAGAGGGCACAGCGCTGACAGAGAAAGTCGGGTTCATTTCGGCGTTGCCTCGGTCTTGAATCGCAATGATGGGGCTCATGCGCGCTCTGCCAATCGTTCGCCCAACAGGCCGGACGGCCTAAACACAAGGACGGCAATCAACACGAAAAAGGCGAATACGTCCTGATAGTTGCTGCTCAGGAATCCGCCGGTCAAACCGCCGATGTAGCCTGCGCCCAGGCTCTCGATCAAACCGAGCAGCAGTCCGCCCAGCATCGCGCCACGCAGATTGCCGATGCCGCCCAGTACCGCGGCGGTAAAGGCTTTCAGGCCGAGCATAAAACCCATGTAATAGTGCGCCAGGCCGTAGTTGGCGCTGACCATCAAACCGGCGATGGCGGCGAGTGCCGAGCCCAGCATGAAGGTGATGGAGATCACGCGGTTGATATCCACGCCCATCAGTTGCGCGGTGTGCTGGTTTTCCGCGACTGCGCGCATGGAGCGGCCCAGCCGGGTGTGATGCACGACCGTCATCAGTCCCGCCATGATCAGGAGCGCCAGCACGACGATGGCGATCTGTACGTCGCTGATGATCGCCCCGCCGAAGGTGTGCGTGGTGTTGGGGAACAGCACGGGGAAGGGGTGATAGCCTCGCCCCCAGATCATCATCGCGAGATTTTGCAGCAGGATGGAAATGCCGATCGCGGTGATGAGGGGGGCCAAACGCGGGGCGTGACGCAAAGGGCGGTATGCGACGCGCTCGATGCCGTAGCCCAGTGCCATGCAGCCGGCCATTGCGATGGTGATACTGATGGGTAGAGCCATCAGCGGCGAGATATCCCAGCCCAACAAAACACCCAGTGCGGAGAGACTGAGCATCGCGCCGACCATCACCACTTCGCCATGCGCGAAATTGATCAAGCCGAGTATGCCGTACACCATGGTGTAGCCGAGCGCGACCAAGGCATAGACACTGCCCTGCACCAGCCCGTTGACGATTTGTTGTAAGAATATATTCATGGTGGACAAATAAAAACGACACGGGTGAACGTGTCGTTAGGCCTACTGTTGTACTTCAATCAATGCGCCACGCCCAGCGTTTCCAGCGCCTGCCACTTGCCCTGCTGCACCTGGTACATCGTGACCGCCCCGCCCAGCAAATCACCTTTCGTGTCGAACTGTATCCTGGAGGTGACCCCGTCTAGGCTGATCTTGGCCAGCTCGGGCAAGTATTTGGCGGGCTCTACCGAATCGGCTTTTTGCATCGCGGCGATCATTACGTTCACCGCGTCATAGCAATACGGCGCGTACAGTTGTATGGGCTGATATTTGGCGACGAAGCGCGTCTCGAACTCTTTGCCGCCTGGCATCTTGTTCAGCGGCACGCCGGGCAGCGTAGCGTAACTGCCTTCGGCCGCATCACCGGCGAGCCTGATGAATTCGGGTGTGTAGCCGCCATCCCCTGTCATGAACTTGACGTTGAGCGCGAGGGTTTTGATCTGTCTGGCCATCGGCCCGGCCTGAGGATCCATGCCGCCGTAGAACAGCAGGTCGGGCTGCTTGCCTTTCACCTCCGTCAGCACCGCGGTGAAATCCACCGCCTTGTCGTTGGTGTATTCATGCGCGACGATTTGCGCGCCGGCGGCTTGAGCGGCCTTGATGAATTCGTCGGCCAGCCCCTGGCCGTAAGCCGTGCGGTCGTCGATCACGGCGATCTTTTTTGCGCCAAGATTCTTGGCCGCGTACTCACCCAGCACCCGGCCCTGCTGCGCATCGTTGGCCATCACGCGGAACGCGGTGTTGAAGCCCTGAGCGGTGTAATTGATGGCGGTCGCCGAGGGTGAGATCTGGACTATGCCGTTATCGTTATATATCTTCGATGCGGGGATGGTGGTGCCGGAATTGAGATGGCCGATCACGCCGCTGACTTTGTCGTCGACCAATTTCTGTGCAACGATGGTCGCGGTCTTGGGGTCGGCCTGATCGTCTTCGCTGATGAGTTCGAAGTGGACTTTGCGTCCCCCTATGATGATGCCTTTGGCGTTGGCATCATCGATCGCCATGCGTGTGCCGCTTTCGTTGTCTTTTCCGATGTGCGCCTGATTGCCGGTCAACGGAGCGGCCGAGCCTATGCGCACGATCAACTCACCCGCAGTATTGGCGTCGTTGTTGGTGGTTTTGTCGCAGCCGGCCAGAGTGAGCGCGCTGGCGATGAGCAGCAAGGCGGGGATAGTGCGAAGTGACATGGTTGATCCTTGATAGAAATGCGTGCGGATTATGCGGATGCGCCGCTTCACTTGTCAATTTTTTGCGAACCACTCATGACATGAAAATTCTTTAGAGCTCAGTTCAGGAGTGGGCACAGCCATAAAAAAAGGCGGCCCGGCAGGCCGCCTTTAACACCTATCAACACTGAAAGTGTTTAGATTTTACCTGCTTTAACAGCAGCAAAGAGTGCAGCTGCCGCCTCATCTTCGTGGCCCTTGATCAGGTTGTTATATTGACTCGTCATAAGAGCTGCCTGTTTTTTGAATTTCTCATTGGACTGAGCTACTCTACGATCTTCCACTTTAAAGCCCGACTTAAAAACTCCAGCCAGCGTTTTTGCATCGCCATATTTCTCTGCAACTGTTCTCCAATCAGGCCCTACAACATCTTTACCAACTGCATGACAAGCCTTGCATGCACCGGTGTTGAAGTCACCAGCCATTGCAGAACCTGCAACCATCAAACCCGCTGCGACCATCATGCTAACAATCATTGATTTCATATTTTTCCCCATTTGTGATTTTGTAAAATAAAAAAGAAGGCATTCTTGACCTTCGCTGCGGATTGTAAACAACCCCGCGTGGTTTGTGCAAAAAAAAACCAACCCCGCCGAAACGGGGTTGGTTCGCTGCTAAACCTTATTTCTAGAAGGCTTATTACATCATGCCGTCCATGCCACCCATGCCTCCCATACCGCCAGCGGCAGATGGTTTGTCTTCAGGCAGTTCGGCAACCATGCAGGCTGTGGTCAGCATCAAACCGGCGATAGAAGCTGCGTTTTGCAACGCAACACGCGTCACCTTGGTAGGATCGACCACGCCCATCGCCAACATGTCGCCATATTCGCTGCTTGCTGCGTTGTAGCCGAAGTTGTTGCTATTGCCTTCCAGCACCTTGTTCACCACCACGGATGGCTCGTCACCGGCATTCTGCACAATGGCGCGCAAAGGAGCTTCCATCGCGCGCAACACGATCGTGATCCCCGCATCCTGGTCGTGGTTCCCGCCCTTCAGTTTGGCGACCGCGACCTTGGCGCGCAGCAATGCCACGCCGCCTCCAGGTACGATGCCTTCTTCAACGGCGGCACGGGTTGCGTGCAATGCATCTTCCACGCGTGCTTTCTTTTCCTTCATTTCCACTTCGGTCGCCGCGCCGACCTTGATCACTGCCACACCGCCTGCCAGTTTGGCCTTGCGTTCTTGCAGTTTTTCCTTGTCGTAGTCGCTGGTGGACTCTTCAGCCATTTTGTTGATCTGGTTGATGCGCGATTTGATCGCATCTTCCTTGCCTGCGCCATCGATGATGATGGAGTTGTCTTTGCCCACTTCGATGCGCTTGGCCTGACCCAGTTCGGCCAGGGTGACTTTTTCCAGAGTCAGACCCACTTCTTCCGCGATCACGGTGCCGCCGGTCAAAATGGCGATGTCTTCCAGCATGGCTTTGCGACGGTCGCCAAAGCCTGGGGCCTTGACGGCGACAGTCTTCAGGATGCCGCGGATGTTGTTCACCACCAGTGTCGCCAGCGCTTCGCCGTCGACGTCTTCCGCGATGATCAGCAGCGGACGCCCGGCCTTGGCGACTTGCTCCAGTACCGGGAGCAGGTCACGGATATTGGATATCTTCTTGTCGTGCAGCAGGATGTAGGGGTTTTCCATCAAAGCCAGCTGGCGATCCTGGTTGTTGATGAAGTAAGGCGACAGGTAACCGCGATCGAATTGCATTCCTTCCACGATGTCCAGCTCATCTTCCAGGCCGGTGCCGTCTTCAATCGTGATCACGCCTTCCTTGCCGACTTTTTCCATCGCGGCAGCGATCTTCTCGCCGATCACGGTATCCGAGTTGGCGGAGATGCTGCCCACTTGCGCGATCTCCTTGCTGGTGGTGCAGGGCTTGGAAAGCTTCTTCAGTTCGGCGACGGCGGCGATGACCGCCTGGTCGATGCCGCGCTTCAGATCCATCGGGTTCATGCCGGCCGCGACGAACTTCATGCCTTCCATCACGATGGATTGCGCCAGGACGGTTGCAGTCGTCGTGCCGTCACCGGCTACATCGGAGGTCTTGGACGCGACTTCCTTGACCATCTGTGCGCCCATGTTTTCGAACTTGTCCTTCAGTTCGATTTCCTTGGCCACGGATACGCCGTCTTTGGTGATGGTGGGTGCGCCGTATGAGCGATCCAACACCACGTTGCGCCCTTTAGGGCCGAGTGTGACTTTTACCGCATCGGCCAGAATATTTACGCCGACTACCATTTTTGCACGAGCTGCGTCGTGGAATTTTACGTCTTTAGCTGCCATGTTATTTCTCCTGAATTCTCGTGTTAGTTAGGCTTCGATCACGCCGATGATGTCGTCTTCACGCATCTGCAACAGTTCGACACCATCCATCTTGAAGGCTTGTCCGGAATATTTGCCGAACAGTATGCGGTCACCGACTTTGACGCTCATGGCCTGCAATTTTCCGTCGTCGCCGACCTTGCCTTTGCCTACGGCCACGATCTCACCTTGATCAGGCTTCTCAGTAGCAGCATCTGGAATGACGATACCGGAAGCGGTCTTGCGTTCTTCTTCCATGCGTTTAACGATCACGCGATCGTTCAAAGGACGAATTTTCATACTGAGTCTCCTAAAAAGTTTGGGTTAATTGTGGGGGCGGAGTTTAGCACTCTCTACCCCGGAGTGCCAAGTTGGGACGGATTGTCTGATTTCAAGTGCCGGATGAAAAAACAGCCCGTGCGATAAACGTTAGGGCTGTGTGCGGCGGTTTAAGACAAGCTTTATATTTTTGCGGGTAGCGCGATCTGGTTGTCGGTGCTGAATTGATAGTCGCGGAAAATATGTTCGGCGCTGAGAATTTGATATGTGCCGTCCGCATTGCGATGGGTGGTGTCTTTGAGGCGATAAGTATAATGGCCGCATGTCCAGCAATCATAGTTGCGCATATGGGTGCACAAACAGGTTTTGTCTTTGACCGATACCTTCTTCGCATCGGGATGCAGCGCGATTTCGGCATTGTATGCATCGATGTATGCGCAATGCCCATTGGCATCGAGCAAGTAGCCGTAGGCTTCGCAATTCGGGCGTATCCCAGCCCCGATGGATGGGCTGGTGCTGATCATGCGCATCGGGTAGCCGGTGGGCGAGGTGTTATTGACCTCCATTTGATCTTCTGTGGCGCGGTAGTATTCCTGTTGGACCTTTGCCGGTATGCCGCATTCTTTGGCGACAGTGAAGCGTGTCGCGACTTGCACACCCGCGCAACCGGCCTCCAAAAACTCTACCGCATCGGTGCCGGTGAATATGCCGCCCGCCGCGATCACCGGAATGTCCAGATGTTCAGACTTTAAGTGCGCGAAAATTTCTTTGGTGATGGTGAGCAGATCATAATCCGCCCAGTCCATGCCGAAGCCCAAATGCCCTCCCGCCAGAGGACCTTCGACGACGATGTAATCGGGCAGTCGGTTGAGCTTGGCGGTCTTGCGCATGAACAATTGCAAGGCACGCACAGAGGAAACGATGATGCCCAGTTTCGCATCGCGGAAACGCGGGTTGTCTTTCATCAATTCGAACGAGCCCAAGTGCAGGCCCGCACTCAGCGTGATGCCGTCGATCCCCGCATCCAGCGCGCCGTTCAACCGGACACGCAAGGTCTCGCGGGGTGAATTCATGGTCAGCTTTTCCATGCAGTTGACAAAAATCATGCCGTCGCCGCGTTTGGCGGCCATGGTGTTGCCGACATGCAGGCGGGTCGATTCGGCGATCTGCGCTAAGTCGAACTGCACGATGGATTTGTCGGCGATCTCGATATTCAACTTATATTGCTTTTGTTTTTCGCTGACGAACTTGGTCTTGTAGCGACGGTCGGTGACGGTCGGCAACATCGCATCGGAAATGTGCCCGATACCGCCCAGGCGGGCGGCTTCCAAAGCCAGTTCGGCGGTGGAAATGTCCACTCCCATCCCGCCTATGATGATGGGCACTACTTCTTGTTTGCCTAAGTGCAAACGGAAATCATCGACACGTTTCATGGGGGTTCTTTCTGAACTAGCTGCAAAAATTGAGGGGTGAAGGATGCCACAGATAGCGCCATACTGAAAGTAGAAGCCCTATCCTGAATATTGCATAAATAGGGCGAACAAGACAGTAAGTATTTGATAGAATAGGAGTTATATAGAAACCGATTCGTAAAAAATGCCTACTGTCTCACGC
>JABEVF010000056.1 GCA_013043965.1 Gallionella sp. | reverse complement strand
TGTTTCATTACCATCTTCCCGTGTTTGTGTTCTATGGCTATAACGCACGACCTGTGGAATGGGTGGACTTGATCAGCGTTGCCTTAAGTTGCTGAAGAAAGACTCCGCCACCGCGTTGTCATAGCAATTACCGCGGCGGCTCATACTCGGCGTGAGCCGGTTGTCTTTGCACCAGCGGGTAAAGTCATCACTGCCAAACTGACTACCCTGATCAGAATGGATGATCACCGGTTGCTTAGGCTTTCTGCGCCATACGGCCATCATCAAGGCATCCAGTGCCAGTTCAGTTGCCATGCTGGGCTTCATCGACCAGCCGATGACCGCACGTGAGTAAAGGTCGATCACGACCGCCAGATAAAGCCAACCCTCATAGGTACGGATATAGGTAATGTCAGTGACCCAAGCCTGGTCGGGTGCGGCAAACGTGAATTGCTGCGCCAACCAGTTGGGTGCGGCGATGGCAGGCTTACCCGCTTTGTGACGGGGCCGTTTATAGCCTCGCACCGACTTAAGCTGAACCTGTCTCATCAGTCGTGCGACCCGCTTCACCCCACAACGTGTGCCGGCCTCGCGCAGATCACGATGGATACGTGGGCTACCGTAGATGCCGTGGCTATCCTCAAAGGATTGCTTGATGTCGATCAGCAGGGACTCGTCCGCCAAGGTCCGCTCGGATTTGGGGCAGGCTTTCCAGGCGTAATAGCCGCTGCGATGAACTTTGAGTACGCGGCACATGCTGCTCAATCGAAACTCACGGCGATGCTGGTCAATGAACGCGTACTTTACTCGGACACTCTGGCAAAGTACGCGGCGGCCTTTTTTAGGATGTCACGTTCTTCGGTGGTGCGCTTCAACTCCGCTTTCATCCGACTGACTTCGCTTTTAAGGGCGAGCACCTCATCCTTAACCGGCACTTTGGCAAGTTGCTGGCTTTGTTTAAGCCAGACATAAAGGCTTTTGCCTGAGATGCCCAGTCGGGTGGCAACCTCAGCGACAGCATGGCCCCGCTCGGTGATTTGCTTGATCGCTTCCGCTTTAAATTCCGCTGTATATCTGATGCGACTCATTTGCTTCACTCCTCTTCAGTTTCGACATTATCGGATGTCTACTGAAGCGGGTGAAGTCCAAATCGGGTTTCGGCTAGATATCTGCAAGCTGTGGTTTTTTACAACACCCGTTGAAATGCACACACTTTTATAATGGTTATTGATAGTATCTGTGCTGGGTGCTGGTAGCTTCAATTGCAATCGCCGCAACAAAAACGGTAATGCATTTAAACCATTCAACCAGCCAGCCGTTCCGCAAAGGGGTTGGTTTTTGGTGTCTTGTTCCCCCGCAAACCCGCTCGGGAGCTCGCGTGATCCGCCCCAAACCGGATTGACAGTTAAACGTCGTTTTCACTATTAGCCGCGCATTTTGATGCAAAAACATAAAAGTAGAGGCGAGCGAACGCGGCATATTCGCCGCCTGATGTGGGGCGCGGTCGGCTCGGTGCTGCTGGCGGTGGCGTTGGGCGGCTATGGGTTCACCCGAGTGGTGCGGCAGGTGGACGATGAAGCGCGCCACCAGAGCCTCGCTTTATTGCACATGGAAGATGCGGCCACCGCCGCGCAATTCGTCCTCGCGCGGCAGACGCAGGAATGGAAAGACATACTGCTGCGCGCATATGATCCCGATCAGCTTGCCCGGCATCGCAGTTTGTTCGGGCGCGAAGCAATCGATATGCAGCTACATCTACAGCAAACACAGAAGGTCATCCGTGACAACGGCATGGATACCGCCAATCTGGTCGACCTGCAAAATCAAGAACAAACCCTGCTGGACGAATACGCCGCCGCCCTGCGCAAACTCGACGCGCGCGACCCTTTGTCCTACCGCCGAGTGGATCAACTGATGCGCGGCAAGGACAGAGCGTTGCGGGACGGACTGGCGGGTTGGCACGCAAAGCTGGAAGCGGAGATCGAGCGCCGCGCCAAGGGCTTCGGTGCATCGGGTGTAACGGGCACAACGCAGTTTTACGGGCTGGGGCTGCTGGCGGTATTGTTACCGCTGCTGTCACTGACGGCCTTCATTGCTGCCTACCGCGCCTTGCGCGAGATCGTGCGGGGCGATGCCAGCGTCCGCGCGATTTACCAATCTATCGGCGATGCCGTGCTGGTCGCCAATATGCGGGGGCAAGTTGAATCGCTCAACGCGACCGCGCAAAAGATGACGGGCTGGAGCGATGACCAAGCGCGCGGCGAAGCATTGTCTGACGTGTTCCAACTGTACGATGCCAACAACCAGTCCCGTGTGGACTCACCGGCGGAGATCGTGCTGCGCGACGGCTGCCCGATCCCGATGTTGAACGGCATGCTGCTGCGCCGTCGCGATGGCAAAGTGGTGCCGGTGGAAGACTCCGCAGCACCCGTGTTAGACGAGCGCGGAAAAATGATCGGTGTGGTGATGGTATTCCACGATGTGTCGCAACGTTACGCCATGCTGAGCGACCTGCGCCACGAGCGCGCACTGTTTAAACAGACCTTCGATCTGGCGGCGGTCGGCATGGCACACCTCGGCATGGACGGCAAATGGCTGCGCGTGAATCCCAAGCTGTGCGAGATCACCGGCTACAGCGAGGCGGAGTTGCTGCAACTGTCGTTCAAAGGCATCACCCACCCCGACGATTTGGCGCGCGACCTGGACAAGATGCGCGACTTGGAGTCGCACCATATCGATGCCTACCACACCGAAAAACGTTACATCCGCAAGGATGGTTGTAGCGTCTGGGTCGCACTGTCCGTTTCCTTCGTGTGGAAAGAAGACGGCACGCCGGATTACGGCATCTCCATCATCGAGGACATCCAGTCGCGCAAAGATGCCGAGCGGGAAGGCGCGGCGGCACAGCAACAATATCAGGCCTTGTTCGACCAGATGCCGGAAGGCGTGCTGCTGATCGACGAAAATATGCGCGTCATCGCGCACAACCGCAAGGCCTTGCTCGAGTTGGAGTACTACAGCGCGGCGTTACTGCAATTGCACGTCCGGGATTTTGAAACTGCCGACGAGGCGGCCATCGCGGCGCGCCTGCAAAAATTGCAAAAAACCGGACGCGATACCTTCGAATCGCGCTATCGC
>JABEVF010000055.1 GCA_013043965.1 Gallionella sp. | reverse complement strand
GTTATATTATCACGCCCATCATTTTAACCATTCGAACCCGAACATGCCCCGCTTTTATTGCCCCGCCCCACTGCCCCAGACCGGCAGTTGCGATCTACCGCCCGATGCCGCGCACCACGCCGCACGGGTACTTCGTTTGCGGGTCGGCGATGCGATACAGATGTTCGATGGCGCAGGCAACGAGTGCCACGGCAGCATCGCCGAGCTGACGGGCAAGCGCGTGCTCATCGAGAACATACGCGCCGTCGCGGCAGACCGCGAATCGTCCTTGCATACCGTCTTGGCGCAAGCCCTGTGCGGCAGCGAAAAGATGGATTGGGTGATCCAAAAGGCCACCGAACTGGGCGTGACCGAGATCCAGCCGCTGGCCACGGAACGCAGCATCGCCAGGCTCTCCCCCGAACGCGCCGCCAAACGCAACGAGCACTGGCAACAAGTGGCGATCTCGGCTTGCGAACAATCCGGGCGCAACGTGCTGCCCGTCATCCACCCGCCGCTGGACATCATGGTGTGGCTGCAAGCCATGCGTGACGAGCCATGCAGCCGTTTCATCCTGCTGCCAGAGGGCGCGCAGTCGCTGCACGCGCAAGCCCAAGCAAAAGATAAAGTCGTGCTGATGATAGGCGCGGAAGGCGGCTTTTCCACCGCCGAAATCGAGACCGCCCTGCTGTGCGGATTCACCCCCATACGCCTGGGCAAGCGCGTGATGCGCACCGAGACCGCCGCCATCGCCGGACTGGCCGCGTTACAAACATTATGGGGAGATTTCAGATGAGTGCGGTCATCAACACGTTAATGCGAACGGCCTTGCTGTGCATGACCCTGTCTGCACTTCCCGCACTGGCAGAGGAAACCCCGGACATCATCTACTGGGACACGGCAACAGGCAAGGTATTGCGCGCCCGTATCCCGGCCGACGCGGATTACTGGCAACTGATTCCGACATTCGCCGAGCAGATCAGCCAAAGCTATTGTTCTGTCGCCAGCGCCATCACCGTGCTCAACGCCATGCCGATCAAAAAGCCCGTCGATCCCCGCTATGCACCCTATAGCTACTTCACCCAGAGCAATTTTTTCTCCCCGCAAGCCAGCAAGATCATCAGCCCGCAGACCGTGCTGTCGATGGGCATGACGCGTGAAGAAGTAATGGGGACATTGGCCGCCAACGGTGCGCATGCCAGCTCGGTTGCAGGCAACACGTTCACCGACGACAGCCTGCGTGACTTGCTGGCAAGGGCCTTGGGCGATGACGGTCAATTCGTGCTGGCCAACTACCTGCGCGCAAGCCTTGGTCAACATGGCTACGGGCATTGGTCGGTACTGGCCGCCTATGACAGGGAGTCCGACCACGTTCTGATACTCGATGTGGCAAAGTACAAATATCCGCCGACATGGGTCAGCATTAGCGCCTTGCATCGTGCCATTGCGACGACGGATGCGACCAGCGGCAAGCCGCGCGGGCTGGTGCTGGTCTCCATGCCCAAACCATAACACCCGGAATTCAGCACAACCAAGGAGCAACCATGCCTTACGTCAACATCCGCATCGCGGGCACTTTGAGCCGCGAACAAAAAGCCCGGATCGCCGCAGAAATCACCGGCACGCTGGAGCGTATCGCGCATAAACCGGCCGTCTACACCTACATTGTGTTTGACGAAGTGAGCGATGAAAACTGGGCCATCGCCGGACAGTTGCTAGATGAGTCGTAGCGCGGCATGATGCGCGCATTGACTAGAAAGGATCGCCATGCCGATTAACGCCGCCCCCACTGATTTCGTCGCCTGGTTCCGTTCCGTCGCACCCTACATCAACGCGTTTCGCGGCAAGACTTTCGTCATCGCTTTCGGCGGCGAGGTCGTGGCCGACGGCAAATTCGTCGAGCTGACGCACGACTTCAACCTGCTCGCCGCGCTGGGCATCCGGCTGGTGCTGGTGCACGGCGCGCGGCCGCAGATCGAGCAGCATCTGGCGAAAAACAACCTGGGCGACACCTACCATCACGGCATACGCATGACCGATGCGCAGACCATGCAGTGCGTGAAAGAAGCCGTCGGCCGCGTGCGCGTGGAGATCGAGGCGCTGCTGTCGATGGGCCTGGCGAATTCGCCGATGGCCAACGCCGACATCCGCGTCGCGGGCGGCAACTTCATCACCGCGCAGCCTATCGGCGTCATCAACGGCGTGGATCTGATGCACACCGGCTGCGTGCGCAAAGTGGATGTCGCCGCGCTCAACGACCGCAGGGAATTCGGCGAAGTCGTGCTGCTCTCGCCGCTCGGTTATTCGCCCACCGGCGAGGTGTTCAACGTCACGCTGGAAGACATCGCCACCGCCACCGCCATCGCGCTGGATGCCGACAAACTGGTGTTCCTGATGGATACCGACGGCGTGCAAGGCAAGAAGGGCGAGTTGCTCAAAGAACTTACCGTCGCACAGGCGCAGGGAGTTCTATCGAGCACCGGCAAACGCAAACTGCCCGACGACGTAAGCCTGTTTCTGCCCTGCGCGATACGCGCCTGCGAAGCCGGGGTGGCGCGCACCCACCTGATCAGCCGCCACATCGACGGCTCGGTGTTGCAGGAGCTGTTCAGCGACGAAGGCATAGGCAGCATGGTGGTGGAGAGCACGCTCAACACGCTGCGCGACGCGAGCATCGAAGACGTGGGCGGCATCCTGCAACTGCTGCGCCCGCTGGAAGAGCAGGGCATCCTGGTGCGGCGCAGCCGTGAATTGCTGGAACGCGAGATCGAACAGTTCGTGGTGCTGGAGCACGACCATCGCATCGTCGGCTGCGCCGCGCTCTACCGCTTCCCTGACGAAGCCTCGGCGGAACTCGCCTGTCTCGCCGTGGATGCCCAGTACCGCGACCACGGCTACGGCGAAGCCGTGCTCAACCACATGGTCTCCGTCGCCAAATCACAAGGCATGAAAAAACTGTTCGTGCTCACCACCCGCACCGCGCACTGGTTCCTGGAACGCGGCTTCGTCGAAGCCGAAGTCACCGCCCTGCCCGCACAGAAAAAGACGCTGTACAACTATCAAAGAAAATCTAAAGTGTTTGTGAGGAAGATTTAATGTTCGCTTTGCTTACCTGCGACATTGCCGTTCCATAAATTTTCTCTAATTCACATTGGGCAACATGACAGAACCAATTACACAACACTCAATATCTCGCGCAGCCGATGAAGCAGTGAAACTTTGGGCACTGGCAAGTGCTCAATACCCAAAACAGCATGGCTTAATTCTCGACCTTGCGAGAGCCAGCATCATCGAGACAGTCAGTGCATTCGCTCTCAATGCTAGACGTGCATTAGAGATTCTGCCCGCTGGCCAAAAATTTCAGCTTACACAGCCTCGTTGGCGATGGACTCCTCGAAATGATGGAGAGGTCGTAAATGATCTTTGGGATGCCCTAAATCGAATAATTCACGCCCAAAAACTTGAAGTGGGATTTGAGGAGCTACCTAAGGAGGTTGCAGTCATGGCTGAAGGCGCACTAGTCGTGCCATATGTGCGTGCTGCGACGGACCGGAAAAAGCTGGCGTTCATCGATCCATTTGCACTGTCTCACGCATTTTTGTACGGCGCATTTCCGCTGCTCGTTGGCCTTGAAAAAATCTCTTCACACAAGAGCCTCTTGCAAAACTCTGTGTACGAGTTGAATTTATGAGCTAGAAAGCGGTAGAAGTGGGCCGCCATTGCTGGCAAGATCAAGGTTCTGAAGACT
>JABEVF010000054.1 GCA_013043965.1 Gallionella sp. | reverse complement strand
GTTGGGGTTATGGCGGCTGGGGCGACGACTGGATTGCTCCGGCCCTGATAGGGGGTGCGGTGGCTTATGATCTGTCCTACCCCTATGCACCCATCTACGCAATTGCCGATGCGCCGGTCTATACCCAGGTCCTGGCACTTCCACCGATGCAATACTGGTATTTCTGTGCCGCGTCGAGAACTTATTACCCCTATGTGTCCTCGTGCCGGGGCGGCTGGACAGCCGTACCGGCAACACCCCCCGATCTGCCGACGCATTGAAAATCACAAGGAAGCCCGGCCATCGCTTTCAGCGGGTCTGCCGATACAGGTCTTCGACCTTTTTGCGCGCCCACGGTGTTCTGCGCAAAAACTTGAGGCTGGATTTGATGCTGGGGTCGTGGGTGAAGCAGCGCACGGGAATCGCTTCTGCCATCGCGGCCCAGCCCGGCTGTTCGGAAAGTTGGGTGACCATCATTTCCAAAGTCACACCATCAAGATGCTTGGCCGGGGCGTTCAAAGCAGCACGCGCCAGCCGACCAACACGTAGCGTTCCAGCAGAAACAGCAGGCCGAACACGAGGAACAGCAGCACGCCAAAGCGCACGACCTGCCAGGCGAACCGGTAATAGCGCGGATCGCGCGTCAAGACGTACATGCCGCCGCTTAGCGCTATCAACAACACGATTACAACCAGGGCGAATCGCAGGATTAACATCGGTGCACCTCTAACAATCCAAGCACGTCATGCACGCAAGTTCGGGATAAATCGTTTCACAGGTCGTTTATCCAGGTCGTTTATCGGGTACGGGTTCTCTGGGTCAAGCAATCAGGTCGATCCGGACCGTGCGCCGCCGCAAAAATCACGCGGACTGTAATTGCAACTGCAGGAACGCGGGGGCTTCTTCCGGGTTGTCGAAGGTAACGTACTCCCAGGCCGCGGCATCCGCCAGCAACTCGCGCAACAAAGCATTGTTCAGCGCGTGGCCGGACTTGTAGCCGGAAAACGCCCCTATGATGGGATGCCCCAGCATGTACAGGTCGCCGATGGCATCGAGCACTTTGTGTTTGACGAACTCATCCTCGAAACGCAGCCCGTCCGGATTCAGCACGCGGTAGTCGTCCATCACGATGGCGTTGTCCAGACTGCCGCCCAAGGCCAGGCCCTGCGCGCGCATGGCCTCGACATCCTGCATGAAGCCGAAGGTGCGCGCGCGGCTGATGTCGCGCACATAGGAATGCTCGCCCAGATCGACGACGACATGCTGTTTGGTATTGGCGAAAACCGGATGAGTAAAATTGATCGTGAACGTGAGTTTGTAGCCGTTGTAGGGGTCGAAACGCACCCACTTATCGCCTTGCTTCACCTCTACCGTTTTTTTGACACGGATGAATTTCTTGGCGGCAGACTGCTCGACGATGCCCGCCGATTGCAGCAGAAAGATGAAGGTGCCCGCGCTGCCGTCCATGATAGGTACTTCCGCGCTATCCAGATCGATATACACGTTATCGATACCCAATCCCGACAAGGCCGACATCAGATGCTCGACGGTCGCCACGCGCACGCTGTTTTGTTCCATGCAGGTGGACAAGCGCGTGTCGTGCACCAAGTCCGCATTCGCGCGTATCTGCTCGACCGGCTTCCGATCGACACGGCAAAACACGATGCCGGAATTGGCCGGCGCGGGACGCAAGCCCAGCGTGACTTTCTCGCCGCTGTGCAGGCCGACCCCGGTCACTTTCACCGAAGTTTTAATTGTGCGTTGCTTGACCATAATTGTGCGCATCCACCAAATTGAGGTTGAGATTTTATACGCAATCAGTTCCGAAAAGAATGAGTCGTTAGACGTGAGTTAGAAGTGACATGCGGTCTCCTAACAACTTCCCGCTTACGGCTTACGTCTTTCCGCTTACGTTGCCCAAGATTTCCTTAGTCGGCCTGCTTGCGCAGGAACGAGGGAATATCCAACGGATCCATGCCGGATTTTTCCATCGCCTCGACCTGCTCGCGACGTCCTGAACGGAAAGTGGTCGGTGTATCCAGCTCTTTGTAATTGATGCCGCCGGAAACGGGATGGTTGTCGGTGCCGGTGCGCTGGTAAGCCTCTTCACCGCGATAAACGACCTCGGGCTTGGGTTGTCTGCGTGCGATGGGCGCGCCCAACCCGGTCGCGACCACGGTCACGCGCAAGCTGTCACCCATCGCCTCGTCGAACACCGACCCCACGATCACGGTGGCTTCCTCGGCGGCGAACTGCACACACTCCATCACGTCATCGATCTCTTTGAGTTTGAGCGCGCTGGATGAGGTGATATTGACCAGCACGCCGCGCGCACCGGACATATCCACGTCTTCCAGCAAGGGGCTGGCAATGGCGCGTTCAGCCGCCACGCGCGCGCGATCCACGCCCGAGGCGATGGCAGAACCCATCATCGCCATGCCATTTTCCGACATCACGGTGCGCACATCGGCAAAGTCGACGTTGATCAGTCCGGGCACGTTGATGACTTCCGCGATCCCCGCCACCGCGCCTTGCAGCACGCCGTTCGCGGCCTTGAAGGCTTCGGGGACCGTGATGTCGTTGCCCAGCACTTCCATCAGCTTGGAATTCGGTACGATGATCAGCGAGTCCACATGTTCGCTCAAGGCTTCGATGCCCGCTTTGGCGTAGCGCATGCGGTTGCCTTCGTAGGTGAACGGCTTGGTTACTACCGCGACCGTGAGGATGTCCAATTCTTTGGCGATCTGGGCGACGATGGGCGCGGCACCTGTTCCCGTGCCGCCGCCCATCCCGGCGGTGATGAACACCATGTTCGCACCCATGATCATTTCTTTGATGCGCTCGCGGTCTTCCTCGGCGGCGGCTTGTCCGACCGAGGGTTTCGCGCCCGCACCCAGACCCTTGGTGATATTTACGCCGATCTGCAACTGGGTGCGCGCCTTGCTGCGTTTGAGCGCCTGGGCATCGGTGTTGATGACGATGAACTCCACGCCCATCACCCCTTGCTCTATCATGTGATCCACCGCATTGCCACCGCACCCGCCCACACCGATCACCTTGATGACTGCATCCTGAGATTGTGCTTCCATGATTTCAAACATTATCGTCTCCTCAAAAAATTACCCAAAATTAACCCTGAACCCCAACTCTGATACCTGCTAAAAATTTCCCTGGAACCATGCCTTCATCCTTGCCAGCACGTCACTGAATGAGTTCGTCTGCATACGCGTCTCCTCCTTGCGCCTGTGGTGTTCCATGCCGTACAGCAGCAGCCCCACGCCGGTGGACATGCGCGGTGTCTTCACCACGTCCGACAGCCCGCCCACATACTTTGGTATGCCCAAACGCACCGGCAGATGGAAGATCTCCTCGCCCAGCTCGACCATGCCCTGCATCGCGCTGCTGCCGCCGGTGATGACGATGCCCGAGGACAACAACTCCTCGAACCCGCTGCGGCGCAATTCCGCCTGCACCAACGAATACAACTCTTCTACGCGCGGCTCTATCACTTCGGCCAGCGTTTGGCGCGACAACATGCGCGGCCCGCGTTCGCCCACCCCGGGGACCTCGATCTCGCCCGCGTCGGCCAGCTGGCGCAGCGCGCAACCGTGTTTCACCTTGATGTCTTCGGCATCCTGGGTCGGCGTGCGCAAGGCCATCGCGATATCGTTGGTGATCTGGTCGCCCGCGATGGGGATGACAGCGGTATGGCGGATCGCGCCACCGGTGAACACCGCGATGTCGGTGGTGCCGCCGCCGATGTCCACGATGCACACGCCCAATTCCATTTCGTCCTCTTCCAGAATCGCTTTGCTGGAGGCCAGCGGTTGCAGGATCAGCTCGTTCACTTCCAGCCCGCAACGGTGGATGCACTTCATGATGTTCTGCACTGCGGCCACCGCGCCGCTGACGATGTGCACTTCCACATCCAGGCGCATCCCGCTCATGCCCAGCGGTTTTTTGATGCCGTCCTGCCCATCGATGCTGAACTCCTGTTCGAGAATATGCAGGATCTGCTGGTCGCCGGGCAGGCTGATGGAGCTGGCGGTCTCGATGACGCGCTCGATGTCCGCCGCCATCACCTCTTTTTCCTTGATCTTCACCATGCCGCGCGAATTGGTGCTGCGGATGTGGCTACCCGCGATTCCGGTATACACCTCGTGTATCTTGCAATCGGCCATCAGCTCGGCTTCCTCCAGCGCGCGCTCTATCGCGGCCACCGTGGCGTCGATATTCACCACCATGCCTTTCTTCATGCCGGACGACTGATGCATGCCCATGCCTATGACTTCGAGCATGCCGTCCGGTTTGACCTCGCCGACAATGGCGACGATCTTGGACGTGCCGATGTCCAGTCCGACCACCAAGTTCTTGCTTTCTTTATTTCTGCTCATCGCTCGCTCTCCGCTGCTCGCTGGTTAACTTTGCTTACTCGAACCGCCGACTGCAAACCCGTTGCGGTAGCGCAAATCCACGGTCTTGGCCTGCATGGTCGCCAGGCTGTAGGGATACACCGCCACGAATCTCGCCAAACGCTCTTGCATCTGTTCGCTGCCCAGCTCCAACACCATGCCGTTACTCAACAACAGCTGCCATGCGTGGCGCGGCGACTGCGTCAGTTGTGTCACCCGCAAATGAACGCGGGCGAGCTGCCCGTTGAACTGCGCGTACTGTTGCGCCACCAGCCGGGACTCTCCTGGCTGGCCGACAAAACAGGGTAAGACTTGATCGCTAATGCCACTGAACACCTCACCCTGCCGGTTCACCAAGTCATCGTTGTTCCAACGCGCCAAGGCCTGATGCTCTTCCAGCTCCACCACCAAGCTGTCGGGGAATTCGCGGCGTATCTGCACGCGCCTCACCCAGGGCAGCTTCTCGATCTCCGTGCCGATGCGTTCGATGTCCACGGTGAGAAGGTTCCCCTGCACCTCGTCGCGCACCACTTGCAACACGTCCAGTGCGTCCACCTGCTTGGGCGCGACACTCAGACGCACGCTATGCAAAGGCAGCACAGACGGCAGATGCGCCAGGTAATACACCGCGCCATACAGCACCAGCATCAGGCTGACCGCGAACAGCCCGGTGCTGGTGTTGCGTAACAGTGCAGGGTTATCCCACATCGCCCTCACCTCAATCCTCTCCCGCAAGCGGGCGAGGATGCAAACGTGAAGAGCAATTGCTAATCTCTGCCATCCCCAGAACTTGCAGCACCAGTTGCTCGAAACTGATGCCCGCTTGCCGTGCCGCCATCGGCACTAGACTGTGGTCCGTCATGCCCGGCGAGGTGTTGGCTTCCAGCACGTATGGCTGGCCGGTCTCGCTCATCAGGAAATCCACCCGTCCCCAACCCTGCCCGCCGATCAGCGCGAACGCCTGCTGCGCCAAACGCTGCATCCCGGCCTCCTGTTCCGCGCTCAGCCCGCAGGGACACAGATAGCGCGTGTCGTCGCGCAGATACTTCGCCTCGTAATCGTAGAATTCATTGGCCGGCACGATCTTGATGACCGGGAGCGCCTGTGCGCCGAGTATCGCGACGGTGTACTCGCCGCCGCCTACGAAACTCTCCGCCATGACCAGCGTGTCGTGCCTGGCGGCCTCAAGGTAGGCCACCGCCAATTCGCTCTCCGCTTTGACTTTGCTGATCCCCACGCTGGAACCTTCGCAGGCGGGCTTCACGAACAAGGGCAACCCCAGGTTTTTTACTACCGCACCGGCATCAAAACCGGCCTCCAGCATCTGGTACGCGGGGATAGGCAGTCCCGCCGCTTGCCATACCAACTTGCTGCGCCATTTATCCATGCCCAGCGCCGAGGCCATCACGCCGCTGCCGGTGTACGGGATGCCCAACAATTCCAGCGCGCCCTGCACCGTGCCGTCTTCACCGTAGCGTCCGTGCAGCGCGATGAAGGCGCGCTGGTAGCCCTGGTCTTTCAGTTCTTGCAGATTGCGCGTGGCCGGATCGAATGCATGCGCATCCACGCCGCTGCGCAACAGCGCGGCCAGCACCGCCGCACCGCTCTTGAGCGACACCTCGCGCTCGGCGGACTTGCCGCCGAACAACACCGCGACCTTGCCCAAAGAGCCGGTAGCGGGTAGCGGGTAGCGGGCGGCACCGGTGTCATTCATTTCGTTTTTACTCATACCACTTCTCCGATGATTCTCACTTCGGGGTGCAGCACCACCCCCGTTTGTGCCGCAACTATCGCGCGCACCTCAACGATTAAATTCTCTATGTCCGCGGCTGTCGCACCGCCCGTGTTCACGATAAAGTTGGCGTGCTTCTCAGACACCTGCGCGCCGCCGATGCGCTTGCCTTTCAGCCCGCATCGCTCGATCAAACTCGCCGCGTGATCGCCTGCCGGGTTGCGAAACACCGAACCCGCGTTGGCCAAGTCGAGCGGCTGCGAGGCGATGCGCTGGTTCAGCAGATCTTTGATTTGCCGCCGCGCGACCTCGCCGTCGCCGCTCGCAAAATGTAATGAGGCGGAGACGAAGAATTCTTCTGAGGATCGATCCTGCCTTTCCAATCCCCGATCCTCAATCCTGCCTTTCCTATCCTCTATTCTCTCGACGTGCCGATATCCGATCACATAATCCTGCGGTTCACGCTCCAGCAGTTCGCCGTTGCGCGTCAGCACTTGCACACCACTCACATGCTGCCAGGTCTCGCTGCCGTAGCAGCCCGCATTCATCGCCAGCATGCCTCCCAGCGTGCCCGGAATACCGGCGAAGAATGCCGCGCCGCTCAAGTCATGCGCCGCTGCGAAACGCGCCAGCTTCGCGCCGGGTACGCCGGCTTCGATGTGAAGCGTGTTCGTGCCCGTCATGCGCAAGGCTTTCAACGCGCCATGCAGCAGCAGCACCGTGCCGCGCAGGCCGCCGTCGCGCACCAGCAGATTGCTGCCCAGCCCCACTGCATACACCGCTTCGGCGGCGGGCAGGCCGCGCAGGAACGTTTGCAGGTCCGCCAAGTCAGCCGGCCGGTACGCCCGGTCCGCGACACCACCGGCGCGCCAGCTGGTGTGCTTGCTCATCGCGACCTGGTGGCGCAACTCACCGCGCAACGGGCTGTCGGTAAAATGGAATGGTTCGCTCATGTTCATTTTTGTTGTGACTGCACCAACAGCGCTGGCACATTGCCTATCGACCCCGCGCCCATGGTCACCACCACGTCGCCATCGCGCGCCATGTGCATGATGGCCTGCGGCATATCCGCCACCTGTTCCACGAACACCGCCGCACGCTGTCCCGCCACGCGCAATGCCTGCATCAGCGCGCGCCCATCGGCCGCGACGATGGCAAGCTCACCGGCCGCATAGACTTCGCTCAACACCAGCGCGTCCACGCTGCATAACACCTTCACAAAATCGTCGAACACATCGCGGGTGCGCGTGTAGCGATGCGGCTGGAACGCCAGCACCAGACGCTTGCCGGGGAACGCGCCGCGCACCGCCGCCAGCGTCGCCGCCATCTCCACGGGGTGGTGCCCATAGTCGTCGATCAACGTAAAACTGCCGCCGGCGGCCAGCGCGACTTCGCCATACCGCTGGAAGCGTCGCCCCACGCCCTCGAACTCGGCGAGCGCGGCAACGATAGCCTCGTGTTTGACCCCCACCTCGAGTGCTATGGCGATCGCGGCCAGGGAGTTCAACACGTTGTGCACACCGGGCAGATTCAGCGTGATGTCCATGTCTTTGGGCGTGCCGTTCTGGCGGCAGAGCACGGTGTAGCGCATGCGCCCGCCCTCGTGGCGCACGTCGACCGCGCGTATCTGCGCCTCTTCGCTCAGGCCGTAAGTGCATACCGGCTTGGAGAGGCGCGGCAATATCTCGCGCACGTTCGCATCGTCCACGCACACCATCGCCATGCCATAGAAAGGCAGATGCTCGACGAAATCGACGAATGCCTGTTTGAGCCTGGCGAAATCGTGGCCGTAGGTTTCCATGTGGTCGGCATCGATGTTGGTGATGACGGCGAGAATGGGCTGCAGATACAGGAAGGAAGCATCTGACTCATCGGCTTCCGCCACGATGAAATCGCCCTGCCCCAGTTTCGCATTCGTGCCGCTGCTGTTGAGTTTTCCGCCGATCACAAAGGTCGGATCCAGCCCGCCTTTTGCGAGGATGCTCGCGGTCAGCGAGGTCGTGGTGGTCTTGCCATGCGTGCCGGCCACGGCGATACCCTGGCGCAAACGCATCAGCTCGGCCAGCATCATGGCGCGCGGCACCACCGGGATGCGCCGCGCACGCGCCGCCAGCACTTCGGGATTGTCGGCACCGACCGCGGTGGACACCACGACCGCATCGGCATCGGTCAGATTCTTTCCGGCATGGCCGCGATAGAGGGTCGCGCCCAATTGTTTGAGACGCAGCGTGGCGGCGTTTTCCGCCAGATCCGAACCGCTCACTTGATAGCCGGAATTGAGCAGCACTTCGGCGATGCCGTTCATCCCCGAACCACCGATGCCGATGAAATGAATGTGTTTGATCTTGTGTTTCATTCGCCCACCTCATATTTATGTTTGGCTTCGGCATAACCTAAAGGTGAGCCTACGCCGCAACAAGTCGCTTCGCGCCGTGTTGTCATTTAGCTAACTCCTCGCATACCCTAGACACCGTCAAGGCGGCTTCTGGCTTGGCCAACGCGCGGGCTTGCACCGCCATCACCAGCAATTTTTCCCGGTCCAGCTCTCGCAGATAGCGCGCCAGGATTTCCGCGCTCAACTCTTTTTGCGGCAACAGGATCGCCGCGCCGTGGCCGCTCAGGAAGCGCGCGTTATGCGTCTGGTGATCATCCACAGCGAACGGGAAAGGAACCAAAATGCTCGCCACGCCCACCGCTGCGAGTTCTGCGACAGTCAGCGCGCCTGCCCGGCAAACGACCAGGTCGGCATCGGCGTAACACGCGGCCATATCGTCCAGGAACGGCTTGATTTCGGCAGACACCCCGGCCGCGCGGTACAACTCTTGCACCGCTGCATGATGCTGCTTGCCGGTTTGATGGGTCACGTCGGGACGCTGCGCCGCGGGGATGAGTGCGAGCGCTTGCGGCACGGTTTCATTCAGCGCCCGCGCGCCCAGGCTTCCGCCCACCACCAACACTTTCAATCTGCCGCCGCGCGAGCCATAGCGTTGCTGCGGCTCAGGTAAAGCGGCGATGTCCGCGCGCACCGGATTGCCGCACCACACCGCTTGCGGCAACACATCGGGAAAGCCGCTCATCACGCGCACGGCGATCTTCGCCAGCACCCTGTTACTCAGACCCGCCACCGAATTCTGTTCGTGTATCAGCAGCGTGCGCAGCAACAGACGGGCGACCAAGCCGCCGGGAAAAGTGATGTAGCCGCCCATGCCCAGCACCACAACAGGATGGCGTTGCAGGATCACCCGCGCACTCTGCGCCATCGCCACCAGCAGATTGAACGGCAACATCAGTTTGCGTGCGAACCCTTTGCCGCGCAGGCCGGAGAAGTTCACCCGCTCCAATGCGTAACCGTGTTTGGGCACCAGCTCGGCCTCCATACTGTCGGGCGCGCCCAGCCACACCACCTGCCAGCCTTGCGCGCGCAAGATGTCAGCCACCGCCAAGGCCGGCATGATGTGCCCGCCCGTGCCGCCCGCCATGATGAGGATGGTCTTGCTCATACCGGTATTCCTCTGGCGATACGTCTGTTTTGGCTACGGCCGCCGCGTTGCGGCTTAACTTGCTCGCGCAAGTTAGCCTGCACCGAAACAAAAAAGTTGTGAGCGTTCGCCTTCATATCGGCATGCCCCGCGCAACTTTTCTGTTTTCCCAATCGACTCGCAATAAGACGGCGGCGGCGATGCAGTTCACCACGATACCGCTGCCGCCGAAGCTGAGGAAAGGCAGGGTCAATCCTTTGGTCGGCAGCACACCCATGTTCACGCCGATGTTGATCATCGCTTGCACGCCTATCCACACGCCTATGCCTTGCGCCACCAGCGCGGAAAAATAGCGCTCCAGAAAAGCCGCATACCGGCCAATCTGAAAGGCGCGTATCACTACCCATGCGAACAGCAGCAACACTACCGTGACGCCGGCCAGGCCCAATTCTTCGGCGATCACAGCCATCAGGAAATCGGTGTGCGCTTCGGGCAGGTAGAATAACTTTTCCACGCTGCCGCCCAGGCCGACACCCAGCCATTCGCCGCGCCCGAAGGCGATCAAAGAATGACTGAGCTGATAGCCTTTGCCATAGGGGTCGGTCCACGGGTCCATGAAACCGATCACGCGCTGCATGCGATAGGGCGAGGAAACGATCAGCGCCGCGAAGGCTGCGGGCAGCGCAAGCAGCAGCAGCCCGAACACTTTGAGATTGAAACCGCCCAGCCACAGCGTGCAGAACGCGATGGAGGAAATCACCACGAACGCGCCCATGTCAGGTTCCAGCAACAACAGGCTGCCGACCACGGCCATCACCGCGAACATCGGCAAGAATGCTTTGGTGAACAGATGTCCGACATTGCCTTTGCGCACGGTGAAATCCGCCGCGTACAACACGGCGAACAACTTCATCAACTCGGAAGGTTGCAGATTCACCACGAACAGCGATAGCCAGCGGCGGCTACCGTTGACTTCCCGCCCCACATGGGGGATCAGCACCAGCAACAGCAACACGCCGCCCAGCAGGAACAGCATCATCGCGTGGCTTTGCCACATCTGCACCGGCACCTGGAACGCGAACAGCCCGGCGATCACGCCCACCGCGATGAACACGCCGTGGCGCATCAGATAATAGCCGGGATTAAAGCCCGTGAATTTGCTCGCTTCGGCGGTGGCGATGGAGGCGGAATACACCATCACCAGACCGATCGCCAGCAGGCCGATGAAAGTCCAGATCAGCAACTCGTCGAATTGCGCAGGCGATGGGCGGGCGCGGGTTTTGACTGCGAAAGGGTGGGGGGAAACCCCCCGGGCACCCTTCGGCGTACTCCTTGCGGGTATCAGCGAGGCCATGCGCCCTCCTTGACTGCCTCTCCCCCGGACCAAGGGGAGGCTGATGGGAGGATGAGCGCTTCGACCGCGGCGATGAACACTTGAGCGCGGTGTTCGTAGTTGCGGAACATATCGAAGCTGGCGCATGCCGGGGACAGCAACACCGCATCATTGGCCTGCGCCAGCGCGCTGGCCTGTCGCACCGCATCCGCCATATCGGCGGCGCGGGCTATGTTCACATCGCAACCCTGCAATGCCGATGCGATCAATCCGGCATCACGGCCGATCAGCACCACCGCACGCGCGTGGCTCTTCACCGCCGCGTTCAAGGGGCCGAAATCCTGTCCCTTACCCTCGCCCCCGAGTATCACCACCGCGCGTTTTCCCAACCCTCGCAGTGCCGCTACCGTCGCGCCCACGTTAGTGCCTTTGGAATCATCGTAATAGGTGACGCCCGCGATCTCCGCGACTTTCTCCACGCGGTGCGGCAGCCCTTTGAAACTTCGCAATCCGGCCAGCAGCAGCGGCATCTCCAAACCAATGGCACGACATAAAGCCAATGCCGCGAGCGCGTTCGCCACATTATGCAAGCCGCTCAATTGCAACTCGCTGGCTCTTATCAGGCGTTGCGCGCCTTGCATCAGCCAGATGTCGCCCGCCTCATGCACGATGCCGAAATTTTCTAACGCAGTGCGAATTTCTCCCTCCCTGACAAGGGAGGGCTGGGGTGGGTTTAGCCCGAAGGTGATGGTTGGTATTCCCGCGCGCGCCATGCCCATGCTGCGACCATCGTCGCGGTTCAACACTTGCACGCCGCAGCCGATCAACACGCGCGCTTTGGCCGCCGCGTAATCATCCATGCCGTCATAGCGATCCAGATGATCTTCGGTCACGTTGAGCACCGTCGCGGCATCGGCATGCAACGTAGATGTCGTTTCCAGCTGGAAGCTGGACAGCTCCAGCACCCACACATCTGGCTGCTGCGCGCCGCGCCGCATCATCATATCCAGCACCGCAGGCGAAATGTTACCCGCAGCCAGCACGTCTTTGCCCGCGCTCTTGCACAGATGCGCGACCATGGAAGTCACCGTGGTCTTGCCGTTGCTGCCTGTGATCGCGATGACTTTGGGGCGGAGCCGCAAGTCGCAAGCCGCAAGTCGCTGCGCGAACAACTCGATGTCGCCGACCACCGGAATGCCGCGCGCGACGGCACGTGCAACCACGGGGTCGGCGAGTGGCACGCCAGGGCTGATCGCGATCAGGTCGATGTCGTCGAATATTGAATCTTGGAACGCGCCGCAGAATAGCTGTTGCGCTGCGACATGTTTGGCGGCTTCCGACAGGCCGGCAGGGGCAGACCGACTGTCCGCCGCGCGCAACCGCGCCCCCTGCGCGCTCAGGTAGCGCAACATGGATAGTCCGGTCTCACCGAGACCCAGCACCAGCACCAATTTGTCGGACCAAATTTTCAAACCATTTCCCTCAATCTAAGCAGAAAGACTTAAGACGTAAGATTCCGTCCAACCCGACTTCCGACTTACGTCTTACAACTAAATTCACCGCAACTTCAACGTCGCGAGTCCTATCAGGACCAGCAGCATCGTTATGATCCAGAAGCGCACGTTAGCGTCTGGTGTCGCGGTAACGTTCGCTGCGCCCACATGAGTCTCCCCCAACGCTGACGTGGCGCACTTCTTCATTGCCGCCTCCGCTCTCATCGCAGCTTGAGAGTCGCCAGTCCGATTAAGACCAGCAGCATCGTTATGATCCAGAAGCGCACTACCACTTGCGTTTCTTTCCATCCCTTTTGTTCGAAATGGTGGTGCAGCGGAGCCATCAGCAAGATGCGTTTGCCAGTGCCGTAACGCCGCTTGGTGTATTTGAAGTACGACACTTGCAACATCACCGACACCGCCTCCAACACGAACACGCCGCCCATAATGAACAGCACCAATTCCTGGCGGACGATTACCGCCACCGCGCCCAGTGCCGCCCCCAATGCCAGTGCGCCAACATCACCCATGAACACTTCCGCCGGATAGGCGTTGAACCACAGGAAGGCCAAACCCGCACCGGCGATGGCGGCACAGAACACCGCCAGCTCACCCGCACCGGGGATGGACGGTTCGCCCAGGTATTTGGAGAATTCGGCGTGACCCGCGACATAGGCAAAAATCGCCAGCGCGCTGGCTACCATCACCGTGGGCATGATGGCCAGCCCGTCCAGGCCGTCGGTGAGATTCACCGCGTTGCTGCTGCCGACAATGACCAGATAGACCAGCAGAATGAAACCGAACGCGCCCAGCGGAAACACCAGATGCTTGAAGAAGGGCACGATGAGTTCGGTGTGCGCGGGCAGGCTCGCGTGTTGCCACAGGAAAAACCCGACCGCCAGCGCGATGAGCGATTGCCAGAACATCTTGGCCTTGGCCGACAGCCCGTCGGGATTGCGGTGCACCACCTTCCGGTAGTCGTCCACCCAGCCGACCGCGCCGACCCCCAGGGTGGTGAACAGCACGACCCAGACATAGGCGTTATGCAGATCGCCCCACAGCAGAGTCGAGATGGCGACCGAGGTCAGGATCAGCGCGCCGCCCATGGTCGGCGTACCCGCCTTCACCAGGTGCGTCTGGGGTCCGTCGCTGCGCACCGATTGGCCGATTTTCATAGAAGTGAGTTTGCGTATCATCCACGGCCCCACCATGAACGAGATCATCAGCGAAGTCATCGCCGCCATCAGCGCGCGCAGCGTGATGTAATTGAACACGCTGAAAGTGCGCACGTCCTGTGCCAACCATTGGGCTAATGCGAGCAGCATGCTTTCTCCTTTTGCGCCACACAAAATTGCACGACCCGTTCCATCTTCATAAAGCGCGACCCTTTCACCAACACCGTCGTCTGCGCATCCAGCTCTTTATCCAGTGCCGCGCACAATGTTTCGATATCCGAAAAATGCCGCGCACCCGCGCCGAACTCTTCTACCGCACCGGCGCTCAGCTCGCCCAACGCGAACAACCGCTCGATGCCTGCCTTGCGCGCAACCTTGCCGATATCCCTGTGAAATTGTGCCGCATCGTCGCCCAGCTCGCCCATGTCGCCCAGCACGAAGATACGCTGGCCTGTCGCTTGTGCCAGCACCTCCAGCGCGGCGGCCATCGACGCCGGGTTGGCGTTGTAGGTGTCATCTATCAAGGTTGCTCCGCGCACCCCGTGCTTGCGTTGCAGGCGTCCCGATACGCCGCCGAACCCCTCCAGCCCTCGGGCGATGACCGGCAGTGGGACCTGCAAGGCGATAGCGGCAGTCGCGGCGGCCAGCGCATTGCGCGCGTTGTGCTCGCCTGGCACTTGCAACACGGCGCGCAGTTCGCCCGACGGGGTGCGCGCCTGCAACACGCCGCCATAACCTTGCGCCGCCCACACGCCCTGCACCGCTGCCGCATGGTGCAGCGCAAAATCCAGCACGCGATGCGTGCCCGCCAAACCGCGCCAGACGTGCGCATGCTCATCATCGGCATTGATGACTGCCGTACCCGACTTATCCAACCCGGCGAAGATCTCGCCCTTGGCACGCGCCACCGCCGCGATCGACCCCAGCCCTTGCAAATGCGCCCCGCTGGCATTGTTGACCACAGCCACCTGCGGTTGCGCCAAGCGGGTGAGATAGGCTATCTCGCCGGCATGATTCATCCCCATCTCGATCACGGCATAACGGTGTTGCTCGCGCAGTTGCAGTAGCGTCAACGGCATGCCGATGTCGTTGTTGAAATTGCCCTGGGTCGCGAGCACCGCCGCGTCCGGATTTTCCGCCCCCCCCCCGAGAGGGGGTGCGAGAAGGCTCTCTTTGGTCTGTTGGCGCAAGATCGCGGCCAGCATTTCCTTCACCGTCGTTTTGCCGTTGCTGCCGGTGATCGCCACCAGCGGAATATCAAACTCATTGCGCCAATACGCGGCGAGCTGGCCCAGCGCGAGACGGGTATCTTCCACTACGAGGATTGAGGATTGAGGATTGAGGATTGAGTTAGAAGCGTGGCTCTGCATTCCAAGTTCTGCGCTTTTCAAGCCCCGATCCCCGCCCCCCGATCCGCAAGCCTCGATCCTGTTTTTATTGACCATGGCCGCCACCGCGCCGCTTTGCAGCGACTGCGCGACATAGGCATAACCATCGAAATGTTCACCGCGCAACGCGATGAACAGGTCGCCTGTTCGTATCTTGCGGCTGTCGGTCGAGACGCTCATGAACTCGACATCCGGGCCGACGAGTTGCGCGTCCAGCGCGCGCGCCACTTGAGATAGGCGCATCATGCACGCACCTCCATCGGCCAGCTTTGCAACGCCCGTTGCGCGACCTGGAGGTCGCTGAACGCATGCTTCACCCCGCCTATTTCCTGATAGTCCTCATGCCCTTTGCCGGCGATCAGCACGGTGTCGCCCGGTTGCGCGTGGGCGATGGCGTGATTGATGGCGGCGGCGCGCTCGATGATGACGCGGTGATTGTTGCCCTGCATGCCCAGGGTGATCTGCGCCACGATCTCCGCAGGGTTCTCATCGCGGGGATTGTCGCTGGTGACGATGCATCGATCCGCAAACTGTTCGGCGACCCTGCCCATCATCGGACGTTTGCCGCTGTCGCGATTTCCGCCACAGCCGAACAAGCAGACCAGGTTGCCGCCGCTGACCGCAGTCATCTCGCGCAGGGTTTGCAGCACTTTTTGCAGCGCGTCCGGCGTGTGCGCGTAGTCTATGATTACCGTAGGCAAAGACTTTCCGCCCAATCGCTGCATGCGCCCGGCAACAGCTGCACCTGCTCCAGCGATGCGACCGCGTCGGCCAAACCGACTCCGCTGACCATTAACACCGCCAGCACGCCCAGCAGGTTCTCTGCGTTGAAACGGCCCACCAGATGGCTGTCCAGTTGCGCCGTACCCCAGCTGCTGTGGATGGCGATTTGCACGCCGCTTTCCGACATGGCCGACAGATGCCCATACATCATGCGCAGCCCGAATCTTTGCGCGCATTGCAGCGCGGCATCGCTCAAACCGTAGCCAACAACCTCAACGCCGCCATCGCCCAACTGTTCCGCCCATGCCGCGCCGGTTTCGTCATCGAGATTGAGCACCGCATAACGCAACGACTTCACATCGAAGAATTTGCGCTTGCTGGCCGCATAACGCTGCATGTCCCCGTGGTAATCCAAATGGTCGCGGCTCAGATTGGTCAGCAATGCCACATCGAAATGCACGCCGCTGATACGCCCCTGGTCCAAGGCATGCGACGACACTTCCATCGCCACGGCCCGCGCACCGGCATGCAGATAATCGGCGCACAATTTGTGCACCTGTATCGCTTCGGGTGTGGTGTTGGCCGTGGCTTGCAGCGCATCGGCAAAACCATTGCCCAGCGTGCCTATCAGCGCGCATCTTTTCCCGGCATCGTCGAGCGCGCGCGCGATCCAGTGCGCCGTCGAGGTCTTGCCATTGGTCCCGGTCACACCGACCACCCACAGCTTTTCGGTCGCCCTGCCGTACACCACGTTGGCCAAGTCGCCCGCGTGTAGCCGCAGATTCTCCACGGCCAGATGCGGAATATTCCATCCAGCTTGCCAGACAAACTTGTTCGCCTCGTATATGACCGCATTCGCGCCTTGCGCGATGGCAGCGGCGATGAACTGGCGGGCATCATTCTTTTCGCCGGGATAAGCGACAAAAGTGTCGCCGCTCTTTACCAGCCGGCTGTCTGTCACCAGGCGGGAGATACGCACATTCAACGCTGCCAGCCGATCGAAAGGAAAAGCCATCACACTTCCTCCCTGATAACGTCTGCGGGCGGCGCGATGACGTTATTCAGCGGCGCGTCATTCGGCACGTTCAACAGATGCAAAGTCTCTCCGGTCACCTGGCTGAACACCGGCGCGGCAACCAGACCGCCGTAATACTGCCCGTTGTCCGGCTCGTCTATCATCACCGCGACGATCACGCGCGGCGCGGAAGCCGGTGCCAGGCCGACAAACGAAGCCACATATTTGTCCACATAATGCGCACCCGACAATTTGTGCGCGGTCCCGGTCTTGCCGGCCACGCGATAGCCTGCCACCTGCGCCAGCGGGGCCGTCCCGCCGGGCAACACGACGGTCTCGAGCATGTCGCGTAACGCCAGCGCGGTCTTGTCCGACAAGATCTTTTTGCCGACTGGCGGCGCATCCAGCTTCATCAATGAAATCGGTTTGAGTTCGCCGTTATTGGCAAACACGGTATAGGCGCGCGCCAGCTGCAGGAGATTCACAGAGATGCCGTGCCCATAGGCCATGGTGGCCTGCTCTATGGGCCGCCATGTTTTTGCTTCACGCAATTTTCCTGTTGCCTCGCCCGGAAAATTACTGCCGGTATGCGCGCCAAAACCGCTGTCCGACAAGCTCTGCCACATCACCTGCGGCTCCAGCATCAGCGCCATCTTGGCCGCGCCCACATTGCTGGATTTTTGTATCACACCCGACACGCTTAAGAATGCCTCTGCGTGGCTGTCGTGTATCTGCCTGCCGCCCACGGTGTACACCCCATGCTCGGTATTGATGAGCGTATCGGGGCGCACTTTTCCGTTCTCGATCGCGGCGGCGACGGTGAACGGCTTGAGCGTGGAACCCGGCTCAAACAAATCGGCCACAGCACGGTTGCGCATCGCTTGCGGGCTGATCTTGACGCGATTATTGGGGTTGTAACTCGGGTAATTGGCGAGCGCCAACACCTCGCCGGTGCGCGCATCCAGCACGACTACCGCGCCCGCTTTAGCATGATTTTTTTCTACCGCCGCCTGCAGCTCCCGGTAGGCCAGATATTGGATCTTGCTATCCACACTCAGCACCACATCGCTACCTGGTTTAGGTGCGCGCAAACTCGCCACATCCTCGACGATGTGCCCGCGCCTATCTTTGATTACACGCTGGCTGCCCGGCTTGCCGCCCAACGAATCTTGCAAACCCAGCTCCAGGCCTTCTTGCCCGTTATCGTCCTGACCGGTAAAACCCAACAACTGTGCGGCCACTTCGCCCGATGGGTAATAACGGCGATATTCCGGCTGCAGCGATACACCGGCCACATTCAAGCGGGTGACCTGCCCGGCCTGATCGGGAGAGATTTGCCGCTTGAGATAGACAAAATCACGCGTGTTATCGAACAGCTGATGCCGGACTTCGGGCTCGCTCATCTTGAGCACCGTTGCCAGACTTTTTATTTGCTGATTGTTCGCTTCCACATCGGCAGGGCTGGCCCATACCGATTGCACGGGCGTGCTCACCGCCAGCACCTCACCATTGCGGTCCCGTATCACGCCGCGATGCGCGCTCACTTCGATCACCCTGCTGTAGCGGGCATTCCCTTTTTCTTGCAAGAAATCGTTGTGTATCCCCTGCAGATACACTCCGCGACCCAACAAGCCGAACAGCCCCGCCGCCAACACCATGAACAGCGCGGACGCGCGCCATCCGGGCAAGCTCGCCGGGGTCGCCGCCGTCCTGTTGGTCGCGTAGTTCATGGTTGTCTTTTTGCTCCGCTCACCGTCATACCTGCCTTAATTTGCGCCACAGAAGGATCGTTCAAATGCTGTTCCGCACCGATAATCTTCACCTGCCCGGTTTTGGGCAACTGCATCTGCAAATGCTGCGCGGCGATCTTCTCGATACGCGCCGGAGCGGCCCAAGTGCTTTGCTCCAATTGCAACTGCCCCCACTCCACTTCCATCTGTTGGGCACGCTCCTTTTCCTGCTGCAACACCAGAAAGGATTTGCGCGCCTGATGCTGGGACGTCACCACGCTCAGCGATATCAAAATCACGATCAGCAACAACAAGCCATTTATCGAGTGTCCACTAATCGGCATGCCTGCGCTCCGCCACGCGCATCACGGCACTGCGCGCACGCGGATTGGCTTTGAGCTCCACCTCACCCGCGCGCACCGCCTTGCCGATCAAATTCATCTCCCCTTGCGGCACTTCGCTGGCGCGTATCGGCACGTTGCGCGGCAGCTTGTCGCCTTCCGCCATATCACGCATGAAATGCTTCACGATACGATCCTCCAGCGAATGAAAACTGATCACCACCAAACGCCCCCCCGCTTTCAAATGCGTGACGCATTTCGGCAATATCCGCGCAAGCTCCTCAAGCTCTTGGTTGAGATAAATCCGTATAGCTTGAAAAGTGCGGGTCGCCGGATTTTGCCCTGCCTCGCGGGTACGTACCGTTTGACCAACCAACTCGACGAGCTGCCCCGTGGTATGGATAGGTTCGATTGCGCGCGCAACAACAACCGCTCTTGCAATCTGCTTAGCAAACCGTTCTTCGCCGTAATCACGTATCACCTCCGCCAAAAAACTTTCGTCCACCGTTGCCAGCCATTGCGCGGCGGTCGGGCCACTGCTCACATCCATGCGCATATCCAAAGGCGCGTCGAACCTGAAGCTGAATCCGCGCGCCGCTTCGTCCAACTGCGGCGACGACACACCCAGATCCAGCAAGATGCCATCGACTTTCGCCACGCCCAGTTCGCTCAACACAGAATCCAGATTCATGAACCCGCTATGCACGATTTGGAATCGCATATCGCGCCACTGCTGCCCCACCGTTACCGCAGCCGGGTCTTTATCCAGGGCGATCAAACGCCCGTTCGCACCCAGCTGCTGCAATATCTTCGCGCTGTGCCCACCCCGGCCGAACGTGCCATCCACATACACACCATCGGGCTTGATCGCCAATGCCTCCACTGCCTCATCCAACAAGACCGTGGTATGAACCAGCTCCTCACGCATAAAGGCCTTCGCCCAGCGTAGCGGTCGCACAGAGGTGTTTCACAAGGAAAATCCCTCAAGCTCGGACGGCAGCTCACCGCCTATGAAAGACAACGACGCGTCTTGTTGCGCCTGCCACTTGACCTCGTCCCACAATTCGAATTTATTGCCTTGACCCACCAGCATCACGCGCTTATCCAGCACGGCGTAGTTGCGCAAGTTTGGGGAAATGAGCACCCGCCCCGCGTTGTCCATCAGCACGTCTTCGGCATTACCCACCAACAGACGCTGCAAGGCGCGAATCTTCGGATTGAGCGCGGAGAGTTTGAGCAACTTGTCACGGATAGGCTGCCATTCCTGCTGCGGATAAACCAACAGGCAACCGTCCACATCAGCGGTCAGCACCAAGTTACCCGCACACTCGGACAGCAACACGTCGCGATGCTTGGCGGGTATCGCCAGCCTGCCCTTGCTATCCAAATTGAGTTGCACCGCCCCCTGGAACATATCCATCACCCCCACTTTTACCCACTTTTTACCACCTAACCCCACTATATTGAAAATATTTGGGCAGGTCAAGTCAATAAATAGAGTTTTTCTTTACAAGACAAGGAGTTAGCTCAATAAATTAAAGAAAAACAAATACACTTAAAAAGCAATGAATTACAGAGGCAAGCTAAAGTTATTTATAACGGAATGACTAGATACTTCGTGAGGTAAGGG
>JABEVF010000053.1 GCA_013043965.1 Gallionella sp. | reverse complement strand
TAGGTGCGCCAGCATACAGCAAAACACGCGCAACCTCCTATGAACATGGGCATGATGCGCGTTTGATGCGCGTTCTAAAATTTGCGTACCCACAGCACGGGTCAATCTTGACGGTCAGGTGTACCGCCGTTTGATCGGCAGGCGCAAGGTCAGTCGTGTCCCCGCCGCGTTGGAATCCCAACTGATTTGAGCGCCGATCGCTTCCGCGCGGCGCATCTGGTTGGACAATCCTCTACCTCCGCTCTTGAGCGCGTTCTCCACCGAAAACCCTTGCCCGTTGTCGGTGATCGTCACAAACACATGATCGTTTTCCACGCCGGTGGCGACGCGGATTTCCGTGGCATGAGTATGCTTGATGATGTTGGTAAAAGTTTCTTGCAGAATGCGCAGGATATGCAGCGCGTTCCTGGGGTCGAGCCAGTCGAGAGCCGGCACGTCTGTAACCTCCCAGCGCAGCGCGATGCCGGTGCTCTCCAATCGCGGCCCCAAACGGAAGCGCAGGGTCGCCAGCAACAGCAGCAGATCGGCCTCGACCGGTTCCATCGAATCGATCGCCAGCTTGAGGTCGTCGATACAGCCCTTGAGCACTTGCGCGACTTCGGCCTCATCCATCCTGCCGTGTTCCACTACCCGCAGTGCGCTGATGAGCGACGACCCCAATCCATCGTGCATATCCTGCATCAACCGTTGCCGTTCCTGGCTCAGCGTTTGGCGGTGTTCGATCTTGCGCAGTTGCTCGTGGCTTGCAGCCAACTCGGCCTCGCGCGCCTGCAAGCGCTGTGCGAGGCTGGCATTGACCTGCCGCACCTCGGCAATCGCCCCGATATAACGGTGGTACATGACGTACATGAAAATAACAAAGACTAAAACGTTTGAATACGAACCGAGATAGCTGCCTTCGATATCAACGTAGTTACTTTGCAGCAACCAGTCATACAAACCGAATGCCATACCCAGCAGCCCCCAGCCGGACAGCAATATGCCGTCGCGCGATTGGGACAACCACGAGTTGCGCAACCCCGCCGAGGCGACTGTTGCCCCCATCACCAGCAGGATGATATACACCAGCGATGACAGCAAATAAACATCAGGTAAGCCTGGGAAAACTGGCAAGGTGATGCTGCTGATAACTAGCGTGATGGTTGCCACCGTGCGGTTCAGCCAGGGCGACGGGCGACGGGCGACGGTGCAGATAGGTCAGAAAAAAGTGCACGGTAGCGATCATCCAAAACAGCGAATTGACCGTTAGCCAGCTAAACCATGCTTCGGAAATCAGCAGCCGGTTCGCGCCCAAGTAGTAATGCATGCTACGCAGATACGAGGTCAGCGACACGACAAAAAACAGCAGGTACAGCGATTGTGTCCGCTGCCTGAACCACACGAACAACGCGAACACCCCCACCGCCAAAAACGCCGCGCTGCTCATCAGAGGCAATTGGACTTGCAGCACCTCGCGCAGCTGGTAACGCCAGCTCAGCGTTTTCTCCTCGCCCAACCAGAGCGATGAAAGACCCCCGCCCGCGCCGCGCGGGCTTTCAATGCGCACCAGTATGACCCGTGGTGCGACCGCATCCGCTGTTTCACCCAGCGCGATCCACAACGGAATGTTCCAACCGTTCCATAACATGACAGCATGCGACTGATAAAGCAGGCGGCTGTCGCCATACACCGCGATCTGTCCATCGGTCTTCCAGCGCGGAATGTAAAGATAGCGCGGCTGGGTGGTCGGCTCCAGTGCCGGTATTTGGAAGCGATACCAAGCCACCACTGTCTGCTGGCCCAATGCGTCGTCCGTGCGGTTCACCGTCAGTCGTTGTGGCGAGAGCGCATGGGGCAAGGTGACCGTCTGCCACTCGCCGTGCAGCTCGGCAGGGTTGAGGGAATAAGCGGGAGGGGTATAGCCGTACCCGTCGATGGACAAAATCTCGGCCGAGGTGAAATGCAACGGCTCGCTGGCCCGTACCGTGGAATGCCACAGTGCCGCGCACAACACCAGCAGCCAGACGAAGCGGGCTATCGGGGAAAGGCTATCGCGCAATGAATTGCGCTCCCACCGTTGTTATCTCACCGCTCATCTTGTAGTACCTCGGTTTTTGTAGGAGTCCAATGTATCGGGCGATATTTCTGCTATCCAGCAGACTCTTTTGTAGGAGTTCGATTCATCGAGCGCTGAGTCCCATAAAGCCATCGCGCAATACCGAGGGGGTGCGCTGAGAAATCAATCATCCAACAGCCCTTGATTGCGCGCTTCATAAATTGCTTCTGTTTTTGAGTTCACTTTGAGCTTGGTGTAAATGCGCCGCACGTAGGTTAGCACGGTGTGGTGCGACACAGACATCAATGCGGCGATCTCATCGGAAGTAAAACCCTTGGTGATGAACTCCAACACTTCTTTCTCGCGCGCGGAGAGTGCCGTGCTTTGCTTGTCAGACCGCGGCTGCGCGGATGCAACAAGCGATTTATCATCCTGCCGGAAACGCAGCAAAATTTGCCGCGCGATCATCGGGCTGATCGGGCTGCCGCCACTGTAAAGGCTGCGGATTTCGAAGACCATTCTTTCCGGCGCGCTGTCTTTCAACAGATAACCGGACGCGCCCGCCTCGAGCGATTGCATCACATGCAGTTCATCGCCGAACGTCGTGCTGACCATGATGTTGCAACCCGGGCACTTCGCCTGCGCCGCGCGGATCACATCGATGCCGGAGCCATCCGGCAAGCCCAGATCGACCAACAACACATCGGCCTGCAACTGGTCCAGCATCGCTAATCCGAGAGCTTTGGTGCCCGCTACGCCCAGCAGCGTCATATCGGGCGCTGCCCCGATGGCCTCCATCAATGCATGCTGGAAATTGACATCGTCCTCCACCAGTGCGACGCGGATTTGAGAGCTATGTGTGGATCGTGGCATAACAAGCCTTTTGTGTGTGTGGGAGCTCGATTTAACCAACCACTTATTCATCGTTTTTTGATGGATTAGTGGAATGGCTATGCAAAGCTATCGAGTGATTTTTTTGAGGTCAAGCTGAAACAAATATTGCCACATATTCTGGATCGCCTTGTAGCTAGTTCTAGCGACATACAGATGGCAGCGGCTGCTCTAGTATCGCCACCGCAACAATAGGTTGGCCTGGTCCGGGTGGGATTGCGTCAAAACTTCAATGAAAGATGTTGTGTCACAGGGAGACTTTAAAATGAATTTCAGTATGAGCCTCTTGCAAAACTCTGTGTACGAGTTGAATTTATGAGCTAGAAAGCGGTAGAAGTGGGCCGCCATTGCTGGCAAGATCAAGGTTCTGAAGAC
>JABEVF010000052.1 GCA_013043965.1 Gallionella sp. | reverse complement strand
GGCGATCCGCCCGCCCCCACCACCACCACATCGAAAGTTCGTTTTGCGATTGCCATCACATGCCCCAAAGAATTTGCACAGACCAGATCGTGTAGGTCACGAGAGCCAAGATCACCAAACTATGAACCGCCAGGCGCGCGCTTGCCGGCTTCACGTAATCCATCACGATGTCGCGTATGCCTATCCACGCGTGATAAAAAAGGCTGAGCAGGAACAGCAAACTGAAAGTGCGCATCCACTGGCTGGAGAACAGCCCGATCCACATGTCATAACCGGGATGGCCCCGCAGCAGCAGCAAGTAACCTCCCAGCACCACGCTATACGCCACCATCACCGCCGCAGTGATGCGTTGCACCAGCCAGTCGCGTAACCCGTAATGCGCGCCGACGACGACACGGTTCACCATAGTTTCACTCCCAGCATAACGGTCAGAATCAAGCTCACCAGCAACACGACTTTGCTGCTGTTGCGCGCCTGTGCAAGGCCGCGCACCCAGTGCATATCTATGGACAGATAACGCAGTCCGGCACAAAAGTGATGCAGGAAGGCCCACAACAAACCCAGCAACAGCAGTTTGAACAAGGGCTGCGACAACACGGATCGCAAAGCGGTGTAAGTTTCTATCGAACTCAGGCTGAGTTGCAGCATCCACAGCAGCAGGGGCAAAGACAAGAACAACAACAAACCGCTGATGCGATGGAGGATGGAGATCAACCCTGGGAGCGGCAATTTGATGAGATGTAGGGCTAGATGCTTGGGGCGTTTTTTATTCATTACCTTGCTCTGCCAGGACGTAGAAAATAATGCCGCCATGCTACACCTAAGACATGGCGTTAGAAAATTAAAACAACTATGATGCACAACACATCTTGTTGAAGGAGCACAGCATGAGAGCACCCGTAAGAATCACCATCACCGGCGCAGCCGGCCAGATCGGCTACGCCACGCTGTTTCGCATCGCCAACGGCGACATGCTGGGGCGCGAGCAGCCGGTGATCCTGCAATTGCTGGATCTGCCTCAAGCCCAGCCGATGTTGCAGGGCGTGATGATGGAACTGGAGGACTGCGCCTTTCCCCTGCTGCAACAAGTGATCATCACCGCCGACCCCAAAGTCGCTTTCAAAGACACCGAGATCGCGCTGCTCATCGGTGCGCGCCCGCGCGGCCCCGGCATGGAACGCAAAGATCTGCTCGAGGCGAACGGTGCGATATTTTCCGTGCAGGGCAAGTTGCTCAACGACTACGCGGCTCGCCATGTCAAAGTATTGGTGGTGGGCAACCCCGCCAATACCAACGCGCTGATCGCCATGAAGAACGCGCCCGACCTAGACCCGCACAACTTCACCGCGATGATGCGCCTGGATCACAACCGCGCCATCGCGCAAGTCGCGCAAAAATTATTCCAGCCTATCCGTGATATCAAAAAAATGATCATCTGGGGCAACCACTCCGGCACACAATATCCAGATTTGGATCATGCGGAGATACGCGGCCGTCTGGTGCGCGATATTTTACCGGATCAGGATTGGGTGGAACGTGACTTCATCCCCACCGTGCAAAAGCGCGGCGCGGCGGTGATCGCCGCGCGCGGATTATCGAGCGCCGCCAGTGCCGCCAATGCCGCCGTCTCGCACATCCATGACTGGATGCTCAGCTCTCATCACAACGATTGGGTGACCATGAGCGTGCCGTCCGACGGCAGCTATGGCATACCCGAGGGCGTGCTGTACGGTTTTCCGGTCACTTGCAAAAACGGGCATTACAGCATCGTGCAGGGACTGGCCATCAGCGAACTCGGACTCAAACACATGGAAGATAGTCATCGCGAGCTGGTAGAGGAACGCGACCACGTGCGCCAGTTACTCGGCTAGGCCTGGCACCTGCTTATCTGGTGCATCAGGGAGCGGCGACCAATACAGCGGATGGGTTACCGGACTGAATCGCCAGTTTCTCAAATTGGAGCAGAGGGATCGGCTTGCCAAACAGATAGCCTTGAAACGCGTAACAACCATGGGCTTCCAGGAAGTCCCGCTGCGCTTTCGTTTCCACTCCCTCGGCCAGCACATTCAACCCCAGCGCCTTGGACATCGCGATTATCATCACGACGATGGCCGCATCATTCGGGTCGGTAGAGATGTCGTGCACGAACGATTGGTCTATCTTGAGCTGGTCGAGCGGCAGTCGCTTCAGATAGGCGAGCGATGAATATCCTGTGCCAAAGTCGTCCAGGGAGAACCGCACACCGATATTTCTAAGCGTATGCATCTTGGCGATGGTGTCGCTGATATTTTCCAGCATGGAACTTTCCGTCAGTTCCAGTTTGAGCATCTCGGGGCGCACGCCGCTCACCTGCAGCAGGCGGCGGATCTTCTCCACAAAATCGGCCCGGCGAAACTGTTTCTCGCTGACATTCACCGCCAATGTCAGCCGCGACATCAGCGGATGATCCTGCCATACCTTGAGCTGCACCACGGCGGACTTCAATATCCAGTCGCCAATAGGCACGATGAGTCCAGTCTCCTCCGCCAGCGGAATAAATTCATCGGGATTGATTATGCCGTGCTCCGGATGATGCCAACGCAATAGCAACTCCGCACCGATCGGATGCTGCTGGTGATCCATCTGTATCTGGTAGTGCAACTCCAACTCGCCGTACCGCTCTATCGCGCGCCGCAGATCATCCTCCAGCAGGGCCCGCTGTTCGAGCGCGCTTTGCATGAGCGGATCGAAAAACCGGTATACCCCTCGCCCTGCCGTTTTGGCCTGATACATGGCACTGTCGGCATGCTTCAGCAGATCATCCACGCTCTCCTGATGGCCGATGAACAAGCTGATGCCGATGCTGCAACTGGTTTGATACTGATAGCCATTCAGCTCGTAAGACTGGGCCAACAAATCGCGTATCTTGCCGCCCACCAGTTCGGCCTGGTGCATCGCCAACTCCTGGTGTGTGCTGAGCGATTCGAGGATAACCACGAACTCGTCCCCGCCCAGGCGCGCGACGCTATCGCCCTCGCGCAAACAGGCCTGCAAACGTGCGGCGACCTCCAGCAACAGCAAGTCGCCGACATCGTGGCCGCGCGTGTCGTTGAGTATCTTGAAATGGTCCAGGTCCAGGAAAAGTACCGCGCCGTAAGTTTGGGCATGCGCGCTGACCGCCAGGGCATGTTTCAATCTATCCACCAACAGGCGGCGATTCGGCAGCTTGGTCAGAGGATCGTAAAACGCCAGCAGATTGATCTCGTACTCGTCCACCTTTTGCTGGGTGATGTCTCTGCAAACGCCCAGCATGCGGATCGCACGGCCATGGGCATCGGGCGTGACCTTGACGAAAGATTCGATATTGCGAACCTGCCCGCTGGGCAATATCACGCGAAATTGCAAATGCAGGTCGCTGTGATCCGCGATGGCGTTGAACACCGCGTTATGAAACCTGTCTCTATCTTCCGGATGCAAGCTCTTCTGATACTCGGCGCAATCGATCAGGTATTCGTCTTGCTCGGCGAAACCGTGCAGCTGGCATCCGCGCCGGTCAAAGCTCAACAAGTTTTCGGCGATATTGAAATCCACCACCCCCAGCTTCGCGGCCGAGGTCGCCAATGACAGCCGGTCCACCATCTGCCTCATCTTCTTTTCGGTCTCTTTGCGCAGCCTGATATCGCGAAACGCACCGTACACCAGTCCGTCGTCGAACACATTATTGGCGCTTAGCTCCAGCGCAACCCGCGTCCCGTCCTTGCACAACAAACGTGCCTCCATCAACAACTGCTTCCGGTGTTTGATCAACGCGTCAAAATTGCCCTGGTAAATGTCGCGCCATTCGCCCGGAACCAGCTCAAAAAAAGTTTTCTCCAATAACTCGGCGCGGCTGTAACCCAGCAAATTCAAGGCGGACTGATTGACGTACTGCAACCTCCCCTGATAATCGCTGACGAAAACCGCGTCGGGCGAGGCATCCATCAGGCTGTGGAATTTGTGTTCGATGGCTGCTCGCTCGGCTTCGACACGCAACGGCTCGGTGATATCGGTAAAAGTGACGAGCGATCCGCGTATCTGTTGGTCTTCATACAAAGGGTGGTGCCGCAATTCCACCGGCAATGCTCGGCCGGTTCTGGTCCATAACAACTCCACATCCTGATGCGACTGCCGGCCATCAGGATGTGCGCGAAACATACCGGATTCGTGCTGCGCAGGCCTAATACCGCCGGGCTTGGTATGGCGTATCGTTTGATGTGCGTTTTTTTTCAGCAGTTCACTCTCATGCTGGTAACCCAGCATGAGCAAGGCTGCCCTGTTCACAAACGTGAAGCACCCATCCCCGTCCAACCCGTAGATACCCTCGGCGGCGGAATCGAGCACTAGCCGGAATTTCTCCTCACTGCGCTGTCTGCTTTGCGCGAGTTCAAATGACCGGGCTTCGGCGGAGTGCAGATCACGCGCGTATCGTTGTTCCAGCTCTTGGTACTTGAGCATAGCCGTCTCACCTTGAGCGCGCGCTTTTCTGTACAGTCCAGTACTCGCCCCCGCCAAAATCACGATGCTGATTAGCAGCAACAGATACCCTATGATGGAAAAACTGACCACGGACTAGCCCTCTGAATTGTGTCTGCTCACAAAAAAATAGGGGGATTATCCCACAATCGCTAAAGGACATCTCTGGCCTTTTCCGGACGCGATCAAGTACCAACAGACCAGAAAAACAAGCGCAGGAATGCGCGCTCCATTTACATTTTCTTGCAAGATATCACCCGCCTGCGGAATCATATATAGCTACAATCGCATCGCTATAAATAATATATGGCGCGCCCTGCCAGGGATATCGATCAACCGGATCATTAAGGTACACATTCTTGGACACCCAATGACTCACACAACTAAAAACGAGGAAGTCGCCAAAACTTTCATAGAGAAGACATATCACCGTTTTGAAGCTGTCATAACGACAGGCGTGGTCGTTCTGACTTCTATCATGATCATCGCCGGATTCTGGGGGCTGATCATCGAGACTTACAACCTTATCCATCACGACGCATTCGAGAACCTGGAGCACAGGGCGTTCCAGTCCGCTTTCGGCATGATCATGACGATACTGATCGCCCTGGAATTCAACCGTACGATCATGCATGCGTATGTGGAAGACAGGCGCGCGGTGATGGTAAGAACGGTTGTGCTCGTTTCTATCCTTGCGATTTCCCGGCATTTTATCGTGTTAGAAATAGAGACCGTTTCACCTTACACGTTGGCAGCCCTAGCCTTGTCGCTGTTATCGTTAGGTATCGTTTATTGGCTGATGGGGAAGACGCCACCGTCAAATGCGGATAATTAACCAGCCCAAGATAGGCTGACCCAGTATGCGGTCAATATATGAAATTCTGCTGGGCCTGACGCTCACCACCTGCACACTGGTGATCCACAGCATCGGAATGTATCTGGTGATGCATAGATTCGAGTTGAACTGGGTGAATTACCTGCACGAAAAAAGTGAGTTTAGACGTCAGTTCTATTTCGGCCATCTGCTCATGCTGATGTTGCTCACCCACCTCATCGAGGTGGTTTTTATCGCGGCGGTGCTGTTCTGGATACAGGCCTTCCCGGAGTTCCGCAGCGCGTTTTATTTTACCGGCGAGACTTATACCACCTTGGGATTTGGCGACATTCTTCTGCCGCATGGCTGGAGACAGCTGGCATTGTTTATTGCCATGTCTGGCTTGTTTTCTTTTGGCTGGTCAACAGGGGTGCTGGTCAGCATTGTCGGAAAAACCTACGAAGCCCAGTTTTCCAACCTCCGCAAACGGCATCGAACCCAGGAGGGGTTCGAATGAGCGAAAGCATCCTGGAGGCCGCGATCAACCCGCAACACGTTGGCGCACGGCCTCAAACAAACAGATCGCGGTCGCTGCAGCGGCGTTCAGCGATTCGACTCTTCCCGGCATGGGAATGGTGATGAGCCCTGTCGCCAGCCGCGACAACTCACCCGACAAGCCCGCACCTTCATTGCCGACCATGAACGCCACGTCGCCGCGCAGGTCGCAGTCGTACAAGCTGCGCGCGGCTCGCAGGCTGGTTGCCAGCAATGCGCCAGAGAGCGTTTTAGCCACACCGAGCAAATCTTGCTGCTCGCATATGTCCAACGCAAAGTGTCCGCCCATCGCGGCGCGCAACACTTTTGGCGACCAGGCATCGGCACACTGGGGCGACAAAAAAACCGCATCACATCCGGCGGCAGCGGCGGAGCGCAACATCGAACCGAGGTTGCCCGGATCTTGTATGTCTTCCAGCAACAGCGCAAAGCGGCTGGGCGACAGCAGCCGGGGTTCGGGTATCGCGATCTGCGCCAGTATCCCGGTGGAGGTTTTCAGTCCGCTGAGTTCGGCAAACAGTCTGTCATCCAATTGCGTGCGCGGGACTTGCTCGATCCGTGCAAGCAGCGCGGCGATCTCGCCATCCCGGGCTGCGGCCTCATTCAGCCAGATGTGTTGCGGCATCTGTCCGCTATCCAGATACGCCGCCAGCAGATGCGTGCCGTCCAGCAAGGTCTGCCCGGCTTTACCCCGCTGCCTGGCCGAACCGCTTAACTTGAGCAAATCTTTAAAGGCTGGATTATCGCGCGAGCTGATCAGCTTCATTTTTCAGATATACGCAGTGCGATGTGAGCCAGCGCTTCATCGACCTGATCAATCAACACCAGGCAGACATCACCGGCTTGCAGACGCGCCAGAGCCGCATCAATCGCCTTGAATTCACCGGTGATCTCGTCGATTATTTTTGCGCGTTTGGCATGGCGCAGCCCTTGTTGCAGCAACCTCAGGACCTCTCCTGCTTCGCGACCGCGCTGGCACTGATCCTGATACAGAATGACTTCATCGAACACGTCACCCAGTATTTCTGTCTGGCGGCGGATGTCCTCGTCGCGCCTGTCGCCCGCGCCGCTGATCACCACCACACGTTTGCGCGCTGGCATCGTTTCAATGGCAGGCACGAGAGCCAGGATCGCATCGGGATTATGGCCGTAATCGGCGATCACGGCGGCACCGCGATAGTCGAAAAAGTTGAATCGGCCCGGTGCGGTTTGGGCATCGTTGACGAAACCCGACACGCCCTGACATATCGTGTCCCATGCGACATTCAGCCCCCAGGCCGCCGCGACGGCGGCCATCGCATTTTCGATCTGGAAACCTATCGTGCCGTTGCGGGTGATCGGAATATGCGCGAGCGGCACGCGCAGCTCCTGATTGCCTTTTCCCGCGACGATGTCGCCGCCATCGACATACACCACGCGACAGCCTTGCGCGCGGTGGGTCGCCATGACCGGATGATATTTGTCGCGGGCAAAAAATATCACCGAACCGGGACAGGCATCACGCATCTTGACGCACATCGGGTCGGCCGCGTTCAGCACCGCCACGCCATCCGGTGCGACGTTCTGCACCACCACACGTTTGACCACGGCGAGGTCTTCGACCGTACTGATGAAGTTGAGCCCGAGATGATCGCCCATACCGATGTTGGTCACCACCGCGACATCGCAACGGTCGAACGCCAGCCCCTCGCGCAACACCCCGCCGCGCGCCGTCTCGAACACGGCAGCATCCACATCGGGATGCATCAACACGTTGCGCGCGCTCTTGGGACCGCTGCAATCGCCCGTGTCTATGCGTTTGCCCTTGATGTACACGCCGTCGGAATTGGTCATGCCCACGCGCAGCCCCCGCACCCCCAGAATATGCGCGATCAGGCGCACCGTGGTAGTCTTGCCGTTGGTGCCCGCTACCGCGACCAAGGGGATGCGTCCATTCTCCTGCTTGCCGAACATGCTGGAAATAATCGCTTCTCCCACCGGGCGTCCTTTACCGAAAGAAGGTTGCAAATGCATGCGCAAACCGGGTGCGGCATTCACTTCGACGATACCGCCGCCCTGCTTGTCCAGCGGCATCAGCACGCTGTCGCACACCACATCCACGCCGCAAATATCCAACCCTATCATTTGCGCGGCGGCCACCGCGCTGGCGGCTATTTCGGGATGCACATCATCGGTCACATCGGTCGCCGTGCCGCCCGTGCTCAGATTGGCGTTGTTGCGCAACACCACACGCGCACCTTTCCCGGGTATGGAATCGGCACTGAGATTTTGCGCGCCCAGACTGGCCAGCGCGATGTCATCCAAACGTATCTTGGTGAGACTGGTGGCGTGACCGGAACCGCGACGCGGATCGCTGTTCACCTGCTCCACCAACTGACGCACGCTATGCGCGCCGTCACCAATCACGGTAGGGGGGTCTCTGCGGGCTGCGGCCACGAGCTGATTACCCACCACCAGGAAACGAAAATCGCTACCCGGGATGAATCGTTCTACCAGCACTTCATCGCTGAACTGAATGGCGACGGCATAGGCTCTATCCAGATGCGCGCGCGTCGTGATATTGACCGTGACACCCTTGCCCTGGTTGCCATCCACGGGTTTGACCACCACCGGCGCCGCGATCTCGCACAGCGCATCCCAGGCATCATCGGCATTCATTACAGGGCGTCCATGCGGCACCGGGACACCCGCCGCATCCAGCAGTTTCTTGGCAAGTTCCTTATCCTGCGCGATGGCTTCGGCTATCGCCCCGCTACGATCCGTCTCGGCTGCCTGGATACGCCGCTGCCGACTGCCCCAGCCGAATTGAACCAAACTGCCCCGAGTCAGACGCCGGTATGGAATATCTCGGGCCATGGCGGCGTTAACGATCGCTCGGGTACTCGGTCCCAGGCGCACATCCTCATCGAGCTCTTTGAGCTCGCTCAGCGCACTCCCCAGATCGAACGGGGTATCCTCCACGACCGATCGACACAAGGCCAAGGCCAGATCGAATGCGTGTCGCCCCACTTCTTCCTCGCTGTATTCGATCACCACCTGGAACACACAGGCTTGTTGTGTCGCCGAGGTGCGACTAAAGGTCACGGGGCAACCCGCTTGCGCTTGCAAACCCAAAACGGCCAACTCCAAGACACGTGCCATAGACACAGATTCGGCGTGTCCGGCCAATTGCAACAAACCGATCTGCGGGAAGCGCGAACGCAAGCTCGCTTCAAAACCGGGCAAATTCGCGATGCAACATTCGGCTACGGTGCAGTTGACGATGGCTTCAATCGCGGTGTGACGACTCCACAAATTCGGCCCGCGCAGCGCGCGTATACGTGATACGTCCATACAGAATCCTCTATTATTTAAGCAGCCCGGGCGGTATAGGCTTTGAGCCCGGCGCGCATCAGTTCTGGCGTGACATGCAACGCCCAGGCCGCGCCGATGGCAGCCAGCACATTTTCGATTTGTTGCGTATTTTGCCGGTCGCCGAGCGCGGGGATGTTCGCCAATTTGACCAGCGCTTGTTCCTCGCCCGCCACGCACAGCACCACTTGTCCATCACGCAGCGACACGCAGCGACCACCTTGCTGGCGATGGGCCGCAAGCACCTCGATATCGCGGGCGAAAAACATCACCTCGCCATCGCAATACTCGGCCATCCGCGCAACGAGCTCGTCAGCCGCATTAAGCACCGCCACGCCGTTCTCCAGCACCACATCGACTTGGGTACGCAGCACATTACACACTTGTTCGGGTTCTTCGATGTAGCACTCGCCAAAATGTCGCGCGACATCCAGATTGGTGACCACGCCCACCAGACATCGGTCGTAGCCCAAACCCTCGTTCAAGATGGTGGCGATACTGTTCTCTATCACCGCGGCTTCGACATTACGGTTCAACAACACTTTTTGCGCCGCGGCCCATGTCGCACAATCACGCGCGTCCTGCACACGGCCGGCAAAAGACAAGCCCGCGCTGCACGCCAAGCCTATGTGTTTACCCGACAGGAGTAACAGATTCGCCACCAGTTGCGCGACCTCGGTTTTGCCTGTCGTGCCGCAAATACCCACGATAGGGATACGCCCGTTGTCCTTCGCATCGAACAGGCTGTCCACGATCGCGCGGCCGACCGGGCGCGGTTGTCCTTGGGCGGGTTTGAGATGCATAAGCAGGCCAGGTCCGGCATTGATCTCCACGATGGCGGCATCTTGTTCGTGCAGCGGGCGGGAAATATCTTCGGCGACCATATCCACTCCGGCAATGTCCAGGCCGATGATGCGCGCCGCCAATTCCGCCATCGCGACCACCTCGGGATGAACCGCATCGGTCACGTCTATCGCCACGTTGCCATTGCGCACAATCAATACCGACTTGCCCATAGCCGGAATAGAGTCGGCGGTATAGCCTTGTCGCTCGACTTCCATGCGCGCCACGGCGTTGCTGGATAACTCAATGACATCCAGCGGAAACTCCTCCGCCTCACCCCGGCGCGGGTCAGAGTTCAGCTGCGAGTCGATCAATTCGCAGATGGTCGAACTGCCATCCCCGCTGACCCACGCCTGTTCGCCCTTGGCCGCTGCGGCCAAACGGCCACCCACCACTAGCAACCGGTGCTCGTTGCCGCGCACATAACGTTCGACCATCACCTCGCTGCCTTCGGCATCAGCCAAGTGATACGCCGCCTCGACTTCCGCGCGCGTCATCAACTCGGTAGACACCCCGCGGCCATGATTGCCATCGCTGGGTTTGACCACCACAGGCAGACCTATCTCTTCCGCCGCATCCCATGCATCGGCTGGACTGTCCACGACACGGCCTTCAGGCACAGGTACGCCGCAGGCACTCAGCAGACTCTTGGTCAGATCTTTGTCGCGCGAGATCGTTTCGGCGATAGCGCTGGTCTGATCAGTCTCCGCCGTCCAGATGCGATGCTGGCGCGCACCGTAACCGAGTTGCACCAGATTCCCTTCGGTCAAACGTATGGAGGGGATACCGCGCTCCGTCGCCGCATCGACAATGCATGCAGTAGAAGGCCCCAGACACAGGGCATCGACCATATCACGCAAAATGGACACGGCTGCCGCCACATCGAAACTACGATCTTGCATCGCCGCCAACACAAGATCGCGCGCGGCATGCAGCGCGGCGCGGCTGACCTCTTCATTGCGCGAGCGCACCACCACTTTGTACACCCCGCGCACCCCGGTACTCCGTGCTTTACCGAAACCGCTTTGCATGCCCGCCATATTTTGCAATTCGATGGTGACGTGTTCGAGAATATGACCAGGCCAGGTACCCTCGCGTAAACGTTGCAAGAAACCACCGCGTTCGCCTATGCCGCAACGGTGCTCGACCAGAGAGGGCAACCATGCGGTCAGGCGTTCATAAAAACCGGGGATGGTATTAGAAGGGGAGTCTTCCAGGTCGCCAATGTCCAGCCAAACTTCCAGTACCGGGCGGTAAGTCCAAATATTGGGGCCGCGCAGCGGCAATATATTGAGAAACTCCATCAATTCTTCCGGATGAGTAAGGGGGTTAAGTTCGATAACGCGTTCTGACACCGCATAACGCGCAAGTAGTCGTTTTAGTTTACCAGAGGGCAATGTAAAATCGGGCGATTCCGGAAAAACTCGATCAAAGTGAACAACACCCCTACTCTCGCCTCCCCGTCTTACCCCGATGTCTGGCAATCCACCGTTCACGCGCACTTACAGGATAAGGAAAAGGTGCACGCGTGGCTGGAGATCAATCTGGACGAACGTTTGCACTTCAAAAAAAACCTGTTGCTGGTTACAGGATATAGATTGCTTTGTTTAAGCGATGCCTCATCTGTCACAGAATTTCCTTACCGCGCCACACTCAAGTTAGAGCAACATGACCATGCGGGCGTAGCTAGCCTGATACTATTGGATGGCAAGTCGTGCCTGGCCCGGTGGCGTTACACCCTGGCACACAACCCTGCGGCACTGCGCTTCATCAAACAATTTGAACAGCAACTAAACGCCTTTCTCACCGGGCACTCAGCCGACACGGACACCCTGGAATACTGCGGCAAATGCGGCGCAGTGCTGAACCAGGAGCAATGCCCGCTATGCGACGCGGATGAAGAAACTCCGCCCTCCGCTTGGACGCTGCTGCGCTTGTGGCGTTTCGCCCGACCCTATCGCTGGCAATTGCTGTCGGGATTCTTGTTGATGCTGGCCTCCACCGCCGCGACGCTGGTGCCACCCTATCTGACCATGCCTCTGATGGACAGGGTGCTGATCCCCTACCAGAACGGCGCGCCTATCGATACTCGCATCGTCACCTGGCTGCTGGCAGGACTGTTTGCTTCCGCGTTACTGGCATGGGGTTTGGGCTGGGCGAAAACCTACATACTGGCCTTGGTCAGCGAACGCATAGGTGCGGACTTGCGCACCGTGACTTACGATCACCTGCTGAAACTCTCGCTGGAATATTTCGGCGGCAAACGCACCGGCGATCTGATGGCGCGCATCGGCTCGGAATCGGATCGCATCTGTGTATTCCTGTCGCTGCATCTGCTGGATTTCGCCACCGACGTGCTGATGATAGCGATGACCGCAGGCATCCTGATTTCCATCAATCCCTGGCTGGCGGCGGTCACGCTGCTGCCATTGCCCATCATCGCCTGGATGATCCATATCGTGCGCGACAAACTGCGCACCGGTTTCGAGAAAATAGACCGGGTCTGGTCGCAAGTCAGCAATGTGTTGGCCGACACCATCCCCGGCATCCGCGTGGTGAAGGCCTTCGCGCAGGAAGACCGCGAGGCGACGCGCTTTCGCGAGGCCAATGCGCACAATCTGCTGGTCAATGACCACATCAACAAGATCTGGTCGCTGTTCTCGCCCAGCGTCACGCTGCTCACCGAAATCGGCCTGCTGGTAGTCTGGGCGTTCGGCATCTGGTTGGTGTCGCGCAACCAGATCACCGTCGGTGTGCTGACCGCCTTCCTCGCCTACATCAGCCGTTTTTATACGCGTTTGGACTCGATGAGCCGCATCGTGTCGGTCACGCAAAAAGCCGCATCGGGCGCGAAACGCATCTTCGATATTCTCGATCATGTCTCCAGTGTGCCCGAACCGACCAATCCGGTGCACCTGGAAAATGTGGCCGGGCGTATCGACATCTACAACGCTGGGTTTCGCTATGGAAACCGTAGCGTGATCAAAGGGCTTAACCTGAACATTGCACCCGGGGAAATGGTAGGGCTGGTGGGACACAGCGGCTCGGGAAAAAGTACGCTGGTTAATCTGATGTGCCGCTTTTACGATGTCAGCGAAGGTTCGATCAGCATAGACGGCGTGAATATCCGCCAGTTGCCCATCGCGGAATATCGCGGCAATATCGGACTGGTGCTGCAAGAGCCATTTTTGTTCTTTGGCTCCATCGCCGAGAACATCGCCTACGGCAAACCCGATGCCACACGCGCCGAGATCGTCGCCGCCGCACGTGCCGCACATGCCCACGAATTCATCCTGCGGTTGCCGCACGGCTACGACTCCTTGGTCGGAGAACGCGGCCACGGTTTGTCCGGCGGCGAGCGCCAGCGCATCTCCATCGCCCGTGCCCTGCTCATCGATCCACGCATCTTGATACTCGATGAAGCGACCGCGTCGGTAGATACCGAGACTGAAAAGGAAATTCAAAAGGCACTGGACAATCTCGTGCATGGCCGCACCACCATCGCCATCGCGCATCGGTTGTCCACGCTGCATAAAGCCAACCGGCTGGTGGTGTTGGACAGGGGCGAAGTCGTGGAAGTGGGCAACCATGAAGAACTCATGGCCAAGCAAGGCGCGTATTACCGGCTGTATCTGGCGCAGGTGCGCAACGTCGATACAGATTTGGACGATCAGGAAATTCATCACACCGAGGCCGACGCATGAACACCATCCCCTGGACATTGAGCCGCAATGCAGCAGGCCAACTCGTGTACACCGGCCCTGATGGCAAACCTCACGAGAACATTATGGCGGTGCGCGCCTTTCCTATCGCCTCGCCCGACGAGGGCGTTTCACTACTTGGAAAAGACGGTCACGAGCTGGCTTGGATTCCGTCCTTGCAAAACCTGCCGGAAGATCGTCGCGACCTGATTGCCAGCGAGCTCGCCGTGCGCGAATTCATGCCCAACATCCTGAGCATCAAACGCGTCAGCAGCTTCGCCACGCCCAGCACATGGTTAGTCGAAACGGATAGAGGTATCACGGAGCTCACGCTCAAAGCCGAAGACCACATCCGCCGCCTGACACCCGACACACTGCTCATCACCGACAGCCAAGGTATCGCATTCTTGATCGGCGATGTCGGTAGCCTCGACAGCCATAGCCGGAAATTATTGGATCGATTCTTGTAGGTGCTTCCACCCAGAGGGATAGCTAAACACAGGTGTTTGTTGTTTTTTTACAACAAACACCTAAATACACTTGCTTTTAGAATGGTTATTGCTAGTATCTGCGCTGGCAGTTTTTTATGCCAATCGCAGCAGCAATAAAGAACCTTGCATGAACCTAACCTATTAAATCAGAGGAGTTAATTATGAATAGAGTCACAGGAGCCGGGGTAATAGCCTGTATGTTATTTGCATCCGGCGCACAAGCCGTCACTGATCTCGATGGTCAAAACGGTGGCGGGCTGGTGCCTTGGGCGTTGTTATCCTCGGGGCCGACGGTCGCAATCTCCCATCTGGGCACCCAAAACCTAGGGATCGACGGCGTGGCGATCAACACCAGCTTTGCCGACAGGGTCGAGGTTTCCTATGCACACAACACGCTGGCCGTCACAGGTGGGGGAGCCGGGCTGACTGACGCTGTCGATAATTTTGGGCTAAAGGTAAAACTAAACGAGATGGGCAGTTCGATGCCTCAATTCGCGATCGGTGTGGTGAACAAGCAAGCCTCAGGCGCACTAGCGGATACGCTCAACAGAGCGTTAGGCATCAGCACATCAAGCACCGATGTCTACGGTGCGGCGAGTAAAATCATCAATATCGGCGGCAAGAACGTGTTGCTGAATGGCGTGCTACGTGCGACCAAAGCCAACCAGATGGGTTTGCTCGGTTTCGGGGGTGGGACGGCTGCCGGTGCCAAGACCGGTTACAGCGTAGAACCCGAAGCGTCCGTCGAAGTTTTTGCTGCTGAGAATGTCGTCGTTGGTGCAGAGTACCGCGCTCAACCAAGCAATGGCGCAACTGCCACCGATGCAGTCTTACACCAGAATGCCGCATACGATTTGCACATTGCATATGTTGCCAACAAGAACCTAACCTGGACAGCAGGCTACGCCAGCCTAGGTCAGGTTGATCCAGGCGCATTGGGCAGCTACAACCAACATGGCATGTTTTTGCAAGCGCAAGCCAGCTTTTAAGTCAACACGCTGAAACACCTTTTGGCAACGGGTCGCAGTGCGACCCGTTTTGCTTTATGCGTGTCCTGTATAGCCGAACATATAATGGCTCGGCTGCCTTGGAAAATATTTTCTATCGTCGGCAGCCGACACTCATTAAGTTTGCGCCGTCGTTTCCGGTTCGAGCAGCGAGCTGATTTCTTGCAGCGCGGGCAACTCATTCAGGCTGCGCAGATTAAGGTCATCCAGCAGTTGTTTGGTGCTGGCAAACAGCTCCGGTTTGCCAGGGACATCGCGTGTGCCTATCACGTCTATCCAGCCGCGCGCTTCCAATGTCTTGAGTATTTGCGCGGAGACCGCCACGCCGCGTATCTCTTCGATGTCGCCGCGCGTGACGGGTTGGTGATAGGCGATGATGGCGAGAGTTTCCAAGACCGCGCGGGAATAGCGCGGCGGCTTTTGCGGATTCAAGCGATCCAAATAGGTTTGCATGTGCGGCTTGGCGCGGAACCGCCAGCCGCTCGCGACACGGGTCAGCTCCACACCGCGTCCCTGCCAGTCTGCTGCCAACTCTTCCAGTAGCGTTTCAAGCTGGGTGTTGTCCAGCGAGATGTCACTGAGCTTTTTCAATTCCGACAACGGCAGCGGTTCGACTGAGGTAAGCAGCGCGGCTTCCAGCACCAGCTTGAATTGCGCGGCGTTCATATTTCCGTCGAAGAGGTCGGTGTTGATTTTAGTGCCTGCCACTGGCGCGGATGCCTCGGCAGACCTGTCCTGGGCCTGATCTAAAGGCTCAGTGCGAACAGGATTGTGAGTGTCACTCCGCGTTGGTGGCTCGACTGGTTCGGACATAGATACTCCCAAATGTTTCATTTTGTTGAATTTCCACCAGATATTCTTTGGCAAGTTCGAGTACGGCGATGAAAGTGACGATCAATTTTGGCAGGCCAGCATCCATGTCGAACAAGGCCTCGAACTCCACATATTCGCCGCTCTTCAGGCAACGCAACACATGCGTCATCTGCTCGCGCACCGACAGTTGCTCGCGGCGTATGGTGTGATGCTTGTTGAGCTTGGCGCGCGTCAGCAATCCTAGCCAGGCCTGCTTCAGATCGTCCACGCTGATTTGTGGCAAGCGTTCGGCCACGGTATTCTCGATCAGCACTTGGACGACCTCGAAGTCGCGTCCGGCCTGCGGCATCTCGTTAAGTTGCTGCGCGGCCAGTTTCATTTGCTCGTATTCAAGCAAACGGCGCATCAGTTCGGCACGCGGATCGTCCACGCCATCGTCGGAAATTTTTGCAATTCTGGGCAACAACATGCGCGACTTGATCTCGATCAGAACCGCCGCCATGAGCAGATATTCGGCCGCCAACTCCATGCGGTTGCTTTGCATCAGTTCGATATAGCCCATGTACTGGCGGGTCAGCTCCGCCATCGGAATATCCAGCACGTCGAGGTTGTGCCTACGTATCAGATACAACAACAAGTCCAGGGGGCCCTGGAAATTCTCCAGCACCAACTCCAGCGCGTCGGGCGGAATGTACAGGTCCGGAGGCAACTCCAACACGGGTTCGCCGTGGATGCGCGCAAACGGAATCAGTTGGAGTTGGCTTTCGCTCATGGTTTTGTTTGCTTTATTTGATAGCCTCTAAAATTCAGGATTTCGGGATAAAGCGCAAGGGGCCGCGCATAACCAGCAACTTGCCGGCTTAGTCGAATGGCTAGTTGCTTTATCAGCGGATGACGGGACATGCCGCGAGGAATGCGCGGGTACGTGGTACCGCGATTCGTCCGAAATGGCGCAAGCAGGCAGTCCGCGTAGTGGATACTCGCAAAAATGGTTTTGAGGCTCTCATCAGCTGTAACTCAATCCCATCGCCTCGCGCACATCGCGCATGGTCTCGGCCGCCAGTTTGCGCGCCTTGTCGCAGCCATCGGCGATGATGTTGCGTACCAGTGTCGGATCATCCAGATACATTTGCGCGCGCTCGCGCATCGGGCGCTGTTCGTCCAACACCGCTTCGATCACCGGTTGCTTGCATTCTATGCAGCCTATGCCGGCCGACTTGCAGCCCCGCATCACCCACTGTTTGGTCGCTTCGTTGGAATACACCTGATGCAATTGCCACACCGGGCATTTTTCGGGATCTCCCGCATCGGTACGACGGATACGCGCCGGATCGGTGGGCATGGTGCGGATCTTTTTGGTTACACTGGCTTCGTCTTCACGCAACGAAATCGTGTTCTGGTAGGACTTGGACATTTTCTGTCCGTCCAATCCCGGCATCTTGGAAGCCGCCGTGAGCATGGCTTGCGGCTCGGACAATATCATCTTGCCGCCGCCTTCGAGATAACCGAACAGGCGTTCCCTGTCGCCGTGATTCAAACTCTGTTGCTCATCGAGCAAGGCTTTCGCCGCATCCAAGGCTTCATCGTCACCCTGCTCCTGATAACGCACACGCAGCTCGGCATATAGCTTGGCTTTTTTGCCGCCCAGTTTTTTCACGGCGGCCTCGGCCTTGTCCTCGAAGCCCGCTTCGCGTCCGTAGATGTGGTTGAAGCGACGCGCGATCTCGCGGGTGAATTCGATGTGCGGCACCTGGTCTTCGCCGACCGGCACTTGGGTAGCGCGATAGATCAGAATGTCCGCGCTCTGCAGCAGCGGATAACCCAGAAAGCCATACGTGCTCAAATCTTTTCCCGAGAGCTTTTCCTGCTGGTCTTTGTAGGTCGGCATACGCTCCAGCCAGCCTAGCGGCGTGATCATCGACAGCAGCAGATGCAACTCGGCATGTTCCGGCACGCGGCTTTGGATGAACAAGGTCGCATGCGCGGGATCGACACCCGCAGCCAACCAATCCACCACCATATCCCAGACGCTTTGCTCGATGATTTGCGGTGTGTCGTAATGCGTGGTCAGCGCGTGCCAGTCGGCCACGAAGAACAGGCACTCCACCTCGTGCTGCATGCGTACCCAATTCTTCAGCACGCCGTGGTAATGACCCAGATGCAAACTTCCGGTGGGACGCATCCCGGATAAAACGCGATCAGAAAACATACCTAAATCCCAAACAATAAAGAAAGTATTTTATACACCACACCCAGTAAAGGCGTGAGGATCCAGCCGAGTATCGAGGTGAATGCCAGAAAGATCAGAATGAACATCCCGTAAGGTTCGATCCTGGCCAGCTGGAATGCCTGGCGCGGCGGCAGCAGACTGACCGCCACGCGGCCGCCATCCAAGGGCGGCAGGGGCAACAGGTTCAACACCATCAACACGGCGTTGATATTGATCCCCACCTGGGACATCTCCATCAGGGGAGTGGCGAAATAGCTTTCCGGATTCATCTGTGCGAGCTTGTAGAACAAGGCCCAGGCGAAGGCCATCAGCAGATTCGAGGCGGGGCCGGCCAGAGCCACCCACAACATATTCTTCTTGGGATTGTGCAGCGCGGCAAAATTCACCGGCACGGGTTTGGCCCAACCGAACAGAATTCCGCCCAAAGCCAGGGACAACAGCGGCAGGATTATCGTGCCGAAGGGATCGATGTGGCGCAGCGGGTTCAAGCTGATGCGGCCCTGCTGATACGCGGTCATATCGCCAAAATAGCGCGCCACATAGCCGTGCGCGGCCTCATGCAAGGTGATCGCGAACAGGATGGGGATCGCCGCGATAGCGATGGTCTGTATAAGTTGATCTAACTGCATTTAATTTTTAATTTCCTTAGGTCGGGGTATCAATCCGACGATTATTTAGTTGTAAAGCAACACCTAGATTCCAAATCGAGTCGCATCGCCCGCCCCTTGGCGCAACAACACCGGCGTGTCGCCGGTCAAATCGATCACCGTGGTGAAATCCACACCCGCCGCCCCGCCGTCGATCACCGCATCGACTCGCTGTTCGAGCAGCTCGCGGATGCGCCCGGCATCATTCAGTGGCCACTCCTCATCGGGCAATATCAAGGTCGAGCTCAACATCGGCTCACCCAACTCTTCCAGCAAGGCCAAGGCTACCGGGTGGTCCGGCACGCGTATGCCCACCGTGCTGCGTTTAGGATGCTGCACACGTTTTGGCACTTCCTTGGTCGCCTCCAGAATGAACGTGTAACTGCCCGGGGTGTTGCTTTTCAGCAAACGGAATTTATTGTTATCGACCCGCGCATATTTTGATATCTCCGACAGATCGCGGCACATCAAGGTGAGGAGATGTTGCTCGTCCATCTGACGAATTTTGCGTATGCGCGTCACCGCTTCTTTGTCATCCAGGTGACAACCCAAGGCATAGCAGGAATCCGTCGGGTACACCACGATGCCGCCGCCGCGCAGAATCTCTACGGCTTGACGTATCAGGCGCAGATTGATGTTGGTGGGATAGATGGTAAAGAATTGCGACATGCTTTAATGCACCGAGAGTGCCTGCCAGACCGGGCGGCAAATCATAGGCAAGTCAGGCAAACGGCCCAGATCGCGATAGCTTTCATTCGGCCCGTGAAAATCAGAGCCGCAGGAAGCCAGCAAATTAAACTGCTCGGCGTAGCGCGCAAATTCCGCGTATTGCTCCTGCGTATGGCTACCCGTCACCACCTCCACGGCCTGTCCGCCCAATTCGACGAATTCGGCCAGCAGCTCCTGCATGGTCTTTTTGCCCATGCTGTGTTTCCCGACCATATAGCGGCCCGGATGAGCTAACACAGCCACCCCGCCCGCACCCAAGATCCAACCGATAGCATCGCCCAAACTCGCCCATTGATGAGGCACATAGCCTGGCTTGCCTTTTACCAGATAACGATTGAAGACGCTTTTCACATCCTTGCAATGACCGGACTCGACCAGATAACGCGCAAAGTGGGTGCGGCCTATCATGTTGGGGTTGTTCGCATATTGATATGCCCCCGCCAATACCCCGCCGACCCCGACCTTGGCCAGCTCATCCGACATCTTTTGCGCGCGTGCACCGCGCCCGCTGCGCACAGCTTGCAAGCCTGCCACCAGAGGCGGATAGTCGGGGTCTATCCCCAGACCCACAATATGCAAAGTGTGACTGCGCCATGTCACCGAGATCTCCACGCCGTTGATAAAAATCATGCCCAGTTCATGTGCCACCGTACGCGCCTCAGCGAGACCGTCCACGTCATCGTGATCGGTCAAGGCCAGCATTTTCACGCCGCGCCCCGCCGCGCGCTGCACCAACTCGGTCGGTGTCAACGTGCCATCGGAGATATTAGAGTGGCAATGAAAATCGTAATCTAACATCCTAAAAGCTCGCAAAATCCAGAATTTTTGGATGGCAGGCTGGACACAGCATTGCGTAGCATCCGGGGCGGGCAAGCCTGCTGTTCCGTGTTCCCGAACCGAAGGCGCTGCGCCCCACCCCGTCTCACGGACAGCGCAAAAAGTCTCACATAACCAGAGACTTGCCAGCTTTCCGGCTTGGTCGAATGGCCCGTTGCTTTACCAGCGAATGACGCAGACATATCAGGTTGATAGACCCGGAATGAGCGACAACAGAGTTGCGGCAAGACTAACCTTCTGTCGGAGCCAACACGCGACACCGAGATTCGCCCAAATGGTTTAAGCAGGCAATCTGCGAAACAGATGCCAGCAAAAAATGGATTTTTCGAGATTTTCATAGTTCGCCGCCACCTTTTTTCATGGCCTTGCCTTCTTCGGCGCGCTGGCGGCGGACCTCTTTGGGGTCAGCGATCAGCGGGCGATATATCTCGACGCGGTCTTTATCGCGCAGTACCGCATCGCCTTTGGTCAGCTTGCCGAAGATGCCGAATTTGTTTTTCGCCAAATCGATCTCGGGATGTTTGGCCGTGATGCCGCTGGCATTGATCGCATCCGCCACGGTCGCGCCTAATGGTAACTGTTGTTTGAGCAAAGTCTGCTCGTGCGTCAATGCGTAGACGACTTCGATGGTGATTTTTTCACTCATTTATTAATGTAAACCTTTTCTGCGCGGTGGATGAACGCATCCACAAAACTGTTGGCTATGTAATGGAACACCGGCCCAACCAACTTTTCCAGCAATTTATTGGAAAACTCGTAATGCAAACGGAATTCTATTTTACAGGCTGTCTCGCTTAAAGGAAGAAAACGCCAACTCCCGTCCAAATGTTTAAACGGGCCGTCCTGCAAAGTCATCTCTATCTGATGCGGCGGCGTGCGCGCATTCTCGGTGGTGAAATGCTGCTTGAGATGGTGATAATCGATATGCACCGTGGCATGCACCTTGTCACCGCTTTGTTCGGCGATGCTCGCGCCACCGCACCAAGGCAAGAATTTCGGGTAGTCTTCCACCCGATCGACCAAGTCGAACATCTGCTCCGCGCTATGGGCGACCAATACCGTTTTTTCCACTAAAGCCATTGCCGCTAACTCTGCCAGAAAATCAAAGGCTGGTAGAATAGCCGAAAATCCACCCGATTCATCCGCAATGAGCATAATTCAGAACAAACAAGCCTTTCACGACTACTTTGTCGAAGACAAATACGAAGCCGGCATCATGCTGGAAGGCTGGGAAGTCAAAGCCATACGCGCCGGACGCGCGCAACTCAAAGAAGCCTACGTGACCATCAAGGGCACCGAGCTATTTTTGTTCGGTTCGCACATCAGCCCCCTGCTTAACGCTTCCACCCACATCCATCCAGATGCCACGCGCACGCGCAAACTGCTGCTAAACCGCTTGGAGATAGACAAAATCCTCGTCAAAGTTCGGCGCGCCGGCTACACCGTGATGCCGCTGGACATGCACTTCAAAGATGGTCGCGTCAAACTCACCATCGGCCTGGCCAAAGGCAAGAAGCAGCATGATAAGAGAGCCACTGAGAAAGAGCGTGATGCGAAGCACGAGGCAGCTCAAGCGATGAAAAAGGCCAGATACTAAATCAGTGGCTCTCTTACGGCGTAGGCTCTTGTACCCGCAGGGTGAACATTTGCACAGCCAATGTTAAACGAGCCAAGCGAGTGTCCGTAGCCACAAGCGCGCAACAGAAAAAGACAGCGACGCGAAACATGAAGCCGCACAGGCCATGAAAAAAGCGCGTTACCAGATAGATTGCGCGCGTCGCAGGCTCACAAGAGCGCAGCGGATATTAAGCTCGCGACGCGGGCGGACATAGCCATATTCCCATATTAGAGAGTCCCGAAAAAACGCGATGCGAAGCACGAGGCTAGCCATGGAAATGCTGCGACGCTAAGAATTACTGTTCATTAAACTTCGGTTACACCAGCCCCAGACAAAAGTAAAATGCTTGACACGTCAACCCTATTAACTTAAAGTTACCATGATAACCAAATAAAAACAGGAGAGGTTATGGCTCAAACACTGATCTCTGGCGGCTTCGAGAAAAGTCGCTCCGCGTTCGTTTTCATCGAGTTCCAGGCTGAGTGGCTCGCCGAAGACGGCGTGCTTTTCGAGAAACTCGTGCAAGACAAAGACGCATTTCGGAATGCCGCTGATCAGGCCAAACTTGTTCTGGCCGCAGCCCGTAAAAACGCTGGGATCATCGCACACGCAGGACTAGATCTTCGCGATGATCCAACTTACCGCTTGTTCGGGAGCGAAGAAAACGTGCTCGGGCTGCGTGCAGCGATTCCTCGCGCAGGCACATGGACGGGGCGCGGTGCAGAATTCGTTTTTCCCTTCGTGCCAATACCGGGGGAGTTCATCGCACACGGGCGCTCAGGAGCCAGCGCGCTAAAAAACTCGACGCTGGATGCGTTTCTCCGCAACAATCGCATTGATACGCTCTTTTTAATGGGCTTTGCCACGCATGTCTGCGTGGAGTCAACATTGCGCGAAGCTCACGACAGCGGGTTTAACGTCTACGTAGTCACCGATGCGTGCGCCGCATTTACGTGTGAACAAGACCAATACTTTCATCAACATATTCTTCATCACTTCGGAGCGGGTATCGACGTTGCATCTTTAGTGAAATTGCTCGAAGCGTGACAAGGGGCGAGGCATGTCAATTTTGAATGGGGCTCATGATTTTCACGCATCAATAATCTGTCTAAGGAGTATCACCATGTCTATCCGACTCTATGCTTTCAGCCGCTTGGCGCTCCTTTTTGGCTTGGCTACCTGGCTCACCATCGCTGTATTCAACAACTTAACCGACCCCCATACCAACCGGTTGTTATTGGGAATGATGTTGTCTATGGAGTTGATCAAAACTGAACCAGTGCTTGGTTCTGGCCTTACTTGGAAAGCATGGCCTGCTGATTGGTCCACAGCTTTGCTTTACGGAATAGCCACATTGCAGTCGGTCATCGCGGTGCTGTTATGGCGCGCCACCAAAAGCTATGCGCGAGCCATGATCCATAACACGGTCATCGCACTTGAAAAAGCACGCGACCATGCAACACTGGCCCTGACCTGCTTCCTGATGCTTTGGCTTTGGTTCGTGTGTGGCGGACTTTGGTTCGGCTATTGGCTAAAACAGGGCGCTGTTCAATCGGTTCATATGACCTTGATCATCATCTCGCTGGCCGCTTTGCTCTACGTGCAAAGCGGCCCTACTAAACTGGTGGACGCGTCATCATGACCAGCCATTGTCTTTTTATGGGCGGAGGGACAAATCCGTTTCGATCTATTACTGGGACTATAGTATGTTTTTCTTAAAGGAATTGCCCACGCGGCATATGCTGGATTCGTACCAAAAACGCTTCCCGGATATGAAAATTGACATGGTAGAAACTGCATTACTGCTACTCCGGCAAGCGAGCCTTCTCTTGAGAGAGCTCGATGCCTATTTTGCCAAGCAGAATCTATCCCAGTTACGTTTCTTTGTACTTATTGTGCTTGACCGCGAGCTAGATAATTCGGGGCTCATGCCTAGCGAGATGGCCGCGCGTATCGATGTTTCGCGTCCCGTGATGACGCGTACGTTGCAAACGCTTTCGGACGATGGCCTGCTGGATTTCGGAGAGCATGGTGAAGACGGGCGCGCCAAGCTAATCCGACTTACTGCAAAAGGAAGACGAATTCTGCACAAGGTGCTCCCGGGCTACTACCGAGTGATCGAAGATTTTATGGTTGCGTCCCAAACGAGCGATGCGCTATAAACATCATCTTCTTCTGCCGTGCTATTTGATTTGATGGAACGGCCATGATGCCGCCCATTTGACTTAAAAAAGGAACCCACATGACACCACAAAACCATCAAACCGCTTATCTCGCCGGAGGTTGCTTCTGGGGCATGGAAGAATTGGTCAGGCAGATTCCGGGCGTGGTCGTTACCGAAGTAGGCTATAGCGGCGGCGACGCGGAACATGCGTCTTACGAACACGTCAAAGCGGGTTTTACGGGTCATGCGGAATCGTTGAAAGTGGTGTTCGATCCGGCGAAACTAAGCTATGCGCATTTGCTGTTTGAGTTTTTTCGTATGCACAATCCGACCACGCGCAACCAGCAAGGCAATGACATCGGATCGCAATATCGCTCGGTGATTTTTTATACCGATGATGAGCAAGAGCATATCGCCAAAACCGTGGTCAGGGCCGTCGCTGCATCGGGAGAATGGCAGGCGCCCGTCGTCACTGAAGTCACGCCCTTCAAGGCATTTTTCCGCGCCGAAGACTATCATCAACAATATCTGATCAAACACCCGAACGGCTATACCTGCCACTACATCCGGCAGCTCAAACTTGGTGAAGGTGGATAGGCGCCCAGTACTGTACCCATACAGGCTGCCAATTCGGATCGGTCATCTAAGTAAACCAGCTGGGTAGCGACCGATTCGGCTTGATTCTTTCCAGTCTGCCCTCACGTTACCAGCATCGCTAGCATGGAGGTCGCTATGCCTACCATCCGCCCGCATGCGATCGCAGGCCTGTTCTACTTCGCCGAGCCCGAGCGGCTTGCACACGACGTGCAACAGCGCACTGATCGTGCGCTGTTGGTATGAGATCGAACAATATCGCGTCACGCCGGACGGCCATTGCCCGGACTGCCGTGCCAAGATCGCCGGACGCTTCGAGAAATTTAGCACGGCATTCGGAGCGCGGCGCATCCCTGTCGTCATGTCGGCACCATGGCGGGAAAGCAATTACTCAGGGCACATAGCCCATTCTGAAAAGGAGAAAATCATGAGCAGCATCTGGCGTAGCATCCTGCTTTTCATCGGTATCGTTCTGTTTATCGGTGTACTGGGTTTTATATTTGTGCATTGATTGCTATTAACAGAACGTCATTCCCGCGCATAACCAGGGGCTAAACTGGCCGTTTTATGCCAGCTTAGCCGAATGGCTAGTGTGTTTTCATCGCTCAGAAAAAGGAGGTCGATAATGGACAAAGCTTACGTTTCCGAATTCATGAATTTCATGAATCGATACCTGGAAGAACATCCTGAAGTGGTCGAGGAACAGCGGCGCGGATGGGCATTCTTTTGGAATGCGAAAGTCGATCCGACAGCAGCGGAAATAACCAAGAAGAACCGCGTCCCGGATGATAGTTACGGCTTCTCATGGCCTGCCTGGCGCGCCAAACCGCTGGCTTTGAAAAAGTCCGCAGGGTCTGGGACGACCGAATGAACGGCATCCTCTAGACACGCAACCCGGATCAAAAAGAGCCGCCGTCAATATCGCCCGCCATCTCATCGGCGCAGGGTCCCATCTTGGTCAGCGCATCGGCGATGGTCTTTGCCATCGGCACCACATGGCAGCATCAACGGATAATCTGCCCCGAGCATGTCGCCGCAAATATTTTTTCATTCGAAATCGGCCAGTGGCTGCGGCATGCCCATCCCTTAGCTTGAGGCTATAATCTCGCCTCTGATTTTCTTTGCCATTACGGAGTCTTCGCCATGTCGCACAATCTGTTCAACACCCGCCAATCTTTCACGTTCGCCAATGGCAAACAATCCGCGCTGTATTCGCTGCCCGCGCTGGAAACTGCAGGCATAGGCAAGATTTCGCGCCTGCCCGTCTCGATCCGAATTGTGCTGGAATCGGTGTTGCGCAACTGCGATGGCAAAAAAGTGACGGAACAGCATGTGCGCCAACTAGCGAACTGGGAGCCTAACGCGGCGCGCACCGCAGAGATCCCGTTCATCGTGGCGCGCATCGTGCTGCAGGATTTCACCGGCGTGCCGCTGCTGGCCGACCTCGCTGCGATGCGCGATGCCGCCGCCGCGATGGGGTGCGACCCCAAACTCATCGAGCCGCTGGTGCCGGTGAACCTGGTCGTTGACCACTCGGTGCAGATCGACAGCTACAACAACGCGAATGCATTGAAAATTAACATGGAGATGGAGTTCGAGCGCAACACCGAGCGTTACCGCTTCATGAAATGGGGCATGCAGGCGTTCGACACATTCAAGGTCGTGCCGCCCGGCATCGGCATCGTGCACCAGGTGAACCTCGAATATCTGGCGCGCGGCGTGCTGCACAAGGATGGCGTGACCTATCCCGATACACTGGTCGGCACCGACAGCCACACCACGATGATCAACGGCATCGGCGTGGTCGGCTGGGGCGTGGGCGGCATCGAGGCGGAAGCGGGCATGCTGGGTCAGCCGGTGTACTTCTTGACGCCTGATGTGGTCGGTGTGCATCTCAAGGGCAAGCTGCGCGAAGGCGTGACGGCGACCGACCTGGTGCTGACCGTGACCGAACTGCTGCGCAAGGAGAAGGTGGTGGGCAAGTTCGTCGAGTTCTTCGGTGAAGGCACTGCTGCCCTCACGCTGCCCGACCGCGCCACCATTGCCAATATGGCGCCGGAATACGGCGCAACCATGGGCTTCTTCCCGGTGGACGATGTCACCATCAACTTCATGCGCTACACGGGACGCACCGAAGACGAAGTGGATGCGCTCGAATCTTACTTCAAAGCACAAGGCCTGTATGGCATCCCAGCTGCCGGCAGCATCGATTACAGCAATGTGGTCGAACTCGATCTGGACAGCATCGTCCCTTCGTTGGCGGGTCCCAAGCGTCCGCAAGACCGCATCGCGCTGTCCGCGATGCGCGAGACGTTCGACACGCTGTTCAGCAAACCGGTCGCGGAGAACGGCTTCAACAAACCTGCCGCCGAACTCGGCAAACGCTACACCACCGTCCTGCCGGATCGCAGCGGCAAGGTATGCATCCCTCTCTCCGGCGGTGGCCGCCAGGACGGCGCGCAAAACCGCAGCGAGATGGAGATGGCGGACGATCATCCCAGCGCATCGGTGCGTTGCCAGACCCCGGATGAGATGCTGCCTCCCGTCGAGATCGGTCACGGTGATGTGCTGATCGCCGCGATCACGAGCTGCACCAACACCTCCAACCCCGGCGTGCTGTTGGCGGCGGGTCTGCTGGCACAAAAAGCCGTCGCGAAGGGCTTGCGCGTCAAGCCGCACATCAAGACCACGCTCGCCCCCGGCTCGCGTGTCGTGACCGAATACCTGAAAAACGCAGGTCTGCTGCAATCATTGGAACAACTGGGCTTCAGCGTGGCGGCCTACGGCTGCACCACCTGCATCGGCAACTCCGGCCCACTGGATGCCAAACTGGAAGAGACAGTGATCAAGAACGACCTGATTGCCGCCGCAGTGCTGTCCGGCAACCGCAACTTCGAGGCACGCATCCACGCTAGTATCAAAGCCAACTTCCTCGCTTCGCCGCCACTGGTGGTGGCCTACGCCATCGCGGGCAGGATGAACATCAACCTCGACACCCAACCGCTGGGTATCGGCAAAGAAGGTCAGCCGGTTTACCTGAAGGACATCTGGCCCAACAGCGCGGAGATCCAGACGGTGATGAAGTACGCCGCCGACCCGACTGTGTATCGCAAGCTGTATTCCGATCTGACCAAAGATCTGCCGTTGTGGAACGCGATCCAAGCTCCCACCGGCGACCGCTATCAGTGGGAGGCTTCCACTTACATCGCGCGTCCGCCGTTCTTCGATGCCGCCACACCTGAAGTCGAAAATATCGTTGGCGCAAAAGCCCTCGCGTTGTTGGGCGACTCGGTCACCACCGACCACATCAGCCCGGCGGGCAGCTTCAAACCCACCACACCGGCGGGTAAATATTTGCAGGAGCATCACATCGCGGTGAAGGATTTCAACAGCTACGGCGCGCGGCGCGGCAACCACGAGGTGATGATGCGCGGCACGTTCGCCAACGTGCGCATCAAGAACCTGATGCTGCCACCCAACGCGGACGGCAGCCGCGTGGAGGGAGGCTATACCCTGTACCACGGCGAACAGATGGCGATCTACGATGCCGCGATGAAACATATCCATGATGGCACACCGACCGTGATATTCGCGGGCGAGGAGTACGGCACGGGTTCGTCGCGCGACTGGGCGGCGAAGGGCACGCAGCTGCTGGGCGTAAAAGCCGTCATCGCCAAAAGTTACGAGCGCATCCACCGCAGCAACCTGGTCGGCATGGGCGTGCTGCCCCTGCAGTTCAAGGATACCGACACCTTGGCGAGCTTGAACCTGACCGGCGATGAGAGCTTCGACCTGATCGGCATCGACGGCAGCCTGAAGCCGCAACAGGATGTGACGCTCACGATCACGCGCCGCGACGGCGGCAAGCAAAACATCGCCCTGCTGCTGCGTATCGACACGCCTATCGAAGTGGACTACTACCGCGCGGGCGGCATCCTGCCATATGTGCTCAAAGAGTTGGTCGCACAAAAGTAAGCCACATGCCCCAGACCCCGCATGTCGAACGACACTTCCGCGCCTCGAACACGGTGCGCGACATCGTCATCGGCATGGCGGACGGATTGACGGTACCGTTCGCCCTGGCTGCCGGGCTATCCGGCACAGTCGCGTCCAGCCATATCATCACCACCGCGGGTATCGCGGAAATCGCGGCCGGCTCGATCGCGATGGGGCTCGGCGGTTACCTCGCGGCGCGCGGCGATGCCGAGCACTATGCCCACGAGTTGCAGCGCGAACAACAGGAGGTGCAAACCGCACCTGATCAGGAAGCCGCCGAAATCGTCGAAGTGTTCGAGGCTTACGGGGTGTCGGCGGAACAATGTGCGACTGTGGTCACGGCATTGCGCGCAGACCGCGAGGCATGGGTGCGTTTCATGATGCGTTTTGAACTCGGTCTGGAGCGGCCACAATCCGGACGCGCGACACAAAGTGCGGCGACCATCGCCTGTGCCTATATCGCTGGCGGACTGATTCCGATCGCGCCCTATTTCTTGGCATCCGGCGTGACAGAGGCTCTGCCCTACTCTGTTGCCGTCACGCTGATCGCACTCGCGGTGTTCGGCTATGTCAAGGGTGGCTACACCGGTATCGCGCCATTGCGCAGCGCGCTACAAACTTTGCTGATCGGCGGCATTGCAGCGGCGGCGGCTTTTGGTCTCGCCAAAACGATTTCATAGGGGAAACACGATGACCACCAGAACAGAACGCGATTCCTTCGGCCCGATCGAGGTGCCCGCCGAACGGCTGTGGGGCGCGCAGACGCAGCGTTCGCTGGCACACTTCCACATCTCGTCCGAGCGCATGCCGGACGAGATCATCATGGCGCTCGCCACAGTCAAACGCGCCTGCGCGCTGGTCAACCGCGATCTCGGCCTGCTGGACCAGGACAAGGCGGGCGCGATCGTGCTGGCGGCGGACGAAGTGCTGGCCGGACAGCATGACAGTGAATTCCCGCTGTCGGTCTGGCAGACCGGCTCGGGCACGCAGAGCAACATGAATGTCAACGAGGTGCTCGCCAACCGCGCCTCGGAGCTGCTCGGCGGCGTGCGCGGAGCAGCAAGAAAAATCCATGCGAATGACGAAGTCAATCTCGGCCAGTCATCCAACGACATCTTCCCGACCGCGATGCACCTCGCCGCCGCGACCAGCATCCACAACAAGCTGCTGCCTGCATTGCGCACGCTGCGCGCCACTCTGCAGATGAAATCCGGCGAGTTTGCCGACATCGTCAAGATCGGCCGCACCCATCTGCAGGACGCGACGCCGCTGACGCTGGGCCAGGAATTTTCCGGCTACGTGGCGCAATTGGATCAGGCCGAGAGGTTGCTGGTCGCGGCGCTGGCCCCGCTATACGAACTGGCGGCGGGCGGCACTGCGGTCGGCACCGGGCTGAACACCCACGCCGAGTTCGGCGCGCGCGTTGCGGCGGAACTGGCGCGCAGCACCGTCCTGCCGTTCGTGAGTGCCACCAACAAATTCGCCGCGCTGGCCGCGCATGACGCGCTGGTGGCCGCGCACGGCGCGCTCAAGACACTGGCCGTCGCGCTGATGAAAATCGCCAACGACGTGCGCTGGCTGTCCTCCGGCCCGCGTTCCGGCCTGGGGGAGATCAGCATTCCAGAAAACGAGCCGGGCAGCTCCATCATGCCGGGCAAGGTGAACCCGACCCAGTGCGAGGCGCTGACCATGCTGTGCTGCCAGGTGTTCGGCAACGATGTCGCGATCACGCTCGGCGGTGCCTCGGGCAACTTCGAGCTGAACGTGTTCAAGCCGCTGATCGCGCACAACTTCTCTCAAAGCGTGCGCCTGCTTGCCGACGGCATGAGCAGCTTCGAGGAATACTGCGTGCGCGGCATAGCGGCCAACCGCGGCCGCATCGCCGAGCTGATGGAGCGCTCGCTGATGCTGGTCACCGCGCTGACCCCGCACATCGGCTACGACCGCGCCGCCGAGATCGCCAAGCGTGCGCACCACGATGAAAGCACACTCAAACAGGCGGCACTGGCACTGGGCTATGTCACGGATGCCGAATTCGACCTATGGGTACAAGCAGCACAAATGGCCCAGCCCAGAATGGCCTGACTCCATCTGCCGACGCGCAAACTGGCTACACGCGCTAGCCGACAATCAATATTGAGCGAGCATAGCAATGCGCTGGCCGATGTCGTTCCGACCTCGTTGCAAGCATAGCTCTGCACGAAGCTCATGCGTGCTCATTTCCACGCCCCCCAGCTAACGGGTTCCCATCGTTCCGACACCCGCCGGTTTTCATCATAAAAAAAGACCGTCTCGCGACGGCCTTTCATTTGCTGCTTTAGGTTTTTACAGTCTGATTCTTACAACGGCAAGGTGACTGTCACCGCACCGGTGGAACCGCCGGTTGTGGTAACCGCGCCGCCCGTCTGGGTGTTGGGCGTACCCAACAGATTCGCCCCCGCCAAGACTCGGCCTTCCAGCGCAGTGCCGCCAGCGAAGGTGACCGAGCTGCCGGCCAGGATGGTGCCCTTGAAGATGGTATTGTTCTGCACCGGCCCAGTAGCGGCCGGGAAGCTTACAGTACCATTCGCG
>JABEVF010000051.1 GCA_013043965.1 Gallionella sp. | reverse complement strand
GTCTTCAGAACCTTGATCTTGCCAGCAATGGCGGCCCACTTCTACCGCTTTCTAGCTCATAAATTCAACTCGTACACAGAGTTTTGCAAGAGGCTCCTTAGTTAATACATTTAGGCAGGTCTGGTATCTGGCATGTTACATGCTGCATACAGATTGCTTTCCCATAATTTCGGAGATGTTCATGAACCCTATCAGCAAGCAATTATCTTTATGGCTGGCAGTATTGCCTCTGGCTTTTTTCCTGAATGGCGGCGTGCATGCCGAGACTATCGCCCGCTACGGCATATCCATGGCGGATATTCCCCTCACTACTGGTCAACCGGATCGAGGTGCCGGTGCCTATCAGTTCACCGGACACACGCTCTACGATCCCCTGGTGGCTTGGGAAGCTAATATAAGCAGCCGCCCGGGCAAATTGGTTCCGGGTTTGGCCAGTAGTTGGAAGGTGGATCCCAAGGACCATAAAAAATGGCTGTTCAGCCTGCGCCAGGGCGTGAAGTTTCATGACGGTTCAGAGTTCAAGGCCGATGCGGTAATCTGGAACCTGGACAAAGTGCTGGCCGACAAATCGCCTCAATTCGATGCCAAACAAAGCGCGCAGGTGCGTCCACGTATCCCTTCCATCGCCTCTTATCGCAAGGTGAATGACTACGCCGTGGAAATTACCACCAAGGATGTGGATGCGTTGTTCCCGTACCAGTTGCCGTGGTTCCTTATTTCCAGCCCAGCACAGTGGGAAAAGATGGGCAAGGACTGGAGCCAGGTTGCGATACACCCTTCCGGAACGGGCCCATTCAAACTAGATAAGTTAGTGCCCAGAGAGCGAGCCGACCTGGTGAAGAATGAAGGCTATTGGGATAAGAGTCGTCTGGCCAAGACCGACCGCATCGTGCTGATACCGATTCCCGACGCGATGACCCGGGTCAACGCCTTGCTGAACGGCCAGGTGGATATCATCGAGACTCCGCCGCCCGATGTTGTACCTCAACTCAAGAGTGCCGGCTTCAGGATTGTGCAGAACGTCACCCCACACGTTTGGCCCTATCATTTCTCGACACTGCCCGGTTCACCCTGGACCGACATTCGCGTACGGAAGGCAGCGAATCTGGCCATAGATCGTGATGCTATCGTCAGATTGCTCAATGGCCTAGCGACTCCCGCTGTAGGACAAATGGACATCACTAGCCCCTGGTTCGGGCAGCCCACCTTCAAGATTGCATATGACCTTGCCGCTGCCCGCAAGCTGATGGCTGAAGCAGGTTACAGCAAGGAGCATCCGCTGGTCACCAAGGTAATCATCGCCCAGGGTGGAACCGGCCAGATGCTCTCGTTGCCCATGAACGAGTTCATCCAGCAGAGCCTGGCAGAGGTAAATATTCAAGTAAGCTTTGAGGTGGTGGAACTGGAGAATCTGTACTTGCACTGGCGCAGCGGGGCTGCCGCAGACATGAATGCCGGCAAGGGAGTCACCGCCATCAATCTGGGTTATGTCACCGCCGACCCGTTTTACGGCATCACACGCTTCGTGGACAGCCGCTACGTGGCACCCAATGGTGTGAACTGGGGGGGGGTACAACAACCCGAAGGTCGATGCGCTGGTGGACAAGATCCGCACTTCCTTCGATACCAAAATCCAGGATGGGTTGCTGGCCAAAGTACACGAGATCATGGTGAATGACGCGCTGATGTTGTGGGTAGTTCATGACGTGAACCCCCACGCGCTCTCGCCTAAGGTCAAGGAGTTCGTGCAGGCTCAGCACTGGTTTCAGGATCTGACCACCATTCGTATGTAATCCTCCTGGCCGGGACAGCCCCGGTCTTGCACCCGCTTCGGCCGGGTTGAAGAAAGCAATTCATGTTCATTTATATACTCAAGCGTGTGCTGTATGCGATCCCGATCGCGCTCAGCGTAACGGTCGTGTCCTTCATGCTGGTCTATCTGGCTCCGGGCGACCCGCTCAATGCGATCGCGCCAGCCGATGCCCCTGCCGATGTCATTGCAAGTTTAAAGAGCGCCTACGGCCTGGATCGGCCTGTTCCGGTTCAGTACGGCATGTGGCTGTTGCGTGCTGTGCAGGGCGATCTGGGTACGTCGATCGCATCGGGCCGCTCGGTCACCGGCGAAGTCATGAGCGCAGTCAGCAACACATTGATGTTGGCGGGCTTTGCCGCTTTTGCTGGCGTGCTGGCGGGGTGCGTGCTGGGTGCGCTGGCCGGTTACCATCGTGATAGCTGGATAGACCGGCTAGCCACGGCGCTTTCCGTGATCGGTGTCAGCATCCCGCATTACTGGCTGGGCCTTGTGCTCACAATTATTTTCTCTATCTGGCTGGGATGGTTTCCGGCGATGGGCGCGGGTCCCGGAGGTTCAGGCGAATGGCTGTGGGATATCGAGCATCTGAAATATCTGGTGTTGCCGACTTTGACACTGTCGGTCATTCCGATGGGCATCATCACTCGCACCGTACGGGCTCTGGTGGCTGACATGCTGGAGCAGGAATTCGTGGTGGCACTGCGGGCTAGGGGTTTGTCGGGCCGTGCGGTTTTTCGTCATATCGCCAAGAATACCGCGCCCACCGTGCTGGCGGTGGCCGGCCTGCAAGTCGGCTACCTGATGGGCGGCTCGATACTGGTAGAGACTGTCTTTGCTTGGCCGGGTACCGGATTCCTGCTTAACACCGCCATCTTCCAGCGTGACATGCCTCTACTTCAGGGCACTATTTTGGTGTTGTGCATGTTCTTTGTCGTCCTCAACCTGATCGTGGACATCGTGCAACCCTTGATCGACCCACGCATGGGTCGGAACTAAACGGAATGCGACTATGACAGCTTATCTTCCGATACCGCCCGCAGTGGCAGCAACGCGCAGTTACTGGGCCACGGTGTGGTACCAGTTGCTGCGGGATCCGATGGCTTTATCGATAACCTTTATCCTGCTGCTGATCGTCTCTGCCGCTGTATTCGCCCCCTGGCTGGCACCTGCCGACCCCTACAAAGCCAGCATGCTGAATCGGTTGTTACCCATCGGCAGCGAGGGCCACCTGCTGGGTACCGACGAGCTGGGTCGGGATATGCTTTCCCGTCTCATGTATGGCGGGCGTATCTCTTTGCTGATGGGCGTGATCCCGGTGCTGGCTGCCTTTATTATTGGCACCGCCACCGGTCTATTGGCGGGTTACGTCGGTGGAAAATTGAACATGGCCATCATGCGCGTGCTGGACGTGTTCTATGCGTTTCCCTCGGTGCTGCTGGCGGTAGCCATCTCCGGTGCATTGGGGCCTGGCATGAGCAACAGTCTGATTGCACTGAGCCTGATCTTCATCCCCCAGGTGGTGAGAGTGGCCGAGAGCGTCACGACCCAAGTGCGCAAACTGGACTATATCGAGGCGGCCCGCATGAGCGGTGCAGGGGCATTTTCCATTATCCGCGTCCATGTGCTGAGCAACGTGCTGGGCCCGGTGTTCGTCTACACCACTGGCCTGTTGAGCGTCAGCATGATTCTGGCTTCCGGTCTGTCTTTCCTGGGGCTCGGTGTGAAGCCACCGGAACCCGAATGGGGACTGATGCTCAACACCTTGCGCTCGGCCATCTATATCAACCCCTGGCTGGCGGCCTTGCCTGGGGTGCTGATTTTTATCACTTCCATTGCATTCAATCTGCTGGCAGATAGCGTGCGCACAGCCATGGATATCCGCCGATGAATAGCAATTCCTTCCCTGCCGCGCCACAGGATCGTGGTGGCCCGGCCCAACCCCTGCTGATCGTGCGTGATTTGAAAAAACATTTCCCGGTACGAGGCGGCCTGCTAACGCGCAAACGTCAATTCGTCCATGCTGTGGACGGCGTGAGCTTCTCCGTCCCCAAGGGCAAGACGCTGGGTATCGTCGGTGAATCCGGTTGCGGCAAATCCACCACGGCCCGACTCATCGCACGCCTGATGGCAGCGGACAGCGGCAGCATGATCTTCGACGGCGATGGCGTAGAAGAATACGGCGGTATCCATCTCAAGGAGTTTCGCCGCAACCTGCAGATGGTGTTTCAAGATTCCTATGCTTCGCTCAATCCCAGGCTCAGTATCACGGAGACCATCGCCTACGGCCCCCGCATCCATGGTGTTCCAGCAGCAGAAGCCAATCGCTTGACGCGGGATATGCTCGCCCGTGTCGGTCTGGAACCCGATCAGTTTGGCGCCCGTTATCCACACGAACTTTCCGGCGGACAGCGGCAAAGGGTGAATATCGCGCGGGCGCTGGCTTTCGATCCCAGGATGGTGATACTCGACGAGGCGGTGGCAGCGCTGGATAAATCGGTTCAGGCCCAGGTTCTCAACCTGCTTCAGGAATTGAAGGATGAGCGGCAACTCACCTACCTGTTCATCTCGCACGACCTTCATGTGGTCCACTACCTGAGCGATCATGTGATGGTCATGTATCTGGGTGAAGTGGTGGAAACCGGGCCGGTGGAAGACATCTACAGCCAGGCCGCACATCCGTATACCCGCGCCTTGCTGTCCGCCGTGCCTTCGATGGATCCCGATCATCGTACCCAGCTGCCGCCCCTCATCGGTGATCCGCCCAATCCGATCGATCTGCCCGGCGGTTGCCGCTTCCGTGGCCGCTGCCCCCATGCATATCCGGTTTGTGAAACACAGACCCCGCCTCTCATGGCGGTGGGCGTAAGCCCCCATCATCTGGTAGCCTGCCACATGAATAACACTCAATCCGGCCACCCGAACAGCAGTCACGAGATTTCAGCATGAACATGGTCTCCCTTCAGGATCTCACGGTAGCGTTTTGCGGTAACCGCACCGCCAGCGCCCTCAATCAGGTCAGCCTCGAACTCGGCGAGGGCGAGGTCCTCGGATTGCTGGGCGAGTCCGGGTCCGGCAAGAGCGTCACCCTGCGCACGCTGTTGCGCCTGTATCCGGAACGCAATACCCGGATCAGCGGCCACATCCGCGTGGACGGGCGGGACGTGCTGGCCCTCAAGGGTCGGGATCTGGAGTTATACCGGGGTGGCACCGTCTCGATGGTCTTTCAGGAACCGGGGCTGGCCTTTGATCCGGTCTATACGATCGGGCAGCAGATCACCGAGGCCATTCGTGTCCATGAAGCCATCGATGAGCAAGCCGCCCGCCGGCAGGCATTGCATATGCTAGATAGAGTGCAGATCCCCCAGGCGGAACGACGTTACGATGCCTACCCAAACGAGTTATCCGGCGGCATGCGGCAACGGGCCATGATCGCGCTGGCGCTGGCCTGCAAGCCGAAATTGTTGCTGGCAGACGAACCAACCACGGCGCTGGACGCCTCGGTGCAGATCCAGATCCTGCTGCTGCTGCGTGAGCTGCAGCAGGAAACCGGCATGTCGGTGATCTTCGTGACCCACGACATCGGTGCCGCCGTGGAAGTGGCGGATCGCATCGCCGTCATGTATGCCGGTCGCATCGTCGAGCAGGGGCCGGTAGCACAGATCGTGCACCAGCCACGGCATCCTTATACCGCCGGATTGCTGGCCTCCAGCGTGGGCATGGAAAATCGTGGGAAACCCCTGCTGGCCGTGCCCGGATCGCCACCGGATCTGGCATGCTTGCCGCCAGGTTGCAGTTTCGCTCCCCGCTGTGCCAGTGCCGATGAGCAATGTCACCGCGAACGGCCTCCGGTACTCAATCGAGGCAATGAATCTCTGGCCTGCTTCCATCCCGTTCTACCTTTCCCGGAGGCCGCATGAACTCAAGTGAAACATTGAAAACGACCCGGAGCAGGGGGGGGCTAGCCGACGAAATTTGCCGAAAAATCGCCGACGAGATTGTGCTGGGTAATTTTGCTCCGAGCACCCGTCTGGACGAAGTGAGCCTGGCCGAGCGTTTTAATGTCTCACGTACACCAGTGCGCGAGGCGCTGAAGCAATTGTCCATCATGGGCTTGGTGGAGTACCGGCTCAACCGCGGTTCGGTGGTCGCCGCGATGACCCCTGAACAGCTCGATCAGATGTTCGAGGCTATCGGAGAGATGGAGGCGGCCTGTGCACGCCACGCCGCCCTGCGCATGACCGAAGACGACCGGACCAGGCTGCGTGAACTGCATGTTCTGGGGCGATTAGCCGTGCAGGATGGGGATATGAACCGTTACGACGTGTTAAATCTTGAACTGCACACCACCATCATCCAAGGCTGTCACAATCCGGTATTGATCGAGATGGCCACGAGCTTGCGGCACCGCATATCCCCTTTCCGCCGCACCCAGTTTCGCAACATGGAGCGGATGGGTGAATCGTTTGCGGAGCATTCGGTCATCGTGGAGGCGATCCTGTCACACGACGTAATTACCACTTATCGGGCAATGCGTACCCACTTGCTGTCGGCACGCAGCGCCACCAGTCGGGCAGCACCGGTCTGGAACAATCCGGCTGCCGACAACAGCACGTATAAATGAAACGGAGATGCACATGAATCCTATCCTCGGCAGCCGGGGCGCCGTCGTCGCACCGCATACGCTGGCATCCCAGGCCGGTCTCGATGTTCTGCGCGAAGGCGGCAACGCCATCGAAGCTACCATCGCAGTGGCAGCGACCCTGGCGGTTGTCTATCCCCACATGACCGGCATCGGCGGCGACGGCTTCTGGCTGCTGCACGCGCCGGGGCAGGGCGTGAGCTCTATCGACGCTTGCGGCGCTACAGGCGCAGGGGTCACGCGTGCGCTGTACGGCGAACTGGAGAGCATTCCCTGGCGCGGCCCTCTGGCTGCCAACACGGTTGCCGGTACGGTTTCGGGCTGGGGGGCCGCCTATGACTACAGTCGTAGCCGATGGGGCGGTCGTCTGCCGTTCGCACGTCTGCTGGAAAGCGCGATTCGCTACGCCAAAGAGGGTTTTCCCGTTACTCACAGTCAGGAGGAAAACACCCGCGCCAAACTGAACGATCTCATCGACCAGCCGGGTTTTGCACGGACTTTTCTGAATCAGGGACAGGTGCCGGCCTATGGGCAGCGCCACCGTTTCCCGGTACTGGCGACCACCCTGGAGCAGCTGGCGCGGGCGGGTGCCGACGACTTTTATCGAGGTGAGTTGGCCCGGCAGATCGGGGCCGATCTGGCCGCCATCGGCAGCCCAGTCACAGGCGCCGATCTGGCCCGGCATCAGGCCCAGATCAAACCGCCGTTGCACCTGCGCTTGTCCGATGCCACGCTATACAACATGGCACCGCCAACTCAGGGGCTGGCCTCGTTGCTGATTCTGGGTATCTACGACCGGATTCGTCAAACCGGCTGGAATCCGGACAATGTTGAAGGGCCTGCGCAAACTGGGGCATCCTGTGGAGGTGGTGGCGGACTTCGACGAGCGTATGGGTCATGCCGGCGCGCTGGTGCTCCATCCGGGGGGCTGGATCGAGGGTGGCGAAGACCCGCGCAGCGACGGCAGCGTAGCAGCATGGTGACGCAGCGCAATGTCAGATTCGAGACAGGCCGTTCGACATGAAATTCAAGTTCGACTGGTTCCTCAAGGGCATGTTGGGGGCTGTGGCACTGGCCTTTCTGTGGCCGGCTCCCGGCGCTCATGGAGGCTTCCTTCATCCGGAGTTGCTGAATAAAACAGGCATCGCCCTGATATTTTTTCTCAATGGTCTGGGCTTGAGCCTGATGGCACTGCGGGACGGGGCGTTGCGCTGGAAGGTGCATCTGCTGATCCAGAGCAGCACCTTCCTGATCTTTCCGTTGCTCGGATGGGGGTTGATCAAGCTTGCCAGTGGCTGGATGTCGGCAGATTTGCAGACCGGATTCTTCTATCTCTGTGCACTGCCGTCCACCGTCTCCTCTTCGGTGGCGCTCACCGTGGCGGCCCGCGGTAACGTGCCGGTGGCGGTGTTTAATGCCACTCTCTCCAGCCTCATCGGTGTGCTGTTAACCCCGCTGTGGATGGCATGGATACTGGGTCACAGTGGCACCGGTTTTGCCGTTGGGCCGGTGATTACGGATCTGCTGCTGTGGCTGGTACTGCCCTTAGTGCTGGGCCAGCTTGCCCGTCCGTTGCTGAATGTCTGGGCCATCCGCAACAGAAGCTGGATTCAGGTGGTGGACCGGCTGACCATTCTGACGCTGGTCTATACATCCTTCAGCGATTCGGTGCAGCAGGGTATATGGTCCCACCATAGCTCCATGGTGCTGGTGGAAACTATCGTCGGCGCCGTCGTGCTGTTCTTCATGGTGTTGCTGCTGACCCGCGTCTTGTCGAATCTGCTCGGTTTATCCACGGAGGATCGCATCGCCGCCATGTTCTGCGGCTCCAAAAAAACCTTGGCCTCCGGGATACCCATGGCTCACCTGATATTTGGTGTCAATCCTGCTCTGGGTTTAATCCTTATGCCCATCATGATTTACCACCCCTTGCAACTGGCGGTGGGTGGCGTTATCGCCCAACACTGGGCTAATCGGAAAGTTGACTTGAAATAGCAGAATTGCTGGAAACGGTAAACGGGGTCTGTCGTTGTCGCCTGCGTTCTGAACCAGCTCCAGAATGCAATGCGATTTTTTGGGATGCAGGTCGTCGGACAAAAGCCCGAGCGCGTTGTTGAGTTTTTGTGCAGGCTCGTAGCCCCGCGCTTGACCCTGTCAGGCTCTTCATCGATGTCGAGCAGATAGCCCTCGGTTCTGATGCGCTCGATAATGTCTCTTTTTCTTCAACTCCAGACATTAGTCGTTTCCCCCTGTTTGCCCGACAAGCCCCGTCTTTTTGGGAAGCTTATTATCGAGATAAACGAAATGATAAAGCTTGATGATGCCAAAATGTATCAGGCAAAAAAGCTATCTCACGCCAAGCTTGGGCATCATATTAAATGAGAGTCCCGAATGAGGGTTGCCTGCATCGCAACGTCATTTCCGTTCTAATTCTAATTTCCGCTTTTCATTCACATATGGAGTAGTTATTGCACGTGGGCCATGATTGAGGAGAGTAATCGTTCTTTTCATATTATTGTTGGCGGATCTATGTTCAGAAGATACTCTGTCCGCTTCAGCTTTATGAATGATTTCCCAGTCAGGCCCTGCAACCGCGACAGAACAAATCGTAGTTGACAACAAACTAACGATCAAAATATTTTTCGAATTCATTTACTATGTCCTTTCAAACAAACTTAAAACAGTTCAATTAACTGTCGGTACTTCATGTACGTGGACTCATCATGCCATGCCGTATAAACGCAAGTAAAACGATATTAATTGATGTATAAAATCGAAATAAACGATACTTGGGGGGTGGAAAACAATTTGGATATTGATCAAGCACGAACTTTTTTAGCCATTGCTGCATATGGCAGCTTTATCGAGGCCTCAAAAAAGCTGCATCTGACACAATCCACTGTGAGCGCACGTATCCAGCGTTTGGAAGAAGAATTAGGAGTGCAGCTATTTGTACGCAATCGTTCTGGTGCCGCTCTTACCGCTGGTGGACGCCGGTTCTTCGAATACGCTCAGCGTCTGATCCTCACTGCGGAGCAGGCGCGCCAACACGTTGGTCTGCCCAGTCGCTATCAGGGCTCCCTGCGTATCGGCGGACGTGTTGCACTTTGGGATGGACTGCTGCCCGCTTGGATGCGCTGGATGCGCCTGCGGACAACAGACATAAGCATTCACTCCGAAATTGGTTTCGAAGAAGGTCTGATGCGGCATCTGATTGAGGGTACGCTCGACATCGGGCTTATGTACACTCCGAGTCACAGCGCGGGCCTTATTATCGAACATCTCTTCGACGAGACACTGATACTGGTAAGTAGTCGCCCGGCTGATACCAGGCTGGGCGAAGACTACATCTATGTCGAGTGGGGGCCAGCATTCGACATTCAACACACCAAAAACTACCCCAATCTGGAACCATCATCCCAAGTGGTCAATAACGGCTGGCTAGCATTGCAATTGGTTCTTGCCAATGGAGGTACCTGCTATTTGCCCGAGCGAATGGCTGAACCGCTGATTTCCATCGGGCGCTTACATGCAATGCTTGGCGCGCCACGCTACACACACCCTACTTACATGGCTTACCCGAAGGAGCACGACAATCCGGTTATCCCTCAAGCACTAGAAGGACTGCGGTCATTGTTCGTTCCCACAGTGGGTAAAACGGGGAAAACCTCATCAGATAGCACCTGAACTGTTGGCGCGCGTTTAAAATTGACCACCAGTGTGCGTTGAATTTTGACCAGGCGATTTACGGCGTAAATTAGCTTGCGTCGCTGTAAAATAAGTCTACCAGACTGGGGTGGTATCAAGCCTCCTTTCCAAGCAGTTGTTCCTTGCTGGATTGAGGTCGTTTGTTGTTCTCGCTCGACTTGATCCGTTCCTTTGCCACCGCGCTGCTGTGCTTGAAGCGGTAGGGCTCGTTGCCCGTTTCAATGATATGGCAATGATATGCGTGAGCCGATCCAGCAGTGCCGTGGTCAGTTTCGCATCACCGAATACTCTGCTCCATTCCGAGAAGGTCAGGTTCGTGGTGATGATGACGCTGGTTCAGAGATCATGATTTGAAGCACACATTCGGCAGGCGACTCAGAGCATCGGGTGTTTCGCTGGAAACTCGTAAGGTTTTACTAGGCCACAAGAATGGTGATATCACATCTCACTATTCAGCGCCTGAAATAGAAGAATTGCTGGAAGCGGCAAACGGGGTCTGCCGGAGCAAGTCCGGTAAAAGTCCGGCAATGACTTTAGTTGAAAAGAAAAATCGCCTAGCGAATTAACGTTAGGCGATTGATTTTATTGCCTTAATTGGTGCGCCCGAAGAGATTCGAACTCCTGACCCCTTGGTTCGTAGCAAGTTAAATGACTCTTTCCAGCCAATACGCTACCGGACAACATCGGATGCCGCCGGACGGTTAATTATCAATACAATCCTGTTGTTATATAACTATTGTGGGCGTATAGTTCGTCCATTACGGTGCGACTAGGTTTTATAACAGCCGCTTTCCGGTGTACCCATCAGTGTACCCATGGAGAATATGATGACTCGATACCCTAAAGCCGGAAAAGGTAACAAGTGGACGATTAAAGAACTGGCTGCCGCAAAGCCGGAGTGGAAAGGCGACACACTCAGCGACACCGACGGCCTCTCTGGTGACGTTCGCGTTGCCAGCAATGACAATGTCTCGATCGCATTCCGATATGGCTTTAAATGGCAAAGTAAAAAGGCGTGGCATTATTGCGGCACTTACCCAACCAGGGACATGGCGGCAATTCGTGAGGAGCGCGATAAAGCGCGTGACTTGGTCAAAGCGGGCATTGATCCACGTGCCAACAAGGTCGCGGCCAAAATCGAAGCTCAGGCCGATGTTGATGCAACCATCAAGGCCGACGAACAGAGACGCACCGAAGCCCTCACCTTCAATGATCTCTACAAGGTATGGATCAAGGACGGCGTGAATCGCAGCGACGGCAACAAATACATTACCCAGTCATTCGGCAAGCACGCCATACCGGTACTCGGCAATATCGAGGTGCGACATTTAACTGAGAATCACTTGCGGAATGTTTTCCGGGCAATCATCGCGACAGGGAAGACAGCCACGGCGGTCGAGCTATCCAAGGACATCGGGCAGATGCTGCGCTGGGCGGAAAAACGTAAGCCTTGGCGCGCGTTGCTAATCGACGGCAATCCCGCCGAACTGGTGGACATCAAACAACTCGTCCCAAACGACTACACCAAAGAGCGCAAGCGGCAACTGAGCATTGAGGAAATCATCAAACTGCAAACGATATTCAAAGCCACGGCACAAGTTTACGCGGATGCAACTCAAAAATATGGCACTGAACGTCCACTGAAAAAAGAAGCACAGATTGCATTGTGGCTATGCCTAGGAACGCTCTGTCGCATTGGCGAATTACTGATGACCGAATGGAAACATGTTAACTTTGAGCAGCGAACATGGTTTATTCCAGCGGCCAACACCAAAGGTGAGCGTGGCAAAAAACGCGACCAGCTTGTTTATTTATCGAACTTCACGCTGGATCAATTCAAACAACTGCATGGGCTCACCAAAGATAGCGAATGGGCCTTCCCTGCGCGCTACAAAGAGGGGCATGTTTCTGAGAAATCGGTCAGCAAATTGGTGGGAGATAGGCAAGTAAAATTCAAGAGCCGAACCCGCAAGCTCAAATGCCGAGTTGAAAATAACAGTATGGTGTTGGGCAATGAGGAATGGACACCGCACGACTTGCGCAGAACCGGCGCAACGCTGATGCAGAAATTAAAGGTCAGCCGCGAGGTGGTCAACCTTTGCCAGAACCATGTCATTGGCTCAAAAGTTGACCGGGTGTATTTGCTCGACGACTACGCCGACGAAAAGCGCGAGGCATGGAACAAGCTGGGCGACAAACTAGAAGCTATTCTCAGCGCATCGAATGTGGTCAGCTTGAAAAGCGCTTAAGCACTCAATTCCGGTCGGATTGACATGACTGGAGGCTATGCGAATTCAATACTCTGACGTTTTATCGCGGCCTGAATTCAGGGATTACACGAATCATGAACTGATCGAATAAAGGCACAGTGAATGCCATTTCGCCATGTGCAGGGCTATAAATCATCCCTTTTTTGATGAGCTTCGAGCGCACTGGACCGATGCCTTTCGCTGTTGTTCCCAATGCCGCAGCAATGTCGCCGGTGCGGTGACTGGCAGGGCCAAGATGAGCCATGGCTCGGAGAAAGTTTTTTTCGCCCGGAGTAAGTCGATCAAAGCGCACCCTGAAAAAATTCTTGTCCAGCCGACGTATCACCTCCGGCGTGGCGTCTTGGACAACTTTCAATGTAATCACATTCTTTGTCGCCATGTTCCAAGATTGGTAAGCCCATTCCTGAAGGAAATAAGGGTAACCGTGAGTTAGACGAAATACTTCTTTGAGTGCTTCATCCTGAAACGTGACGCCCATAGCCAAGGCTGGGTCACGCAATGCCTTTGCCGCATCCGCTTCCGACAACGCCCCAATGTCTGGAAAATTGAACAGCCGTTCGGCATACGATTTCGACTCACCCGCCATGCCCGGGAGTACAGGCAGACCCGCCGCCAGCAACACCAGCGGCAACTGTTTCTGCTGCATCTTGTGCATTGCCATGATGAGTGCCCCCAGTTCTTTCTGGCTCAGGTATTGAATTTCATCCACAAGAATAGCCACGGCGGTTTTACGCTCCTCTGCGGCCTCCGCAACTGCCACAAACAAATTTGGCAGATCTATCTCTAAATCCCCACTATCGGCAGTGCCCTTGGCGGGTTCGATGTCCAACCCCAAGGCCACATCATTCACAGTCAACTTGATGCTGCCGATGAAGCTGCGCAGCACCGCCAAGCCTTTCTTGACCTTATCACCAGCACCTGCCACCCGATCCAAGTCATAGAGCAAGCTTCTCAGTGCTGGGAAAATGAGCTCACCCAATGGTTTTTCTTCATGAGCTTCAATGAGGATTGATTGGTAGCCGTCCTTCTTGGCCATCCGTTCAATTTCGTTGAGCAGCACGGTCTTACCTACGCCACGCAGTCCAGTCAGCAACAAACTTTTCTCCGGACGTTTTTGCCTGACCCGTCCAAGTAGAATGCGCGCCTGCTCAATAAGAGGGTCGCGCCCTACGAGTTCTGGTGGGGGTGCGCCTGCACCGGGAGAGAATGGGTTTGTGATCGGATCCATAGCTTTATCTAATGAGTTCTATATATGTCTATCTGAATTTAGATAGACATTAGCAGATATTGATAGATATATGCAACAATCCGCTGCTCGGGATAAAAAACTCGCGCACCTTAAGCAGATTAACTCTCGGTTCTTTCCTGCATGGACAGGAGGTATGGTGATATTTTCCTATATTCAAAAACTACTATCAATTTATGTATCAACGCCGCGTAACTGGTAAAGCAGATACCCTTTTTGGCTCGTCAGTGATTATCGCTTTTAAGTGCCCTGGCAATCGTCATGCTAATCCACGCCGCCCTAGAAATCCCCAACTCATCCGCAGCCTGATCAATTTTAGGCAGCATCCCGGGCGACAACGTCAGGCTGATCTGGCGCTTATTGCCGCGCATCACCCCTTTGACCTCAACCTGTTTCGGTACGGCTTCGGCATCAGGTGCCCCTGAGATGAACTTGTCCTGAGTGGTTTTGACTGCTTTCCGAATCGCCATTTAATGCTTTCTTGATACTTGATTGATATTAACCCGAGCTGAATATGGCATTAAAAAGACTGGTCATTTCTGTTGCCGCTTTCCGATCTCTGGGCTTCCACTCTACAACAGCAAGCCCGGATCCCGCCGCATCGGCCAGCGACTTGCGTCGCCCGATCGGCGTATCCAGATACTGAATGCCCTTCAACTCGGCAATGGCATCGGC
>JABEVF010000050.1 GCA_013043965.1 Gallionella sp. | reverse complement strand
TATATGCAGACCATGCAGATCGTCCGCCTCGGTCATAATATCCACGCCAACAGCACGCGCGACATACCCGCCTTCCGGCGCTTCTTCAACAATGAAATGAATTTCACTCATGGGTACTGTTGTCAGTGGCCAAGTAAACTGACCCACTTTTGGCCATTGACACATGTCCCAACCATCGGTCACGATGAGGGGAATACGCAAACTCTTGCGTCGGGGCGAAGATGCCAGGAGATACAATCAGATCACCATCTTCGTTAAAAGTGATCAGAAAACGGTCAAACAGCGCACGATCCAGCGGGTTCATTATTTGACGGCTTAAGTTGGGCTGTGTGTTTTCTGAATCTGTTCAGGAAGATTTTAGTGTCGATTATGCGCAAGCTGTACCGCTGGCAATATGAGTCGTGGCAAATGCATACGTGTACATTGGTTTGTAAGCAGTTCGCGCCAATAGGGGTACACATGGTAACTGGCATTCTTTAGAGAAAATTCGTCAATACAAGTCTGCTCCAATTCGCCTGTCATACGGTATTCCACCACGAACGTTGCCTCGATTAGCGCACGTACTGAGAGTTTTTCGTTGGGCTCACTCAAATCAGCCCAGCGTGCGCCCATGTCCACAAACACGCGCAACAAACGCCCATCACCATCCTCCTCCATCACAACCGATTGCTTTACCACATGCAAAAACTGAACCGTTAGCTTGGAGTAATCAGCACAATACTTCGGGTCAAATTCCCCGAAACATCGTGCCAAGGAATCGCGCAGGTACACATCCTGAATCTGCAAGGCATCAATTGCATTTTGCAGGTTGGCATTTTCCGTCACGCATATCTCCGCGTGTTTTCTGGTTCGGGGCTGGAAGTCGACACCAAGCGCAAGTGCGGGGGGCGTCGTACAGGAATGACATCCGTCTCACTTTGCCAATTTGCCGACATCCAACGATCAGTCACACTCGCGCGTCCCAATGACACACCAGCCTGTTCAGCCAAATGCGCAAACGCTGCCGGCACTGCTTCCGCCAATCTCAACAGTTTATCCATTGCTTCAGACTGCGCCACATCATCACTTTCATACTTGGAAAATGCAACCGGGCCACCACCGAACACGCGTGCCGCTTGTATCTGATTGATGCTCAATTTTTCACGCAATGCCCGCACTTCGATGCCCGTCAACAAACCATCCACCGTTTTTTTGAATGCGATCATCGCCCGCTTGTTGCGGCGCACCTGATCAGCCGATGCTTGCTCGGCACCGCAGGCATCGCATACGGCAAAATATGAATTCAACGCCGCCTTTTGGCCATGGTATTCCACCATCGTTTCTTCGGTCTGCTCGTGCAACTGCCCTGCTTCGCACAGCGGACAGGTCGGGTAATTACTCATGATTTATCTCTCTCTTGGGGTTCGTGGCATGACACCAGCAACAACAGCTTACCGGTCTTGCCAATGGCAAATTTAACGTAGTATTCAAAAGCCATTTCTTTGTAGGCAGCCTTCACCCACTCGTTACGCAGCAGTTGATAGGCATCGCACGCCGCCCACGGACCGTTTGGTTGCTGCTCGCACCATTCCGAGTTGCGAAAACGCCCTCGTTGAAGTGTCTCTCGAACCAGCGCTTGCGCATCGGTTAGATCCAAAGCCAGTCGCAGCAGATCGTTTTTGCATTTCCGAGTCCAAGGCACAATGGCCGTTTCGCCCTGTTCCAGCAAGGCTTGCACCTCTGCTGGCTGATATAACGGCCCACCCGCAATGTCTCGTCTGGCCTGTGCGGAAGTCGGCGGAAGGCCCGAATAGGCACTCAAGTTTCCACGATTATTTACCATAATGGTAAGTAAAGTCCAGAGAAAGTTGCATAAAGATGCTCAGTGCCACTCGAAAAACGCCTTGTATAATGTTCGCGCAGCCCCCGGGCCACCGTTTGGGGAAGTGGGCGTCCATTCCATTACTATATTCATCTTCTGTTTACAAGGTAGCGGAGAGCGACGGCTACCACAGGGCAAACAGCATGGTGTTGTTGCTGATGGGCTTATCCCGGTTCCGGCCAGGAAAAACGTAGCGACTTCCACGGGAAATTTGCTTGAGTTCGGTCAGTAGGGTAATTGCCTGCCCTGCCAATGGAACGATGTGTTCCGTTTTCATCTTCATGCGTTGAGCAGGAATGGTCCACAGAGCATGGTCGAGATCAAACTCCACCCACTCCGCGCCGATCAGCTCATTGGTGCGGACGAAGGTCTGGGCCAGCAGTTGCAACGCGAGACGGGTTTGCCGGTCTCCGGTTTCGTCGTACCTGGCGATGGCACGCAATAACTCCGGGAGTTCCTCCGGACGAACGGCGGATTGATGCTGTTTGACATGGGGGGTTAGGGCCCCGCGCAGGTCAGCGGATCGGTTGCGGGAACAGCGTCCCGTAGCAGAATACAGCCTACTACGGACTGTAATTACAGCTAACTTGCTGTTATTAAACGGTTTTGTGGATGTTACGGGGCTTCTATGGACACAAAATTGGCGGAGTGGACGGGACTCGAACCCGCGACCCCCGGCGTGACAGGCCGGTATTCTAACCAACTGAACTACCACTCCATACAACAACAACGCAATATTAACCGCCGCACATTGCAGCCGTGCAACGGGTGACCAGATTAGGGCAAACCAATGATCTGATCATTTTTGGCACTCAGATTTAATCAAAAAAGAGTGGTTTAAAGCGAGCCCAGAACTAATTAATCTGGTGGGTGCTGAGGGGTTCGAACCCCCGACATTCGCCTTGTAAGGGCGACGCTCTACCAACTGAGCTAAGCACCCCCAAAGACCGCTAGTTTATCGCATCTTTCAGTGCTTTACCAGCCCTGAATTTGGGAACTTTTGCGGCTTTGATTTTAATTGCATCGCCCGTGCGCGGGTTACGACCCACACGAGCAGCTCGCTTGCCGACATAAAACGTGCCAAAACCCACCAAGGTCACCTGCCCCCCCTTCTTCAAGGTTTTCTTGACTGCATCCACTGCGCTATCCAATGCACGGCCTGCTGCCGCCTTTGAAATATCCGCTTCACTTGCAATATGATCGATCAGTTCAGTCTTATTCACCTGGATTCCCCTTTATTATTTAGGTGTGGGCGGTACAGTTAAAAACAGTGAGGCGAGGCACGTTTTCATTCCTCAGCGAAGATCTTTATAAAAGGCCGTTTAATTCATGTCAATCATTTTTTGAAAAATCAGCGCGTACAACCCGAGTTTCGTTGACGTCCTCCCCGGCATGAATGCCGGGGATTCCTACGGCGCTAAACAAGGGCGAACCCCTGAGTAGTCGCTTCGGCGGGTTCCTGCTTCACGGAAC
>JABEVF010000049.1 GCA_013043965.1 Gallionella sp. | reverse complement strand
TACCTCCCTTGTTTGCTTTCTTGCGTCTTCTTTTTCCATGCGCCGTGAGACGCATCAATCACCATAAAGTTCACGGATAATTCGTGCCGGGTCTATAGATGAAATTATGCCTGCGTTGATTCAGGGTGGCTACTCCGATGAACCCGAGATTGAAGCGACAATCCAATTTTCAGAAGCTGAAGTAAGGGTCTATTTTCCCGCATATGGCGTCGTTGCGATTCTGGTCATCGCAGATTTTCCATTGAATCACTCCTGATTTGCGTGGAGGCTAGTTGGTAATCAAGCAAGGAGAGTAGCGATTGAGTAATTACTCTCGCTGCGGTTTCCCCGAATGACTGCAACACACAGCAGAAGTAACGCCCTCAAATCCACGATGGCCTCTATGGCCGAGAAGGAGACGGCCGGAGTACACAGCCTAAACTTCCGCTTCGTGTCGTTAGCGGCAGTTCGCGATACTTGTTACCGGCCATTCATTGCAAGTAGCTCCCGCATTCAGCCAACTCTTCCTTGTCAATAGACTTAGCGGACCTGTCCGAAAACCCATTTGTCAGTGAAATTATTTTGCGTTGGGCATGGTGTTCTCTGCAAGGCCGATTTCTCGGGGATGTTACAATTCGCGCCTTTTTTGAATCTGGCATAAGTTAAGGAACAACCATGAGTTTGAAATGCGGAATCGTAGGTTTACCTAACGTAGGTAAGAGCACTCTTTTTAACGCTTTAACTAAAGCTGGAATAGCCGCCGAGAACTATCCCTTCTGTACCATCGAGCCCAACGTCGGCATCGTTGAAGTGCCGGATGCGCGCATGGATGCGCTGGCCAAGATTGTCAAACCGCAACGCATGCAGCCTGCCATCGTCGAGTTCGTGGACATCGCGGGCCTGGTGGCCGGTGCATCCAAGGGTGAAGGGCTGGGCAACCAGTTCCTCGCCAACATCCGCGAGACCGATGCCATCGTCAACGTGGTGCGCTGCTTCGATGATCCCAACGTGATCCATGTGGCGAACAAGATCGACCCGCTGGCCGACATCGAAACCATCATCACCGAATTGGCGCTGGCCGATATGGCCGTGGTGGAGCGCACCTTGCATCGCGATACCAAAAAAGCCCGGTCCGGCGACAAAGACGCGCAAAAACTCGTGGCCGTGCTGGAAAGATTATTGCCGCATCTGAACGAAGGCAAACCCGCGCGCACTTTGAAATTGAGCGAAGAAGACAAGTTCATACTCAAGCCGCTGTGCCTGCTAACCATCAAGCCCGCGATGTATGTGGGCAACGTGATGGAGGACGGCTTCGAGAATAACTCGCATCTGGACAGGCTGCGCGAACACGCGGCGAAAGAAGGCGCGCCCGTGGTTGCGCTGTGCGCCAAGATCGAGGCGGAATTGGCCGATCTGGACGATGCCGACAAACAGGAATTTTTGACTGACTTGGGGCTGGATGAGCCCGGCCTGAATCGTTTAATACGTACCGGCTACGAGCTGCTGGGCTTGCAAACCTATTTCACCGCAGGCGTGAAAGAAGTGCGTGCCTGGACTATCCATAAGGGCGACACCGCGCCGCAAGCGGCCGGCGTGATCCATACCGATTTCGAACGCGGATTCATCCGCGCGCAGACCATTTCCTATGCCGATTTCATCGCCTGCGGCGGCGAGGCCGGCGCGAAAGAAAAAGGCAAGCTACGCGTCGAAGGCAAGGAATATGTCGTGCAGGATGGGGATGTGCTGAACTTCCTGTTCAACGTCTAGGGAAAATGGCTGACCGCTGCATCCGCGATCATCGTTGGTGCAACGGCCCTGCTTAAACAGCCCCAGTTGCCAACTGCTGGGTGACACGCTGGCGGGATGAAGCAGCCGGATGCGTATCCACGCGGACAACAAAAAAGCCCCGGTTAAGGGGCTTTTTCTGATCGCCAGTCCCAAATTAAAACGCGTAGCCTAGCCCAACTTTAACCATTGTGTAATTGGTTTTACTGTTAGGTTCGAGCATGCCGTTATACACTGCGCTGTAACCATAACGGAAGCTTGTATAATCAACGCCGACGTTCCCGTGAAGCTGTTTCGTAAACGCATAATCTGCGGAGACACCCAGCTTATACAAAGAGGAGTTGCCGAGTCCGCCCGAGAATCCATTCAATCCAGCGCCGCTATTGACAGCAATGGAGGACCCGTATGTCGATCCATACAAGACGTTAGCTGACAATACCAGTTTGCCGTTAGGAGAATACTGACCTAGCGCGCCAATACCATAGTAATTATGGGTATAGGTTTCACCATAATTGACCCCTCTGTCCCAATTGTGCTTTCCCAGCTCTGCGTAAGGGGTCACCATAAACTGGTTGTTAATCACAAAACCCTTGCCATAACGAGCACTGTAATTGACGAGTGTCGCGCTCGATGTGCCGACTACCGATCCAAACACACCGCCTTGATACGCACCTGTGTAGGTCGTGTTGCCGCTGGAATGGTCGTACTCGGCCTCGAAATAGTCGTTGCCTAGCCACCAGTCCTTCATCGCGGACAGGGATAGGGCGTAACCGGGTACGCTGCCCGTTTCTGTATCAAGAATACCTGTCTGTGCTGTCAAACCCGCTGTGCCCGTTTCGGTGTAATTGACATTTGTCGAGATGGCCTGGATGCCTATCTGGTTGTTGGATGCCTTGATATCGGCCGTGCTCGCAAACGCGGTTGCACCAAACATTGCACAGCCGATCGAGATGGTGGTAAGGGCCGACAATAGCGCACCGGCTGATTTTCTTCTCATTATTACTCCCCTAGGTAAAATTAAAGCTGCGTGAAGGATACGCGCAGCGGTGTTTACTATACCACACGAGTTGGTCAAAATTAAGACAACGCAAGGCGTTGGAGGAGACGTTGCGGCGTTGGCCATTTTCAGCGACCCACTCATGGCGTATTGCGTAAGATAGGTTGCTTAGTCCTGGTCCAGCCAGCCCTGTAAAAACGCCCATTGTTCCAGTTCGCGCAAGGCGAGATGGGGCGGCAAGTCGAACAGGGATTTCCCTTCAAAGGCGGCATTCACGTAGACCTGCGTCTCGCGCAGGTAAGCCAGTATCGGCAGGTCGAAGGTGGCGAGGAAATGTTCCAAGGCTTGCGCAGCTTTGGTTCTGGGGCTCATGCGCATGCCGATGATGCCGATGTGGCAATGGTGCTTGCGCACGGTTTTTTCCTGGGCGAGCAATTCCAGGAAGGCGCGGCTGGCATCCAGATCGAACAGCGATGGGGCGATGGGCACGATGATTTTGCTGGCCAGTTTGAGCGCGTGGGCGAGGTTCTTGCCGTGCAGCCCGGCGGGGGAGTCGATCACCAGCCAGTCGTATCCCTCATCCGGTTTTTTGTCTGCGAGCGCCTCTATCCTGGGTAACCCGGGGTCGCGCATGCTCAGCCACAAGGCCGAGGATTGCTGCTTGTCCAGATCCAGCATGGCGACACGGTCGCCGCGACGGGCGAGGAATCCGGCGATGTTCACCGACAGCGTGCTTTTACCGCTGCCACCCTTGGGATTCGCAATCAGTATGGTTTTCATATCGCTCCTAGGTGTGAACAATGCCCGTGCTTGCAAACCGGCCGTCGAACTTGTGGCGACCAATCCGGTGAGCAGGAAAATGTGCGCATTCCGTTTTCGATAGGCCCGATGGCTCCGGCCGCGAGCGGCGCGCCTTGGGTTAACAGGGCGGAAATGATACCATCGCGCCATGTTTTTTCGGAGGTCTGTATGGCAGGGCATAGCAAGTGGGCGAACATCCAACATCGCAAGGGTAAACAAGACGCGAAGCGCGGCAAAGTTTTCACCCGTTTGATCAAAGAGATCACCGTGGCATCGCGCATGGGCGGCGGCGATCCGTCGGGCAATCCGCGCCTGCGTCTGGCGATGGATAAGGCGTATGCCAACAACATGCCCAAGGACAACGTCGAGCGCGCCATCAAGCGCGGCGCGGGCGAGCTGGACGGCGTGGATTATCAGGAGTTGCGCTACGAGGGCTACGGCATCAACGGCGCGGCGGTGATGGTGGATTGCATGACCGACAACAAGACCCGTACCGTGGGCGATGTGCGCCACGCGTTCAGCAAGCACGGCGGCAACCTCGGCACCGACGGCTCGGTCGCGTTCATGTTCAAACATTGCGGGCAAATGATCTTCGCGCCCGGCACGGATGAGAGCGGCTTGATGGAGGTGGCATTGGATGCGGGGGCCGAGGACATCGCCAACGACGAGGACGGCAGCATCGAAGTCATCACCAGCCCGCATGATTTCGTGAACGTGAAGCAGGCTCTGGAAGCCGCAGGCTACAAACCTGAATTCGCCGAAGTCATCATGAAGCCCGATGCCGAGGTGCTGTTCACCGGCGACGATGCGGTGAAGATGCAAAAGTTGTTGGACGCGCTGGAAGACCTGGACGACGTGCAGGAGGTTTATACCACGGCGGTGTTTGAGGAATGATCCCGCTGCTCCACGATAACTGGGTTGGCTGCGCTGCGCGACAGCTCGCCGTACTGGCCAGTACGGTCTCGTCGTTGCTCGCTTGCCGCCTTGTTCTCGTTTCGCGGGCAAACCGGAATTTGTGATGCGTAGTCTTGGAATCGGCCCGGGGTTGGGAGTAACCGGGTTTAGTTCCGACATAACCTGCATGCGCAAGTTGGCATGCACTGCAGCCCGTTGCCAGCGTTCCAACCTGAGATGCGGATCATGACGATCAGGATATTGGGTATCGATCCGGGTCTGAGAGTGACGGGTTTTGGAGTGATAGATAAAATCGGGCAGCAACTGCATTACGTCGCCAGCGGCTGTATCAAGACCCCGGTTGGTGAATTGCCCCCGCGTTTGAAAGTGATCTTGAATTCTTTGACCGAGGTGATCGCGCAATATCAGCCGCAACATGTCGCGGTGGAAAAAGTGTTCGTCAACGTGAACCCGCAGTCCACGCTGTTGCTGGGCCAGGCGCGCGGTGCGGCGATTTGCGCGGCGGTGCTGGCGGATCTGCCGGTCGGCGAATACACCGCGCTGCAAGTGAAACAGGCCGTGGTCGGCAACGGCCATGCCGATAAGGAACAGGTGCAAGCGATGGTGCAACGCTTGTTGAAATTAAGCGGTACACCCAGCCCCGATGCGGCCGACGCGCTGGCCTGCGCGATCTGTCACGCGCACGGCGGACTGGGTTTGGGCGCGCTGGCGACAGCGGGATACCGGGTGAAAAAAGGACGATTGATATGATAGGCAGGATTACCGGCATCTTGCTGGAAAAGAACCCACCGCAGATTCTGCTGGACGTGCAGGGCGTGGGCTACGAGATAGACGTGCCGATGAGCACGTTCTACAACCTGCCCGCGTTGCACGAAAAAGTCGTGCTGCACACGCAGTTCGTGGTGCGCGAAGACGCGCAGTTGTTGTACGGGTTTTTGACGCATGAAGAACGCGTCGCGTTCCGCCAGTTGCTCAAGATCAGCGGGGTCGGGCCCAAGCTCGCGTTGTCCGTGTTGTCCGGCCTGAGCCTGAACGATCTGGCTGCCGCCGTGGTGAATAAAGACGCTGCGCGTTTGACCAAGATTCCCGGCGTGGGCAAAAAAACTGCCGAGCGTTTGTTGCTGGAATTGCAAGGGAAATTTACCGTGAGTGGCGCGGCCACCGCGCACGGCACGGTGGCCGCATCAGCCGGCAGCGACATCGTGAACGCCTTGCAGGCCTTGGGTTACAACGAGAAGGAAGCCGACTGGGCAGCCAAGCAGTTGGCGAAAGATGCGACCGTGACGGACGGTATCCGGCAGGCACTTAAATTATTATCGAAAGCATGATACACAGCGACAACCTCACCTCTGAACCGCGTCTGACAACCCCTGCCGTCGCCTCCAAGCAGGAGGAGGCGTTGGAGCGCGCGCTGCGTCCCAAGCAGCTCGACGAGTATGTGGGCCAGGAGAAGATACGGGGTCAACTGGAGATATTCATCCAGGCCGCCAAGCAGCGCAACGAGCCGCTCGATCATGTGTTGCTGTTCGGCCCGCCGGGGCTGGGCAAGACCACGCTGGCGCAGATCATCGCGCGCGAGATGGGCGTGAACTTGCGCCATACCTCCGGCCCGGTGCTGGAACGCGCGGGCGACTTGGCGGCGTTGCTGACCAACCTTGAGCCGCATGATGTGTTGTTCATCGACGAGATACACCGGCTCTCCCCGGTGGTGGAAGAAATCCTGTATCCCGCGCTGGAGGACTACCAGATCGACATCATGATAGGCGAGGGTCCGGCGGCACGCTCGGTGAAGCTCGACCTGCCGCCGTTCACGCTGGTGGGTGCGACCACGCGCGCGGGCATGCTGACCAACCCCTTGCGCGACCGTTTCGGCATCGTGGCGCGCCTGGAGTTTTACACGCCGGAAGAGTTGCAGCGCATCGTCACCCGCTCGTCCGGGTTGCTGGAACTGCCCATCTCGCCCGATGGCGCACTGGAGATCGCCAGACGCGCGCGCGGCACGCCGCGTATCGCCAACCGCCTGCTGCGCCGGGTGCGCGATTACGCCGATGTCCGCGCCGATGGACATGCCACGCGCGAAGTCGCGGATGCCGCACTGCTCATGCTGGATGTGGACTCCAAAGGGCTGGATCTGATGGACAGGAAGCTGCTGCTCACGGTCATCGAAAAGTTTATGGGCGGGCCGGTCGGCGTGGATAATCTCGCCGCCGCCATCGGCGAGGAACGCGACACTATCGAAGATGTGCTGGAGCCGTATTTAATTCAGCAGGGCTATTTGCAACGCACGCCGCGCGGGCGCATGGCGACCGCGCACGCCTATCAACATTTTGGTTTGCAGGTGGTGAGTGCGCTTGTCAGCGGGGACTTGCTCGATGAGTGAGCACAAAGTCTTTGCGCTGCCGGTGCGCGTGTATTTTCAGGACACCGATGCGGGCGGGGTGGTGTATCACGGCAGCTACGTGAACTTTATGGAGCGCGCGCGCACCGAGTGGTTGCGCGAGGTGTGCGGCTACAGCAACGGCGCGTTGATGAAGGAGTTCGGCGCGGTGTTCGTGGTGCGTTCGATGAAGGTGGATTACCTCAAGCCCGCGCTGCTGGATGACCTGCTGGAAGTCACCGCGCAGGTGCGGGACATCGGGCGCAGCCGCGTCACCTTGGTGCAAACGGTGAAACGCGGTGAAGAATTGCTCACCGAAGGCGAAGTGCATCTGGTGTGCGTGTCGCTGGCGAGCTTCAAACCGGTGAGCGTGCCGGAAGTGTTGCGCGCGCAATGGAAAAACTAACAGGAGTCTAGATATGGAAGTGGTTCAGGATCTATCGTTTGTGCATCTCATCGCGCATGCCAGCGTGCTGGTGCAACTGGTCATGCTGTTGTTGTTGGCCGTGTCCATGCTGTCGTGGTGGTACATCTTCATGAAAATGTTCTCCATCCGCCGCGAAGCCAGAATGACGCACGAATTCGAAGAGGCATTCTGGCGCAATCCGAACTTGAACGAACTGTATAAATTCTCCATCGCGCATTCCCGCGATGATGTGGGTGCGCTGGAACGCATATTCGCCGCCGGTTTCGTCGAATTCGTCAAACTCAAGAAACAACATGCGATGGATATGAGCGCGGTGATGGACGGTACGCGCCGCGCCATGCGCGCCACTTATCAGCGCGAGATGGATAGGTTGGAAGCGCATCTGGCGTTCCTGGCTTCGGTCGGTTCGGTCAGCCCCTACGTGGGGCTGTTCGGTACGGTGTGGGGCATCATGAACGCGTTTCGCGGCCTGGCGAATGTTGGCCAGGCAACCCTGGCACACGTCGCACCCGGCATCGCCGAGGCACTGGTGGCGACTGCGATGGGTCTGTTCGCCGCAATCCCGGCGGTGGTGGCGTACAACCGCTACGCGCATGACATCGACAGGCTGGCGACGCGCTTCGAGAGTTTCAGCGAAGAATTTTCCAATGTTTTACAACGCCAGCCCTAAGGTTCGTTCGTATGCGTACTAATCGCCGTTCCAAGAACCGCCTGATGAATGAGATCAACGTCGTGCCGTACATCGACGTGATGCTGGTGTTGCTGGTGATCTTCATGGTGACCGCGCCGATGATGAACCCCGGCCAGGTCGATCTGCCGCAGCTCGGAAAATCGCTCGCGCCGACGGTGGCACCCCTGGAAGTGATTATACGTAAAGACTCCACGCTGGCGCTGCGCGACCACGCCAAGAGCGAGCGCGAAATGCACGTGTCGCGCGACGAGTTGATCGCCCTGCTCAAAGCCAGACAAGGCGCGCAAGCCGAGCAGGCGGTGGTGATCTCTGCCGATAAAAACGTCCGCTACGAGGAAGTCATCAACGTGATGGATATGCTGCAGCAGCAACACATCCAGAAGATCGGCCTGTTGACCCAAGCCAAGAACAAATGAGCGCGGCGTATCACGAACCCTATAAGTTCCCGGCCGGTCTGCTCGCGCTCGTCGTGCATGGCGCGTTCTTCGCGCTGTTGTATTTTGGCTTTGCCTGGCAGACCCAGCCGCCCGCCGCGATGAGTGTGGACTTGTGGAAGAGCCTGCCGGACGAGGTCGCCGCGCCCGTGGTGCAGGCACCCCCTGTCGTTCAACCTGCACCCGTTGCTCCGCCCGCACCCGTCGCTCCGCCCGTGCCGGAAGTCAAGCCGACGCCGCCACCCGTGGCGGCCAAGCCCGATATCGTGATGCCGGCGAAGAAGATCGAGATCAAACCGGTAGAGGTCAAACCCGTGCATCCTGTCGAGCCGAAGAAAGCCGAGGTGAAACCGCAGCCCAAACCGCAGCCCAAACCCGCCGAACCGAGCCCGGCGGAGCGGGAAGCGGCGCGGGTGCTGGCCGAGCAAGCCGCACAGGCAGCGGCGGCCGGTCGTGTGGTGGATGAATACATGGTGAAAATCAGCAGCAAAATACGCCGTAACATCGTCATGCCTCCCGATGTCATGGATGATGCGCGCGCCGAATTTTCGGTGACGCTGCTGCCCGGCGGGACCGTGCTGGCCGCACGGTTGACCCGGTCCAGCGGCAATGCCGCTTATGACAATGCGGTAGAGCGCGCGATTCTGAAGTCACAGCCTTTGCCCTTGCCCGCTGATGCGGGCATGTTCTATCGTTTCCGAGAATTAAAACTAAAATTCAAACCCGTCGAATAAGAAAGGCCATTAATGTTGAAAATATTGCATAACGTATTGGGTGTGTTGATGCTGGCTTATGCATCATCGGCCTGCGCGGAACTGAACATCGAGATCATCGGTGCGGGCGAGCATCAGATCCCGGTGGCGATCGTGCCTTTGGGCGGCGACGCCACCTTGTCTGCCGCGATCAACGACGTGGTGGTGGGGGATTTGCAGCGCAGCGGTTTGTTCCGCCTGATCGACGTGTCTGGGAAGTCGCCGCATGAACCCGGTGAAGTGAATTTTTCCGATTGGCAGGCGCTGGGGGCGGAGGCACTGGCTATCGGTTCGGTGGCGCAACAGCCGGATGGCCGTATCAGCGCGAAATTCCGTCTGCTGGATGTGTTAAAAAAATCGCCGCTGGTCGGTGAAATCGTGTCCGCCAAAGACACGCAGCTACGCGCCATCGGCCATCGTATCTCGGACCTGATCTACGAAAAACTGACCGGCGATCAGGGGGTGTTCAGCACGCGTATCGCCTATGTGAACCGGAATGGCACAAAATATCGCCTGGTGGTCGCGGACAGCGATGGCTATAACGAACAGACCGTGTTGGCGCAAAACGCGACCATCATGTCTCCGGCCTGGTCGGCGGATGGGAAATTCCTGGCTTATGTGAGTTTTGAGACAGGGCATGCGGCGGTATTCGTACAGTCGGTGTTTTCCAACCAGCGCAAATTGCTGGCGGATTTTCCCGGCAGCAACAGCGCGCCGGCCTGGTCGCCCGACGGCAAGCAGTTAGCGGTCGTGTTGACGCGCGACGGCAGCTCGCAGATATATTTGATCAAGCCCGATGGCAGCGGTGTCAAACGCATCACCTTTAGCGACGCGATAGATACCGAACCGAATTTTTCACCCGATGGGCAAACCCTGCTGTTTACCTCGGATCGCGGCGGCAGCGCGCAGATCTATCGCATGCCCGTGGCGGGCGGGCCCGAGCAGCGTTTGACTTTCGGCGAGGGCTCCAACTATTCGCCGCGCCACAGTCCGGACGGCAAAAGTTTTGTGTTCACACATCGCGTCAACGGACAATTTTATATCTCCATGCAGGATTTTCAGACCGGGCAAATGCAAATCGTGAGCGATGGCGGCTGGGAGAAAAAACCGAGCTTCGCTCCCAACGGCAAGCTCATTCTGTTTGCCAGCGAGGCTCATGACCGTGGTATATTAGCCAGCGTTTCTAGCGACGGTCGTGTCAAGCAACGCATGTTTACGCAAAGCGGTGATGCGCGCGAACCGGTGTGGGGACCACATCTTTAATTTAATTTTAGAAGGAAAATAACATGAAGAGACTTGTTATCAGTGTTGTATTAGTGAATCTTCTGGCCGCTTGCGCGAGCCAGAAGGCACCAGAAGCGGCTCCGGCTCCTGCGCCTGCTCCAGTAGCGGCAGCTCCGGCACCGGCCCCGGCCCCAGCCCCTGTGGTCGTAGTCGATCCATTGAACGATCCGGCCAGCATTTTGGCAAAGCGTAGCGTTTATTACGCGTTTGATGTGGCTGCCGTTCCCGAAGCGGACAAACCCATGCTGCAAGCACATGCAAAATACCTGAGCGAGCACGCCAACCGCAAAGTCGAGTTGTCCGGTAATGCCGATGAGCGCGGTAGCAACGAATATAACTTGGCTTTGGGCCAACGTCGTGCCGACGGTGTGAAGAAGATGCTGGAATTGGGCGGTGCCAAAGCCGAACAATTGCATGCTATCAGCTATGGCGAAGAAAAGCCTAAGGCAACCGGCCACGATGAAGCCTCTTGGGCGCAAAACCGTCGTACCGATCTGAACTATAATTAACACCATGCTACAGCTACGCGCCTTTATTCTATTGGGTTTGTGTTTCGCCGTTCCCGCGCAGGCGGGGTTGTTCTCGGACGACGAGGCGAGACTGAAAACCCAACAGTTAGAGGCGCGTGTGCTGAAGTTGGAATCGTTGGAAGACACGATCAAGCAGCAGACCAAAGCCTTGTTGGATTTGCAAAGCCAGCTCGACGATCTAAAGAACCAGCTGCGCGATCTGCGCGGAAAAAATGAAGAACTCGCTCACGGCTTGCAAGATGCCGAGAAACGCGAAAAGGATTTTTATGTCGATTTGGACACGCGTGTGCGTCGTTTCGAATCGGCAGATACAACGGCGGCAGGTGCCGCGAACGGCGCGGCCGATCCCTCCGACCCCGCTCCCGAGGATCGCGCTTTTGAAGGCGCTTACGCATGGGTGAAGGCGGGCAACAACGCCAATGCGCTACAGGCCTTCCAGGACTTTATCGACAAATATCCCGAAGCCGTGCACATGCCCAACGCGCTGTATTGGCTGGCCGGTAGCCAATTCGCGCTGAAGGACAGCAAGTCCGCTTTGGCGACTTATGAAAAACTGCTGAGTGCCTATCCGTCCGCGCCCAAAGCGGCGGATGCCATGTTGAACATGGCGAGTTGCCAGCAGAGCCTGAAGCAGCACGCCGCCGCGCAGAAGACCCTCAAGCAACTGATCGCCAAATATCCCAATAGCGCGGCAGCCGACAAGGCACACAAACTGCTCGCTGCCGCCAAGTAGCCCGTCATGTCCCCGGCTAATACCGCCGCGCAGCTGCGCATCACCGAGATTTTCTATTCGCTGCAAGGCGAGACGCATCGTGTCGGCCTGCCCACCGTGTTCATACGCCTCACCGGATGTCCCTTGCGTTGTACCTATTGCGATACTGCGTATGCGTTCACAGGTGGGGAGACGGTTGCCATCGCCGACATACTCGGGCAGGTGGCGGCTTATGCGCCGCGCTACGTGACCGTAACAGGCGGCGAGCCGCTGGCGCAGAAAAATTGCATCGTCCTGCTGCGCGCGCTGTGCGATGCCGGCTATCAGGTGTCGCTGGAAACCGGCGGGGCGATGGATATCAGCGCGGTCGATGCACGCGTGATGCGTGTGGTCGATATCAAGACACCGGGCTCCGGTGAGCTGGCGAAGAATCGTTGGGAGAATCTCGCGCTGCTCACCGCGCACGACGAGATCAAGTTCGTGCTGTGCGACGAGGCCGATTATCACTGGGCGCAAGAACTCATCGAGCAGCACCGACTGGATGCCAAGTGCCCGGTACTTTTTTCTCCCGTGCATGACGTGCTCAATCCGACTCGTTTGGCCGAGTGGATATTGCGTGACCGCTTGCCGGTACGCTTACAAGTCCAATTGCACAAGATACTGTGGAACAACGCGGCGGGACATTGACCATGAAGAATGCTGTGGTGCTTTTGTCCGGAGGACTCGATTCTGCGACCGTGTTGGCGATGGCACGCCGACAGGGATATACATGCTATGCGTTGAGCGTGGATTACGGACAGCGGCATCATGCGGAGTTGGCCGCCGCGCAACGCGTGGCAAGCACGCAAGGCGCGCGCGAGTTGCGTGTGGTGAAGATCGACTTGACCGGTTTCGGCGGTTCCGCCTTGACCGACAACAAGATTGCCGTTCCCGAGTTGCCCAGCACCGGAATCCCATCGACTTATGTTCCCGCGCGCAACACCATCATGTTGTCCTTGGCTCTGGCTTGGGCGGAAGTGCTGAAGGCACAAGACATCTTCGTCGGCATCAATGCGGTCGATTACTCCGGCTATCCGGATTGCCGCCCGGCATATATCGAAGCCTTTGAGCGCATGGCGAACCTGGCCACCAAAGCGGCGGTGGAAGGACTCCCGCTGACGATACATGCGCCGTTGTTGCAGATGAGCAAGGCGGAAATAATCTTGCAAGGCACCGCGCTCGGTGTGAATTACGCGCAAACGGTTTCGTGCTATCAGGCCGATGAACAGGGACGTGCCTGCGGCGTGTGCGATTCGTGCCGTTTGCGCAGTGCCGGATTTGCCGTCGCCGGAATTCACGATCCAACCGCCTATCGCGATTCTTCAAATTAAGATGCGATTAACGTGGTTTTTGCGTTGACAGGAAAAGCCAGATACGTATAATTCGCGCTCCTTTCAAGGGGTCGGTAGCTCAGCCGGTAGAGCAGCGGACTTTTAATCCGTTGGTCGCGAGTTCGAATCTCGCCCGACCCACCAGTTTCAGTCGCCGCTTTAGCTCAGTTGGTAGAGCAACCGCCTTGTAAGCGGTAGGTCGTCAGTTCGAATCCGACAAGCGGCACCAATTTAAACCCATTAACCGAAAAGTTAGCGGGTTTTTTATTTCCCGACGACCGTAGCCAAATCGTAACCAATCATCACCGAACCCTCGGCTAAAACGCCGGAGATTACATGCTGAGGTGGAAATTATTGGATCATGTTCCCGCCCCTAATCTGGGAGTCTTGAACACTGTTAACATTCGTCAGTTCTTCTTGTTTTTTTGGCGGTTTCAGCTTCTCGGCCATCCCGTTCCCGCAGCAACCAATACACTAGACCCATAGCTACACTAGCACCAGCTAGAGCGGCAATTTTGGCTGAGCCAATGTCTGGATCGAGAATGACGAGTTTGCGCGAAAGAGCAATGATGGCAATCAGTACCACTGCTTTCACCTGTACGATACTGTCGCGACGTAGTGCCACCTTGAGGATGGAATGCTTAAATTCCAGCGCGATGAGCAGAGTCATGATCATGCCGAACACAGTCTGGAACACCCGGTGATCCAGAGGATTGAAGGCATCCAGAAAAAGCAGGGTAAAGACGGTGCGGATGAGTTGAAGCAGGGAAATAACCACAATCACTGCGATCACTGCGGCGAGGATTAGAGCAATACTCTGTTCAAAACGCTCGTAAAAGGACATAACCAGCCATTCGTCCAAGAGTTTTTTAAAGGATTGATTTTTCTGGCCGATATTCATGATGATTTGCCGATCGCTTAGTTATACCTGCACCCAACACGCATTTTTCTGCACCCTCACAACACCCGCCCGCAGCGCAGGCCGGTAGCTTCTGTCATTTAGATAGTGCGATAAGTTCTAACCTTGTCTCGAAATAAAAATGGCATCTTAAAACTGACCTAACTTAGAGGAGCTCGGCGGATCAACTGGCGCAGCATTCCGCCGAGCCTCCTAGCTGATCAGATTAAATCTGATAATTGCTTCTTGATCTTGTCGAACCAGCCAATGCCGCTCTTACCGTCAGCGGATTTTTTCTCAATCTTGTCAATCTGTTCATACATAGCTTTGTAATCCTTCTTTTTGCCATAGCCCAGCAATTCGGCCAGTTGCAATTGCTCATGGGCGCCTTTGACGTCTCTGGCAAGCTGGTCGTTTTCTTCCTTATTGCGACCTTTTTTCTCCGCTAGGTTTTGCGCTTCTCTGAGTAAGTGTTCTGCACGCAGTTTAGGTAGCGGTATAACATCCGTAGTAATTACCAAGGTGTTTAGCGTAGCTTGCAATCCAACCCTGGCTTCATCAATCTTGCCCGCGTCAATGAGGGGCGTGATCGCCTTGATTGCAGCCGGATAGGTCGCTAACGGGATGTTAGTGGTACGGAGCTGAATTTCGCTGGCCAGATTGGCAACCAGCGGACGAGCCTTCTGAATCTCGCCGTTACCCAAAGCCGCTCTAGCATCCTTAAGCACGGCCTTAACCGTGTCACGGTTTGCCAAGAGGTCTTGCGTCACGATTTCCACCTCAACGGGTGCTAGCGCGAGCTTGGGGTTCCTTGCCAAGACAAGTTCAAGCTTACCCGTGGCAACCGCAAGTGCGTCCACCGCCTCTTTACTCTTGTTCTCTTCTAAGGCTTGGAGCGCTTTTTCCGTTTCAGCGATCGCGGTTTGCGCATCGGCAAGCAAATGCTTACGTTTTTCAGCAGCAGCGTCGGCAGTCTTTTTGTCGATTTCTGGCTGCACTGACTGGCTGGCCTGTGGCTGTACCTCGGGGTTTTTGGGTAGTACTGAGTCAGCAGCGAAACCTTGGGTCGAAATTAAGCCCATGGTTAGTAAGGTTGCGGAAAGAACTTGCAGTTTAAAGATGTTCATAGTTTTTTTCCTTTTTAATCTTCAGACTATTAAAACAACTTTCATATTTAAAATGAGTCTTGCTCAGGGCACACCATCTCTGTGGGCGGTGGAAGTACCGCCCCTTAAGTGTTTGCCGGACTTAGTGTTAGCGAATTTCTAACCGTCTGGACATCTCTGTTGCTTTCTTCGGCAAGCTGAGTTCCAGCACGCCATCGTTGTATTTTGCTTGCGCTGATTCCTCATCAACGTCATGTGTTACGGTAAAAGCTCGATATACTTTGCCGTAATAGCGTTCACTGTGGAGTAATTTTTCGCCTTCCTTCACTTCTTTTTCGTTTTTCATCTCCGCGCTAATGACAATCTGATTGCCCTCAATCGTGACATGAATATCTTCC
>JABEVF010000048.1 GCA_013043965.1 Gallionella sp. | reverse complement strand
TCAATTGTGAAAGTAAATCGTGAAATGACATTAAGGAGATTGCTATGAGTACGACCAATAAAATTTCTGAGGGCCTATCCGCTATTACCCCATATCTCACAGTGAAAGGGGCGCAAACCGCAATCGAGTTTTACAAAAACATATTCGGCGCGAAGGAGGTGGGTCGCCTCGTCATGCAGCCGGGCAACAAGATAGGGCATGCCGAGCTGGCCTTCGGCAATGCCGCGCTGTATCTCGCGGAAGAAAATCCCGCATGGGGCAACAAAAGCCCGGCTACCATCGGCGACTCGCCTGTCACTATCGCCCTGCGCGTGAGCGATGTCGATGCGACCTTCCAGCGCGCAATAGATGCCGGTGCGACTGTGCTTGAGCCGGTAAAAGATCAATTCTATGGCGAACGTGGGGGAACACTGATTGATCCTTTTGGACATCGCTGGCATATCAGTACGCACATCGAAGATGTCTCGTTCGAGGAAATGCAGCGGCGTTGCAACGCGATGCTCGCGGCACACCCCTCATAGATGGAAAGGAATAAACATGAACTCTACCTACCCACTTGATCCCAAGCTCGATCTGTCGTTCGAACGCATCGTCGATGTGCCGAAAGAATTGATCTGGCGCGCATGGACTACACCGGAACATCTCAAACCCTGGTTCTATCCCTTGCCTTGGAAGACCATAGATTGCGAGATCGATCTGCGTCCCGGCGGCATCTTCCGCACCGTGATGCTTTCACCGGAGGGACAGGAGTTCCCCAATATCGGCTGCTATCTTGAGGTGGTAGAAAACGAAAAACTGGTCTGGACGAACGCGCTCGCACCCGGCTTTCGCCCCATGTCTTCATCAGCAGCAAATACTGAAGAAATTCTCGATTTTTGCTTCACTGCAATGATTGCTTTGTCCACGCACGGTAGCGGCACAAAATACACCGCAACGGTCATCCATGGAGACGAGGCAAGCTGCCGGAAGCACGCGGCAATGGGATTCCGCGAAGGCTGGGGCAAGGCACTCGAACAGCTGGTCGCCTATTCCAAAAGCATGTAAACGCATCGCGGCCGCCATTATTCATGTCCCCACCCATGACCCGACTGGAAGACCTGCCCAACATCGGCACGGCTATCGCCTCCGACCTGCGCGCCATTGGCATTGTCACACCCGAACAATTAGCCAAACGTGATCCCCTCGCGACCTACTTGGCATTGGCAAAACAAATGGGACATCGCCACGACCCCTGTGCGCTATATACGCTACTGGCAGTAAAAGAATTTCTGGATCACGGCGATAAACTGCACTGGTCCAAGTTCGCCGCGCAAGGGAAAATCCTACTCGCCGCACCGGCAACAGATAATCGGGAATGATCATGTTCACTCAAGCGACTTTCGGTTTCCTGGCCGAACTGGCTGCCAATAACAACAAGGCATGGTTCGAGACCAACAAACCGCGCTATGAATCGCTGGTGCGGGAACCTGCCCTTGAATTCATCGAAGCGATGGGGCCGGTGCTGAAAACCTTCGCACCGAGCTTCCGTGCCGAGCTGCGCAAAATCGGTGGTTCACTGGTGCGCGTATTTCGCGACACGCGTTTCTCGCGCGACAAGACACCGTACAAGACCAACATCGGCATCCAGTTCCGCCACGCGCTGGGCAGGGACATACACGCGCCGGGCTTCTATGTGCATATCGCCACCGACGAGTGCTTCCTTGCCGTGGGTTGCTGGCATCCCGAAACGGATGCGCTGGGAAATATCCGCGACCTGATCACGCAAAAACCCGAGCAATGGTTCGCCGCACGTGATGACAAGAAATTCGTCGCGCATTGGGAACTTGACGGCGACAGCCTGACACGGCCTCCGCGCGGCTATGACCGCAGTCATGCGGCAATCGGGGACATCAAGCGCAAGGACCTCATCGCCATCTCGCCATTGTCTGCCCGCGAGATCACCGGAAGCAGCGTGGTCAAATCGGTCGGGAAACGCTACGCGGAGGCTGCCCCGTTTATGAAATTTCTTTGTCACGCACTGGAGGTACCGTATTAATGTTTTGACACACTATCGTTCGTGGTTAGATGACTCACCAACCACTTTTGAGGGGGACATACCATGAGCCTGCGTGAACAATCACGCGGTGAAGAACTCGCGAACAGCCTTAGCCACGGCCTGGGCCTGGTCGCAGCACTGGTGGGCACACCGTTCCTGATCCTGCATGCGGTGCGGCACGATACGGCCAGGTCGGTTACCGGCGTGTCTATTTTTGCCGCAACCATGGTGCTGCTCTACCTCGGCTCCACCCTCTATCATGCGCTACCGGCAGGCAAAGCCAAACGGGTGTTCCAGACCATCGAACATGCCGCGATCTATCTGCTGATCGCCGGCACCTACACGCCATTCACACTGGGCGTGCTGCACGGGGCATGGGGCTGGTCGCTGCTGGGCATCATCTGGGGTCTGGCTTTGGCGGGGGTGATATTGAAAATGTCGAACAGGCTCTCGCATCCTGTCCTTTCCACCGGACTCTACCTGCTGATGGGCTGGCTGATCGTCGTCGCGGCCGTGCCGATGTATGCGCGTGTACCCGTATCCGGCCTGCTGTTGCTGGTCGCTGGCGGTGTGGCCTACACGATAGGAGTGGCTTTTTTCGTGACCGATGCGCGCCTGCGTTACGGCCACTTCATCTGGCATCTGTTCGTGCTGGCCGGCACCACCTGCCATTATTTCGGCGTGCTCTGGTACGCGGCGTAATCCAACCCGACCAGCCCGGCAGCAAGGAATCGCTGGGCTCGGTCTTGCCTGTCAAGACACCGGAGACAACCCGTAGCACGACCGGACAGCAACAAAACATTAGTTAAAACAGGGTCTAGTTGTGCTCACACTTTTGGCAACATTGCGCTATTATCGCGAACCGTGCCGGTTAAAGCCCGCTCGGAAACAACAGATAATTTATAGGGGGATTTATGGATAAAAAAACTCGCACTCTCGTACTGTCGGCGATCATAGCAGCGATCTTGTGGTTCATAGGTGGATTCGTTGTTAACAATTCGATAGGCATCATTCTCGTGGTACTGGGCATCATCATTCCGGGGTTTGCCCTGGGCGATATGATGAATTCGCCGACACCCGTGCACGAAGATAGATAAACACCAGACATAGAACGTGTGCTTCTACGCCACCGCAAGGTGGCGTGTTTGTTTGTGCTATCCGTCTGTTTGAAGCCTATCGGGAGGCCTTGGAAATAGCGGTTAGCCGTATACCACCTGCACGTTTTCAGGCTGCAACAGCGCCTGCAAATCGCGCAGCAGCTCGTCTTGCAACGTGACGTTCCACGTCTCGCCCAGGCGCAACTGGCAACTGGCCTGCGCGTTGTGATAATAGAGATGTACCGGGCATTTTCCCTCGCGATACGGGGTAAATAATGCCTTGAGTCGCGCGATGTCGGCGTTGCCGTTGCAGCGCAGTGTCAGTTGCTGGGCGAAATTGGAACGCGCCTGCGCGTAGTCGAACAACTCTTCACCGCTGACGCGCACATTGCCGGAATATTCGTCCAGGCTGGCGCGACCTTGCACCACCAGCAACTCGTCCTCGACTATCCACGGGCGGTTGGCTTCGTAGATCTCGTTGAACACGGTGAGCTCGATCTGCCCCGCACCGTCGTCCAGCGTGATGATGGCCATGCGCCCGCGTCGCGTTTGTTGCAGGCGGAACGCCGATACGATGCCCGCCAGCAGCACCGGCACACCGCGCCTCGAACCTTTCCCGGAACCGTTGTTGGATTTTCCGACGAATTGCGGGGTGAGATCGCTCAATCTCACCTTGATGAAATTCGCCAATTCTGCGGCATATTCCTGATAAGGATGCCCGCCGAGATAAATACCCAAGCTGGCTTTCTCGAACGCCAACTGTTCGCGCAATGTCCAGCGCGGCACGTCTTGGGTCTGCACGATCAACACCGCATCGGCATGATCCTCGCCAAACAGACTATTCTGGTTGACGGCGCGCGCCTGTTGGTCGGCACTCGCCAGAGCCGCATCCACACTGGCCATCAGGGCGGCACGATGAGCGTTGATGGCATCGAACGCACCCGCCTTGACCAGGGCCTCGACGGTGCGGCGGTTAACGGCGCGCTTGTCCACGCGGCGGCAGAAATCGAACAGGTCCTTGAACGGGCCGCTCCGGCGCGCCTGCACAATGTTGGCAATCGCCGCCTCGCCCGTACCCTTGATCGCCCCCAGGCCGTAGGCGATGGTCTGTTCATCGACGGGTGAGAACGCATAGCCGGAGCTGTTCACATCAGGCAGCAACACGCGTATCCCTTGCTGCAAGGTGTCGGCGTAAAAGGTGCTGACTTTTTCCGTGTTGTCCAGATCGCCCGACAGGGTCGCCGCCATGAAAGCGGCGGGATGATGGGCTTTCAGGTACGCCGTTTGATAGGCGACCAGGGCGTAGGCCGCCGAGTGCGATTTATTGAAGCCATAGCCCGCGAACATTTCCATCAGATCGAACAATCGCGTCGCGAGGTCTTTGTTGATGTCGCGCGCCACCGCACCGCCGACGAAGATGTCGCGCTGCTTGGCCATCTCTGCGGGGTCTTTCTTGCCCATCGCGCGGCGCAACATGTCCGCGCCGCCCAGCGTGTAGCCGCCGATGATCTGCGAGATCTGCATCACCTGCTCTTGGTAAACGATCACGCCGTAAGTCGGCTTGAGCGAGGCCTCCAGCTCGGGATGAAAATAATCCGCCGTGGCCTTGCCGTGTTTACGGTTGATAAAATCTTCCACCATACCCGATTCCAGCGGGCCGGGGCGGAACAAGGCTACCAGCGCGACGATGTCCTCAAAGGTGCTGGGCTGCAGCCGCTTGATCAGATCTTTCATGCCGCGCGATTCCAGCTGGAACACCGCCGTCGTGTTGCACTTCTTCAGCAGATCGTAAGTCGCGCGGTCATCCAGCGGGATGGTTTCGATATTGAAGGATTGATTATGCAATCGGTTAACGTGACGCACGGCCCAATCGATGATGGTCAGCGTACGCAGGCCCAGGAAGTCGAACTTCACCAGGCCGATGGCTTCCACGTCATCTTTGTCGAACTGGCTGACGGCTTTGCCGTCTTCGCCGGCCTGCACATTTTCCGCGCTATACAGCGGGCAAAAATCGGTAAGCTGCCCCGGCGCGATCAACACGCCACCGGCGTGCATGCCGACGTTCCGCACCAGATCTTCCAACCGTCCCGCCAGCTCGAGCAACTCTTCCACGCCCTCTTCGCTGTCCGCGATGGCGTTGATCTCCGGCTCCATCTCGCGCGCTTTTTTCAGCGACACCGGCTTCACCCCTTCGAGCGGAATGGCCTTGGACAATCGGTCACACAAACCGTAAGGAAAATCCATCACGCGGCCCACATCGCGGATGACCGCCTTGGAAGCCATAGTGCCAAAAGTGGCTATCTGTGACACGCACTGCGCGCCGTATTTCTGTTTCACATACTCGATGACACGCTCGCGCCCGTCCTGGCAAAAATCCACGTCGAAGTCGGGCATCGAAACCCGTTCTGGATTCAGGAAACGCTCGAACAGCAACTCATATCGCAACGGGTCGAGATCGGTGATACCCAGGCTGTACGCGACCAACGAGCCCGCGCCCGAACCCCGCCCCGGGCCGACCGGCACGCCGTTGCTTTTTGCCCAACGGATGAAGTCGGCCACAATCAGAAAATAGCCAGGGAAGCCCATCTTGATGATGGTGTCGTTTTCAAAATCCAGACGCGCCTGATATTCCGGCAGTTTGGCGGCGCGCTCCGCCTCATCGGGATAGAGGAACTCCATGCGCTGCCGCAAACCGAGCCGACCCTGCTCGCGCAAATAGTCGTCCAGCCCCTGCCCGTTCGGCGTGGGAAAGTCCGGCAGGCGCGGCTTGCCCAGGGTCAGCGAGAGATTGCAGCGACGCGCGATCTCCACGCTGTTTTGCAAGGCTTCCGGCAGATCCGCGAATAGCTCGGCCATCTCGGCCTGGGTCTTGAAATACTGCTGCGGGGTGAATGCTTTGGCGCGGCGTTTGTCGTTGAGCACATAGCCCTCAGCGATACACACCCTGGCTTCGTGGGCCTTGAAATCCGCGCTGCTCAGAAACTGCACGGGGTGCGTGGCAACCACGGGCAAGGCGAGTTCGCCAGCCAGCAGCAACGCGCCCGCGATGTGGTGCTCCTCATCGGCCTGACCCGCGCGCTGGATTTCCAGGTAATAACGCTGGCCGAACAACGCCGCCCATTCACTGGCGTAGTGTTTAGCCAGCGTTGCATTGCCCGCCAACAGCGCGCTACCCACATCACCCAGGTGCGCGCCGGACAGGGCGATCAGCCCCGCCGTGCCCGATGCATGGAACCATTCGCGGCGCAGTTCGGCGCGGCCACGATGCTGGTTTTCCAGATAGGCACGCGACAGCAAACGGCACAGCAGCAAATAGCCCTCGCGCGATTGGCACAACAACAACAAGCGATGCGGCCGATCGCGATCCGCCTCGTTGCTGATGAACACGTCGCAACCGACGATAGGCTTCAAGCCCTTGCCGCGCGCGGCTTTATAAAACTTGATGAGGCCGAACAGATTGCTCAAATCGGTCAGTGCCAGCGCGGGCATCGCGTCCGCGTGTGCCGCGTCGACGGCCTCGGCGATGCGCACTATCCCATCGGCAATGGAATACTCGCTATGCAGACGCAAATGAACGAAAGAGGGCTGGGGCATGTTGGGGGAGTGTAATTTTTCGGCGTGAATTTTACCACCGACCCGCGCGTAGTTTTTTCGTGTATTTGGGATGCGCGCCTGAAATAGGGCTTGCGCCTGGATTTGAATGCGGCTCTCTAATTCAGAATGCACTGCGCATGAATGATAAGTCACAGCATTCTAAATCAGCGTTGCCGACTCTTCTGCCAAGATTTGTATCGCATGCCGACACGCCCCATAGCGGCTTTCATCAGATCTGCTTGTGGAATAGTCAGCCTCGGATACCTCGCCAATGGCGATGCCGGCGGATAGATTAAGTTGCGTGCCGGATAGCCATTCCTGTTGCGCCAGGCCTGTGGGGAGAATATCCGCTCCCCGCTTTAACACAGTCATATTACATTTTCTGTCGTTGAATTTTTTATGGAATGGGAATACATTCGGCCCGGCCAAATCATTGGGTGCTCAATTCATCAGGGGGCCGCATGACCGAGCAGACCAGTCTCGCCAATTTCTTCACCGTATTATTCTCCGCCGCGATGGCAATCATGCTGGGTGCGCTATACGTGCTGTTACCCGCCTTTGCCCGCGTCAGGGATGACCCGCGCCTGATGCCTTGCCTTGCTTATGCAGGCCTTCTCGCCGCCACGCTATTTCTGGCTGACGCAGCAAATCCATTGGAGCACCCGGCATGGGCAGCCATCGTCGCCTTTCTGTTGGCGGGATATCTGCCTGCACCGCGCGCAGTCTGGCATCTGTGCGTGACTACCCATGCCGCAAAGCGGAAAAACGCAGAGACGATAACGTTCCAGAGCTCTTAACGTTGTACAAGGGGGAACACCGTGGCGACAAATCAGTACTGGGCATCCGAACCATTCTGGCGCAAGACGCCCCATCTGGGGGCAGGGAGGTTCATTGATCGTGTTGATGATACTGGCGGTGTATGCCTGGTCGGCGACCGAGGCCACTACATGGATCATGCAAGCCAAAACATCTTTCAGATAATCACTAGCCACATAAAACGGCCCTCTTCGAGGGCGTTGGACGAAAGGAAGAATCGTATGCGAACAATGCCGAATATCCTTCTAACTATTGTTTTCTTGCTGACTTGCTCGACGAATGCAGGGGCGGTGATCGCATCCAAGGCAGATACGCTGGAGCGCGTTACCCAGAAACTTGTTGCCCCTCCTTTTTTGCCTGAACACGAGCAGATTGCAAAGGGCGACCCCAAAGTCGTGCAGGTGCGTATGGTGATCGCAGAAAAGCTTATGAAGGTGGGTCCGGATGGTGAATCTATCTGGGCAATGACCTTTAACGGCAGCGTGCCCGGGCCGATCATCGTGGTACATCAAAATGATTACGTCGAGCTGACGCTGGTGAATCCAAAATCGAACTCTTTAGCGCACAATATCGACTTTCATGCTGCAACAGGCGCTTTGGGCGGCGGTGAACTGACGCATGTGGCACCTGGCGAGCAAGTTATGTTGCGATTCAAAGCAATCAAACCAGGCGTATTTGTTTACCACTGCGCCCCTGGTGGAAACATGATCCCGTGGCACGTTGTCTCTGGGATGAATGGTGCCATCATGGTTCTTCCGCGCGACGGCCTGAGGGATGCCCAGGGCAAGCAAATTACATACGACAAGGCGTACTACATCGGCGAACAGGACTTTTACCTCCCCAAGGATGCGAACGGCAAGTACAAGGCGTATCCGACACCGATAGATGGCATGACGGACATGCTTGAGGCGATGAGGACTCTGACTCCTACACACATAGTGTTTAACGGGGCCGTGGATGCACTGACCGGCAAGAATGCATTAACGGCCAAGGTCGGAGACAAGGTATTGTTTATACATTCCCAAGCCAACAGAGACTCTAGGCCGCATCTTATTGGCGGGCACGCTGACCTGATGTGGCAAGGCGGGTCTTTTGGCGACAAACCTGCAAGCAATCTGGAAACATGGTTCGTGGCGGGTGGATCTGCGGTGGCAATGATGTATCAATTCAGGCAGCCAGGCACATATGTCTACCTTAACCACAACCTGATAGAAGCCGTGTTGCTTGGCGCGATCGCCCAAGTCAGAGTCGAAGGAGCCTCTTGCAAAACTCTGTGTACGAGTTGAATTTATGAGCTAGAAAGCGGTAGAAGTGGGCCGCCATTGCTGGCAAGATCAAGGTTCTGAAGAC